>JAOTZH010000016.1 GCA_029861425.1 Gemmatimonadota bacterium
CCGGTCCGGGTGAGGCGCGCCGCGCCGGCGAGCTTGGCGATCCCGAAGTCGACGATTCTTGCCTCGCCGTGCCTGGTGATCATCACGTTGGCGGGCTTGATGTCGCGGTGGACGATGCCGCTCTCGTGCGCGCGCTCGAGGCCGGACGCGATCTGGCGCGCGATGTCGATCGCCTCATCGATCTCGAGCGGCCCCCGCCCCAGACGCGCCTTGAGGGTCTCCCCGTCATAGAACGCCATCGCGATGAACAACTGACCGTCGTCGGTCTCGTCGATGTCGTGGATCGTGCAGATGTTCGCGTGGTCGAGTGCCGACGCGGCGCGAGCCTCGAGCGTGAAGCGCTCACGCGCTTCGGCGTCCCGGGTCAGCTCCGGCGGAAGAAACTTGAGGGCGACATCACGACCGAGATGGGTGTCCTCGGCGCGGTAGACGACACCCATCCCCCCGCCCCCGAGTTCCTCGACGATCCGGTAGTGTCCGACAGTCGTGCCGATCATGGCCTGAAGGTCCGCGCGCCTCTGGCGGGACACAAGCTGGTGGCGCGCAGCTCCGCGCGCGCGGTCACCTCGGCGACCGGGGTGTTCACCCTATCCGTGACCGAAGGGCGAGCGACCGGATCAGTTCTCCCCGACGGACTCGCGCGCACGCGAGAGCACGTACGCCTGGATCTGTCGCACCTCGTCCGGGTTCAGCCGATCGTCGAACGGCGGCATCCCGAGCGCGGCGCGTTGGCCGCCGAGCACGATGTCCTCGAACACGGCGTGCACGTCCGCCGTAGTGCGCCGCAGGTCGGGTGTGATCCCGCCGCTCGCGGCCGCCGCCCCGTGGCATCCCCAGCAGTTCAGGCCGTAGAGCTCTTCGCCCGCCTCGACGTCGGTCGCGGACGCCGCGAGCTCGAAGGTCGGCGCCTCGATCGGGGGGAGCGGCGGCATGGGCTCGGGCAGCGTCGCCGCGCCGTCCAGCGCGAAGACAAGCAGACGACCCGGTCCGGTCGCGCCGTCACCGAGCCCCATATTGATCAAGACCTCCGGCCCGCCCCACCCTGCCATGACGGCGACATATTGCGTACCGTCGACCGCGTAAGTGACTGGTGCCGCGGCAATTCCGGTCTCGTGTTGAAAGCTCCACAACAGATGCCCATCGGTCGCCCGATACGCGCGAAGCTGTCCGTCGGCGCGGCCCTGGAAGACCAGGCCGGACGCCGTCGAGAGGGTGCCGCCCGATAGCGGATTGGGATGCTCGACCCGCCACACCTCCTGCTGGCTGACCGGGTCCCAGGCGACCAGGCGGCCGACCATCGGCATCTCCTCGCCGACGGTCTCGCCGTCGTAGGTGAAGTTCGCGCCGATGTTTATCGTGCTCCGGTCGTACTCCCAATCCTCGTCGATCGCGTGCAGCATCGAGTGCTCGTAGACGGGGAAATATACGTACCCCGTCTGCGGGCTGTACGACATCGGGTGCCAGTTGTGCGAGCCGTTCGGCCCGGGGGCGACGTGCATCGGCGTCTCCAGCGACCGGGCGGCCGGGTTCTCGATCGGCCGTCCGTCCTCGTCGATCCCCGTCGCCCAGTTCACGTCGGCGAACGCCTCGCCCGACAGGAACTCGCCGGTCTCGCGGTCGATCACGTAGAAGAACCCGTTCTTGGGCGCCTGCATGATGACTTTCCGCTCGCGTCCGTCGATCTCGAGCTCGGCCAGCATGAGCGGCTGCGTCGCAGTGTAGTCCCAGTTGTCCGCGGGCGTCGTCTGGTAGTGCCAGACGTACTCGCCGTCCGAGGCACGGACCGCGAGGATCGAGGACAGATACAGGTTGTCCCCTCCCCCGGGGCTCCGGATCCGCTCGTACCACGGGGACCCGTTCCCGACCCCGATGTAGACGAGCCCGAGCTCCGGATCGTAGACCATCGAGTCCCACGCCGTCCCGCCGCCGCCGGCCTGCCACCAGTCGCCGGACCAGGTCTTCGCCGCTTCTTCGAGCGCCGCCGTCTCCTGCCCGTCGGCCGGGTCGCCTGGCACGGTGTAGACCCGCCAGTCTTCCTCGCCGGTCTCGGCGTCGTACGCCGTCACGTATCCGCGCACGCCGTATTCGGCCCCGCCGTTCCCGATCAGGATCTTGCCGTCGGCGATCCGCGGCGCACCGGTCACTGCATAGGCCTCCCCCTCGGGCGTGGTCTGCGTCTCCCAGACCAGCTCGCCGGTCTCCGCCGCGACGGAGACCATGCGCCCATCGATCGTCCCGGCGTACACCTTGCCGCGGTAGAACGCGGGCCCGCGGTTCACCACGTCGCAGCACACATATCGCGCGTGCGCCCGGTTCACCTGGGGGTCGTAGGTCCACAGCTGCTCGCCCGTCGCGGCATCGAACGCGTGCATGATGCTCCACGAGCTCGTGACGAAGATCTTCCCGTCCACGACCAGCGGAGTTGCCTCGAGCCCGCGGATCGTCCCCATCGGAGCCCACCAGGCCAGGCCGAGCCGGCCGATGGTCGCCTCGTTGATCTGCGTGAGCGGGCTGTGACGCTGCTCCTTGTACGTACGCCCGTAGGTGAGCCAGTTCTCCTCGTCGGCGTCCGCGTTCGCGAGCCGGGCGTCGTCCACGGCACCCGCACCACCGAGCATGTCGATGCCTCGATCGGAATCGCCGCATGCGAGGGTTCCGACAAGCGAGAAGACCAGGAACGCGGCAAGCGAACGTCGTGGAGCGAGGTGCATCACATCCTCCGAGGTCGGAAGGCCGGTCGACCGCGACCGCCGGCGAGACGGGGCCGTCGCGGTCCGACACGGTTCTGATTCACTTCAGGTCGCTTCGACGCCTAAGGCGGGAGCGACCTCCCATGCGCGTGCTACCGAGGTGGCAGGTTCTGCCAGAGCTCGTCCTTGTGGGACTGGACGTACGCCCACGCCGGGTTGTCGAGCGCGAGCGCCGAGAAGAACGCGGCCTCGATCTCATCCAGGTCGTCCCACTCGTCATACAGCATGGCGACCTTGGTGTTGAATCGTCCACCCGTGTTGTGCCCCTGCTGGACGTACCCCGAGAGAAGGCCCTGCTCGATCAGGCCGTCCATGATGGGAAAAACCTCCTCTTCCCAGACACGGGTCCATGCGTCCAGATCGTTGAAGTTCACCTGCCAGTAGATCTCGTACAGGTACTGAGCGCCCCCGCCATCTCCGAGATTGAGGACCTCCAGGTTCCAGACCTCGTCCTCGTGCGCGTCGATGATCGCGCCGAGACGCTCGAACCCGGCGGGATGGCGTTCCTCCCAGCGACCGTTGTACGCCGCCCAGACCGCATCGAAGTCGGTGTCCGGATCCCCGATGAGACCCTCGCGGAGCGTGTACTCCCCCCCCGTGTGATGCATGCGGAAGTTGAAGCCGACGAGCATCCCTTCCTCGACGAGCTCGTCGAGGATCGGCACGCCCTGAGTCTCGTAGAGCTCCTGGTACTCGGGGATATTCCCATAGTTGACCATGTAGGTCGCGATGTAGATGCGATTGGGCGTCGGCCCTTCCTGAGCGACAATCGGGGCGGTCGCGGCGCCGAAGAGCAGGGCGAAAAACAGGACACGTCGAAGCATTCGAGCCTCCTTATGCGGATGGTGTCTCGCCTGCCCTCCATCACGTATTCGAGAGCCCCGAGGGGTCGCCCGGGCCTCCCGGTCAGAGGGAGAGGACGCAGCCCCGCACGGGTTCGCCAGTCGCGGCCGAGAGCATCCGGGCGTACGTCGCGACCTGGTGTTCGTATTCCGGGCGCCAGGCGTCGGGATCGACGTCCGTCTTGTAGTCGACCACGGTCCATTCCGCTCGGCCGGCGTCGTCCACGAGGCGGTACGCAAGGTCCGCCACCCCTTCGTGCAGGGTTCCGTCGCCGGCCACGTCGAAGAGCGGGATCTCCCGGCGAACGTCCGCCGCCGCGTCCGCGGCCGAGCGAATGATCTCGTGCTCGAGCGCCCTACCGACGAGTGCGGCGGCAGCCACCGCCTCGATGCGCGGCGCACCCAGCCGTGCCGCTCGCGCGTCCACGACCGCGTGGATCCGGCCTTCGCCCGCGTCGAGGGCGATGACGGAGAGGACCTCGTGGACGAGCGCCCCGAACCGATTGCCGCGGGGGCGCTCCTCGGCCTCCGGCCTCGGGACGTCGATCCACTCGACGTCGGTTCCGTCCGGAAGGCGGTCGCCGTTCTCGACGGCTGCCTTCGCCAGCCGCTTCGTGGTCCGGACGTGGACCGCCGGCTCCGAGCCACTCGCGAGCCGGCTCGCTCGCGCGTGCTGCCACGCGTCATGCGCGGCGATCCCCTCCTCTACGCTGAGCGTGGGCTGAGCCTCCTCGTCGACGTCGAGCAGTCGCTGCTGTCGCTCGGCGGTCGGCGCGGCCACATCGAGATCGAGGACGTTCGGGTCCCACCAGACGACTTCGGTGCCACCGGCCGACGTGTGACGCCCCGGGGAGACCGATTCTCGCGGTGTCGGCATGTCGTCGCCGTCCCGGTCGAGGCGTTCGACGACCGACTCGACACCGAAGGCGGGCGCTCCGAGGTCCTGGGCGCTCGGGTCGGTAAGGGGGCCACGTCGCTCGCCCGGCGGCGGGTAGATCGCCGGGTGCAGCGAGTCGAGCCACCACTCGGCGTCATCCCCGTGCAGGCCTGGCGCGGGAAAGCCCCCTTGCCCGTCGCGCCCGTCGCCGAGCGCCGGAACGACCAGGAGATCGCGGGCCCGCGTCGCCGCCACATACGTGAGCCGGTCCGCCTCCGCCATGTCGCGCACCCGCTCGGCCTCGATGTTCTCGAGCAGGTCCAGCGGCGTCGAGTTGCACAACGACTCGGCCCAGAGACTCGCCTCGGGATCGACAAATCGGCTGGGCGTCTCGAAGGTCGCGTTGCACGTCATGTCCGCGAGAATGACGACCGGGAACTCGAGCCCTTTCGCCTTGTGGACCGTCATCATGCGGACGCCCTCGGTGCCCTCCTCGACGATCGGCGCCTCCTCGGCCTGCCCCCGATCCGCCTCCTCCTCCATGCGATCCAGGAAGGAGCGGAACGATGGGGTGCCCGTTCGCTCGAAGGCACGCGCACGGTCGCCGACCCGCAGCACGTTGGCGAGCGCCTGTTCGCCGGTCGGCCAGATCGCGATGCCGGCGTGAGCGCGGACGGCCGCGAGCAGGCGTGTGATGGTGTCCGGCAATGAGCGGCGATTCCGGTTCCCGTGAAGCTCGCCGAGGATCCCGAGCGCCTCGGACACCGCGATCAGCTCAGGGGCCACACCGGCCGCTCGCATCGCCTCGATGTCTGGATGACGGCCGCAGGGCCTGAGGGGGTGGAGCGGCCCAACGTCGGAGGTGAAATGGAGAAGCGTCCCGTCGCCGAGCGAGAAGAGGGGGCCGCGCAGCGCCCCGTAGACGGATAGCCGGTCATCCGGCCACTCGATCGCGGTGAGCGCGTTGCGGACCGCGAGCACTTCCTCCCGGTCGAAGTACGACCGGCCGCCGACGAGCACGTGCGGGATCGCGCGCGCCTCGAGCTCGCGGACGTACGGCCGCGTGACGTCGGCGTTCCAGTTCCGGAGTCTCCGGAAGAGCAGGCAGATGTGCCGCGCCTTGATGGGGACCAGCACGTCGGGATCCTCCCGCTCGGTGACCCGCCAGCCGGAGTCCCGCACGACCCAGTCGACGAACGCGCCGACCGCCTCGGGCAGAGAGTCGTCCACCGCCCGTTTGTAGATGCTCCCGAACTTCCCGTATGGCCTGGGCGCCGGAAGGGCGATGACGGCGGGTTGATCGCCCACGTCATCCCTGTACGGATCGAGAGGGACGTAGTCCGCCTGGCTCCCGTCCTCGCTTCCGATCATGCGACGAACGAACGAAGCGTTCACGGCGCGCTGGATGCGCGGTTGGCCGCGGAAGCTCGTCGTGAGGTGGACGACCCGGGCGCCGCCGGCTTCGAGACGGTCTCGCGTGCGCTCGTACATCGTCACGTCGGCGCGCCTGAACCGGTAGATCGACTGCTTCGGGTCGCCGACGAGGAAGAGCTTGCCCGGCACAGGCGCCACCATGGTGAAGTCGGTCTCGTCGGGATCGTCCGCACACAGGAGCATCGCGATTTCGACCTGCAGCGGATCGGTGTCCTGAAACTCGTCGATGAACACGTGCGAGAAGCGCCGCTGATAGTGGGCGCGCATGTCGTCGTTGTCGCGCAGAAGGTCGCGACAGCGAATCAACAGGTCGACGAAATCCAGCCGGCCCTGCCGACGCTTCAGCTCCTCGTAGCCGGCGATCACGGGTCGCAGCTCCTCGCGCAGCCGGGCCGCGAGATCCGCGTCGTGGGTGTCGAGGATCCCGAGCAACTCGGCGCGTGCCGCATCGCGCCTGGCGACCAGCTCTGCCTTGTCGATTCCTTGCCCGAAGTCCGGGGTGCGGCTGCCCTTCCAGTGCCACCCGACCCACTTGAGCCGCACGAGGCTTCTGAGCCAGGCCTCCACATGGTCGTGGTCGCGACCGTGTACGGCCTCGCGGAGCTCGAGCTCGCGCGCGCCCCGACGAAGGTTCTCCAGGTTCCGCGTGAAATAATCGTCCGGACGGGCCGCGCGCGGGGCGAAGTCGCCAAGCTCGCGGAGCACCTCGACGGCACGATCCAGATCGGCCTTGCGATCGAACTCCGGGCGGCGCCACGCCGCGCCGAAATCGCGGTGCTCGGCGAGCGTCCAGGCGGCGTCGCGGAGCTTCGCTCGCGGGCCACCGGAGTTACGCCCGAAATTTCGCCGGAGTGCCCGACGCACGCCCGGGGGCGGATCCGCGAGCACCTCCTGGAACCAGGACTCGAACGCGGCATCGAGCAGCCGTCCGGCCTCGTCGTCGGCGGCGACCTGAAACGCCGGATCGACGCCCGCTTCGATCGGGCGCTCCTTCAGAAGGTCGGTACAGAATCCGTGAATCGTCCCGATGTGGGCGAGCTCGAGTTGCTCCAGGGCCCGCTCCAGGTGCGCGGCCTCCTCGCCCCCCGCCTCAGCGGCGCCGCGGGCGCTCTCGATCTCGGCCCGAAGGCGGAGCTTCATCTCGCCCGCGGCCTTCTCCGTGAAGGTGACGGCCACGATGTCCGCGAGCGTCCCCCGACCGGTACGAATGACCGCCACGATCCGGCGCACCAGTTCCGTCGTCTTGCCGGTGCCGGCGGCCGCCTCGACGAACAGGGTCTCATCGAGGTCCCCGGCGATCGCGGCCCGCTGCTCGGCGTCCGGCAGATGCGTGGCGTCGGGAATCATCGCGCCGCCTCCGATGCTGTCGAGGGATTCGACACAGACCTAACGTGAGCTCCATGGACCCCGAACAGATCCGTCACCAGGAAGTCGCCCGGGAGCTCGCGCTCGCCATGACCGCTGACCGCCCGGCCATCACCGCATGCCTGGCCTGTCTCGCTCTCGCCGTGGTCGCCCCAGCGGTCCAGGGCCAGCAGACGGACCCGCGGCTCATCGAGCTGCTCGAGACCAACCGCCACCCGGTCGCGATCACGAGCGGACGCCTGGCGGGCTCCGGTGGCGAGCTCCTCACCGGGGCCGGGCGGGCGTCCCGCTTCGTGCTGGTCGGCGAGGAGCACGGCATCGCCGAGATCCCGCTCTTCACGGCGGCCTGGTTCAGGAGCCTGGTTCCGTGGGGCTATCGCCACCTGGCCGTCGAGGTGGGACCCGACGCCGGAGTCCTTCTCGACTCTCTGGCCCGTGTCGGACCTCGCGCCCTGGCCGAGTTCCAGGAGGCTCGATCGCCGGGATTCCCGTTCTTCATCCTCGAATCCGAGTCCCGACTGCTCGTCGATGCGGTCTCCGAGCTGCCGGACGTCGACGACGTGATCTGGGGCATCGACTACGACATCCTCGGCGACCGCTATCTCTTCCCGGTCCTCGAAGCGGCCGCGCGGGACGACGATGCCCGGAAAGTCGTGGCGGAAGTCCGCGAGATGGCGGATGCCGGGCTCAGCCAGGTCATCGAGACCGGCAATCCGGGCGCGCTCCTTCTGTGGTCCGCGCCCGACGACCCGTTCATCCGGCTCCGCGAAGCGATCGATCCGGAGCCCGGATCCAGGGCCGACCGGGTGATCGAGACCATGCAGGAGACGGCCCGCATCAATCGTCTGTTCCTGTCCGGCCAGAACTGGGACTCCAATCACGCTCGGGCCGGGTGGCTCAAGCTCTCGATGTCTCGGCACCTCGACGCCGCTCGCACGCGAGGGGAGGCACACCCCCGCGCGCTCGTGAAGCTCGGGGCGAACCACGCCTACCGGGGTCTGAACCAGACGCGTCAGTACGATGTGGGCACCATGCTCGCGCAGGTTGCCGAGGCCGAAGGCAGCGGCTCCTTCCATCTGCTCGTCGTCGGCGGTCCGGACACCCGGAGGTCTCAGTTCAATCCGATCGCTCTGTCGTACGAGACGGAGGCCGCGGGCATGCTGTCCGTCATCCTTCCGACTCAGGCGCTCGTGCTCCCCGATGCGTGGACGCTGTTCGACTTCCGCCCGTTCCGCGCGGCGATCCACGAACGGCGGGTGGACGTGACGCAGGAGCTCTTCGACCTGGTGTTCAACTTCGATGCGGTCCTCGTCATGACCGGCAGCACGCCGGCGCGGCCCTGGTTCGACCCCGGAGTGGCCCTCCGCCGCTAACCGGCCCTCGACCGGGTCAGGCCCGAGGGCGCGCCTCGACAGGACCGAGCTTCGAACGGTCACTGGTAGTCCCTCAGCCGCTTGAGCTCGACGGCAGCCGGCTTCCGGAGGATGCGCCGCTCCTCGTCGGGGCCGCACACCGTCCGGTAATCACACCAGTCGCAGGCCTTCTTCCTCGGGAGCGCCTGGAACGCTCCAGCCTCGTAGGCGCTCCCGAGGACATCCGCGAGCACGCGTGCGGCTCCGGCGGTCTCCTCGTTGATCGGCACCTCGTGCGACCTGAACTCGCCGTCGGAGGTGCAGTAGTAGAGTCGTCCCGATTGGACGTCGTCCTCGGGAAACAGCTGTTGGGCGGCCAGGCCGTACAACACGGGCTGCAGCAGCTCCCCGCCCTGGATGATCGCGTTTCTGCGCGGCCGGTACCGGCCGGTCTTGTGGTCCGTGACGCGGACGACCCCGGACGCCGTCCGCTCGATCAGGTCGATCGCCCCCCTCAGCCTCAGGCCGACCCCAAGGTCGACGGGTTCGGGGACGGAGTGCTCGTCGCGGTCGGCGTCGCGCGGCAGTCCGAAAGAGAGCTCGAAACGGTGAGGCTCGAAGGGGCCGATCTCCAGGCTCTCGCGGTGCAGCCACTCCCGGAGATCCTGACGGATCGCCTCGATGCCGTCGCGCCACACACGATCTATCGCGGGCACCAGCCGGTCCCGGAAGTCCCCGGCCACCTTCTCGACCACGTCGTCCAGCGTGGAGTGAGCCGACTCGAGGTTCTCGGGAGTCACTGGAAGCAGCGCCGTGCCACCCGCCCGAACCGCCGTCTCACTGTCGATCTGAAGCCGCGTCAGCAGCTCGAACTGGATCTGGTGGACAAGAGATCCGCGCTGCAGCGGGTCGAGGCTCTCGATTCCCACCGGCTCTTCCCGGGGCGCCAGCCCCTGGATCGTGTACAGGTAGAAGCGATAGGGACAGGCCGCGAAGTGCTGAAGGGCCGTCGCCGAGAACGCCCGCGCGTCCGGCGCATGACGCGCCAGGGCTTCGGTCGCCCCGGGCGAGAGCTGCAGTAGGCCGTCGGCCCATGTCCACCGACGAACCTCCCACCGGTAGGCCCGAAAGCGGAGCGCGCGAGCCAGGTGTCGGTTGGTGTGGAGCAGGTGCCCGGCCGCCTTCACCGCGGCGTCACCCCGGACGCCCAGATCGGCGAGGACTGCGAGATCGTATTCCGCCTCGTCGATCGCGCTCGCCGCTACCCGTGGCGCGGGCCAGCCGATCCGGGCGTCGGACACCTTTTCGGCACGCTCCGCGAGGTCCTCGAACCGCGGCAACCGGCCCTCCGCGGCCCGGACGGCCTCGAGCATATAGAACGACGGGACGCGAGGCCGAGACTTTCCGGCCTCGATGCGCGGGTAAGACAGAACGACCTGCTCGCGTGCGGCTCCCACGGCGATCGTGAGGGCGAGCCGTTCGTCCGCTACCCGCTCGGCGTTCGTACGAAGGCCGGGTGTCCGGGGGCCCGCGTTGAGAGCATCGCGGACATCGTCCAGCAGGATCGGATCCTCGGCGATCTTCGGCGGGAAGACGCGCTCAGCCATCCCGGGGACGAACACCACGTCGAACTCGTGGCCGCGAGCGGCGTCGATCGGGCCGACGAAGACCTTGCCGTAGCGATTCCCCTTCGACGGGCTGGCGGCTTCGATGAGACGCGGCCCGAGCGTTTGGACGACCTCCGCAAGACGGACGGGCCCGACCGGACCCATCGGGCCGAGCGCCGAGAGCGTCGCGTGGATGCCCTCCGGATGTCGAATGGACCGGCTCGCGAGACCTCCCAGCGCGTCGATCCATTCCGCCCACGTCCCGGTCTCGGGGAGAGCGGCGAGCTCGTCCAGCAGCGGCAACGCGTACTCGCGGAAATGCCTCAGGTCGCTCAGCGCACCGTCCACTCGGGTCACCCGCGGGTCCTCGGCGTCCTCGACCGCGAGCCCGTCTCGCTTGATCTCCAGCTCCTCACGCAGGCTGGCCAGCCGGCGGCGCCAGCGGTCGAGCCCTCCGACGACGGACGACTCGACGAGGAGCTTCTCCCAGCGGCGAGGCACCCTGAGGTTGCGAGCCCTGACCGGACCGCCGGACTCCGACGGTTCCACTCGAGCCGTCGCGGACACCCCGCCCGACTCGTCCGCCACGTCCTCGGCGACGGGAGCGAGATCGAACCCGAGCTGCTCGACGACCTCCGACTCGCCCTCCTCGTCGGCGGGGACCCAGCGCTCCTCCGGCGGCGGGGGCGACGGCGGCGTCTTCTCCTCGGTCGCGTCGGGAACCTCACCCACGGAGAGGTACTCGGCGAAGCGCGCGGCGGAGTAGTCCTCGGCCCTGCATCTCAGGAGCGCGAGAAAGGCGCGGCCGGCCGGATCGGGACGGCGAACGCCGCGGGCGAAATACGCGGGGATGTCCGCGCGACGCAGCGCCTCTTCGACGTACGGACGGTAGTCCTGGGGTTGCCGCAGGAGGACCGCGGCGCGATCGAAACCCCTCCCCTCCTCGGCGGCCCGCAGCAGCCGTCGCGCGATCTCGACGCACTCGCGGCCTTCGCCGGGCGCGGAGAACACAGTCAGCGTCTCGTCCGGGTTCGCGTCGTCCGGCGGCGCGTCGAACAGGTGCTCCTGCAGGCGGTCGAGCGCCCGCCGCGTGACCGCGTCCTTCCCCTCCCCCTCGGCCGTCAGCTCGAGAAGCGCGGGCGTCCGCTCGTCACCCGCGGGAAACGTGACGAGGCTCTCCGGTGCTCGTTCGAGCAGGGCGGACGCGAACCCGGCCACGGCCCGCGAGTCGACCCGCAGATCGTAGAACAGCGTGGGAAGGTCGAGCAGGTAGTGCCGAAACTCCGCATCCTGAACGGCCTCGGCGGCAGCGGCCATCACCGTAGCGCGATCTGCGAGCCCGGCAGCCTCCCACTCGTGGTCGACTTCGGCGGCGAGCGCGGCCAGCCCCTCGTCGTGTCGACCCAGCTCTTCCGGTTCCACGCCGGCCAGACGCAGCTCCTCCAGCGCTCCGCCGACTGCCCGGATGAACCCCGGGGTGTCGGAGACCGGTCCCAGCCGGCCGAGCGCCTCCGGGCCCAGACGCATGAGCGTGCGCGCCACCACCGCGTCCCGGGCCACGCCGCCCGCCGGGACGCGGTCGCCGAGGCGCGCCGCCGCCAGCTCGGTAGCGAGAATAGAGAGCGTGACGCGCCGCCAGCCCAGCGTCGGCCCGGCGGCGCTCACCGCCTCCAGGATCAGGTCGTGAGGCCCGGTCAACGTCTCGCCGACTACGAGCGCTCCGCCACCTCCGGCCTCTCGCAGCCAGCGCAGCGCGGCCCGGCGACGGACCGACGACCGGGACGAGACGACGATTCGGGGCAAGCTCATGGCCAACAATACGCCTCCCCCTGGACATTCACATCCTCTTCACAGCGGACGGTCAGCTTGCGAGTGTCAGATCACCTCAACTCGGCCGAGTAGACGCATGCCCACGCTGTTCAAGCCCTTCGTCCCGATCCTGCCAATCCTGATCGCGGCCGGTATAGGTGTCCTCTCGACCTCCAACCCCCTGGAGGCGCAGAGGCCCGACCGCGACGAAGCCCGTCACGCGGTCGGCGAGATCGCCGGCGCGGCGGCCGAGCGGGGCTTCGCCGGCCAGGTGCTCGCGGTACGCGACGGAGAGCTCCTCCTCCACGAGGCGTTCGGCCTTTCCGACACCGGCGCCGGGACCCCGACCAGCCTCGAGACGGTCTACGCGATCGGCTCGGTGACGAAACAGTTCACGAGGGTGGCGATCCTCAACCTCGAGGAGGAGGGGAAGCTCGATGCGTCTCAACCGATCCACCGCTACCTCGAAGGTGTTCCGACCGACAAGCGCGAGATCACCCTCCAGCAGCTGCTCGACATGCGCGCGGGGTTCCACGAGTACCACGATGACTCGGGCGATCATCAGGCCATGAACCGGGAAGAGGCGCTCACGCGAATCCTCGCGCAGGACCTGCTCTTCGAGCCGGGGACCGAGCGCGCCTACTCCAACTCGGGCTACACGTTGCTGGCCGCGATCGTGGAAAACGTGTCCGGCATGACGTTCCCCGAATACGTTCGGTCCGCCCTTCTCGAACCGGTGGGACTGCACCGGGTAGGTTTTCACGGCGACGCGCTGTGGGGCGACACGCTCCCGTCCCGCGGCCGGAACGGAATCCGTTTCGGCGAAAACGCCCCACACACGTGGCCGAGCGTGACGTGGGCGCTCCAGGGCGGCGGCGGAATGGTCGCGTCCGCCCAGGACCTCATGAACTGGATCCAGGCGCTCCGCGGCGGCGCGGTTCTCGGACCCGAGGCCCTCGCGCGCGCCTACCGCGACGACGGAAACGCCCTCTACGCGGGAGGGGACGATTTCGGTTTCCAGACCGGTGTCGTCGAGCTGGCTGACGGCGCCGACTTCGTCATCGTGAACACGAACACCGCAGCGGACGTGCTCGCCATCGCGATGGAGGCCGCCGAAGCGATGACTGGCGAAGCGCTCCCCTTCGAGCTGCCTCGCGAGGCAGCCGTGGAAGAGGAGGGGCCCGAGCCGTCCGCCGCGGCGCCGGGCGCCGAGCGGGTGGTCGTTCGAGGTGGCCCCGGAGGCCAGGACGGCATCCCCGACTCGCCCCGCGCGCGTGCGGCCATGGGCTTTCTGGAGGCAATGCGGGCCGGCACGGACGAGGCGCTGGTCGCGCTGGTCAACGAAGGGTTCGCCCCCGCCATGCGGGATGCGTTCACCGTCTACGAACACGTCGAGCAACTCGCGATGCTCCGGGATCTGATCGAAGGCTCCGATGATGTGGGACTCTCGCCCCGCGGCGAGTTCGTCGTCGCGATCATGCTCCAGCCGAGCGGCCAGGCGATCATCCTGGACCTCGAGCCGAGTCCGCCCCACGGGATCGCCGGGGTGCGGGTCGAGGGCGGCTGACGTGAAACTGACGCTCGACGGTCTTCGTTCTCTCGAACCGTCGGCTCGCTGAGCCGTCCCGGTACCCTGTACCATGCAAGCGGACGAGGTCGATGAGGTCACTCGTGACACCGCCACAGTTAACATTGTTTACTTCACGCTCAGCCGGGACCCTGCTGGCGGCCGTCGTGGGGCTGGCCCTCGCAATGTCCGCGTGGATCCTGACTCCTCCGACGCCGGCGGACGCGGATGCCGACGAGGCCGAGTTCAGCGCTGGACGCTCGATCGAGATTCTCGGACGCCTGATCGGGGACGAGAGCCCCCACCCTATCGGGAGTGCGGCCAATGCCCGCGTGCGCGACGCCCTCGTCCGCGAGGTGGAAGCCCTGGGGCTGGAGCCGTCGATTCAGTCGACGTTCGTCTGCGGCGAATACCGTCACTACTGCGGCACGGTGGAGAACGTCGTCGCACGGATTCCGGCCCTATCCGGTCCGGTCGACCCGGTCGGCGGGACGGGCGCTGTCCTCATCAACGCCCATTACGACAGCCAGGGCGCTACACCCGGGGCGGCGGATGCCCTCGCCGGCGTCGCCTCCGCCCTCGAGGTCGGCCGAGTGGTGGCGGGATCGGACGATCGAGCCCGGGACGTGATCCTGTTCTTCCCCGACGGGGAGGAAGCCGGTCTGCTCGGAGCGACCGCCTTCGTTCAGGATCACCCCTGGGCCGCGGACGTCGAAGCGTTCGTGAACCTCGAGGCCCGCGGCTCGGGCGGGATCTCGATTCCGGCGTACACGATCGGCGACGATCGCCAGGTGCTCCGCCCGTATGCCCGCGGGCTCGGCCGGCACGCGCCGGGTTCGGGCCTGGCCGCGGTGAGCACGCTGCTCCCCGCCGCGAACGATATCGTGGTGTTCGATCAGCTCGGGGTGCCCGGCGTGACCTTCGGGTTCACGAGCCACATCCGACATTACCACACGCCGCTGGATGACCTCGAGCATCTCGACCGCGGAAGCGTCCAGCAGCAGGGGGACGCGGTACTCCGCGTCGTACGCGAACTCGTCGCCTCCCCGGCCGACGCGGGTGCCGCGCGGGGTCGGCTGAGCTTCGTCTCGGTCGGTCCCCTCACGCTGAGCTGGCCCGAGCGCTGGGCCGTCCCGCTCGCCCTGATCGCGCTGGCGGGCACACTCACCCTGGTGGCGGTCGCGATCCGCCGCGGCGTGGTGGCCGGGCGACGGCTGGCCTGGGGCCTCGTCGCGTGGCCGACGGCGCTCGTGGTCGCGTTCTTCGGGAGCGCCGTGCTCAATCTCGTACGCAAGTCCGCGAGCCTGTCTCCCGGTGTCTGGATCAGCCGGCCAGACCCGACCTTCTTCGGCTTCTGGGCGGGGGCCGCCCTGCTCGTCGCCGCCTGCGCCTGGCTTTTCCGGCGCGGGGCCCGGCCCGGCGGGTTGTGGCTGGGGGCGTGGATCTGGTGGGCGATTTGCGGGCTCGCCGTGTCCTGGGCCTTCCCCGGGCTGGGGTACCTGTTCGTGGCCCCGACACTGGCCGCGGCGGCCTTCGGACTCGGCGGCCTGCTGCGACCCCACGGAGCAACACCCCTCGCGCCGGTGCTTCCGGCGATCGCCGCGTCCGCCTTCGTCGCTCTGCTCGTGTGGCTACCGCACGTGTGGTTCCTGAAGGACTTCATCGGGCTGGGCAACATGCCGCCCGTCGCGGCGATGGTGGCGATCGCGCTCACGACTGCGATGCCGCTGGCCGCCGCGCTTCCCCGCCCGGGGCACACCGTCACGGGACTCGCGATCGCCGCCCTGGTGCTGCTCGGGGTCGGTACGAGGATGCCCGCCTTCTCGGAGGAAGCGCCGCAGTGGGCGAACGTCGTGTACTCGCTGGACGCCGACGCGGCCGAGGCCCGCTGGTTCTTCACCGGCTCGCCGCTGCCCGAGGCGGTCGTCGCGGCGGGTGGGTTCGCGGGGGAGTTCGGGCGGGTCCTTCCCTGGACGCCGGGCGAGAGCGGTCCGACCGCCGAAGCGCCCGACGCGGGGCTCCCGGCACCCGAGCTCGAGGTGATCGAGCCTCCACCGGAACAGGGCGAGCCGCGTCGAGCGCGCGTGCGGATCCGATCGGTGAGAGGGGCTCCGGTCGTGCAGATCGCGTTCGAGGCCGATCGCGCGCCCGACGTCGTCCGACTCGGCGGCGTTCGGGTGCCGGAGGACCGCGCCGCGTTCGCGCTCTTCGATCCGGACTACCGGGTATTCACCGTCTGGACCGTCCCGGACTCCGGGGTGGTCGCCGAGCTCGAATGGACGGGGAGCGGCCCCCTCCCGGTCCTGATCGCCGACCGCTCACCGGGCGTACCCGAGGTCGCCCGGCGCCTGGTCGAGGCCCGACCGGCGGCCGCCGTGCCGATTGGAGCCGGCGACGCCACCGTCGTCCACGTTCGGCGCGAGCTGCCCTGACGCGGGGCGCCGGGATTCGCAGCGGCGGGGACCTCCTAGCTGGAGACCACCCGTCCGTCCGGTGCCACGACACCCGGGAGATCCAGATCGCTGGAGAGCCCGATTACCAGGTCGTGCAGGCGGGCGCGCACCCCGCGGAGCCGCTCGATCTCCTCGGCGCGGACCCGACGCGTCCGTCGGACCCGGATGGCGCGGAGGGTCTCGCCAGTCAGTCGCCGGTACCGAATCGCGACGGCGCCTCCCACCGCGGAGAGGATCGCCGCGACCAGCCCGGCGGCCAACGGCACCCCGCGCAGGACCCCGAAGACGCCTCCGAGCCCGATCACGCCGAGCGCGACCAGCACTCCGACGATGGTCCAGGTGATCGGAAAGACGATGGCTCCGATGATGACCTTGAGCGACGCCTCGTCCTTCGATTCCTGTGCCATCCGCTTCACGATGGCCCTGCACAGAAGAGCGGCGGGGAGGTTGACCAGGTAGCCCAGAACGAGGAGGGGCGGGAGCAGCAGATACACCAGCACCACCTGTGCGACGAGAGCGATGGGGAGAAGCAGCGATCCGAGCCCGGGGGCCCCGTCCAGCTCGCGGTCCTCGATGCCGAGAGCCGACATGTCCGCATCGTACTCGCGCACGACGTCCAGCACCGCCTCGACGTCACCGGGTCGCGAGTTTTTGAGCGCCTGATACCCGGTCCAGAACCTCGCGAAGCCGAGACTTTGCTCCACCATCGCCGCGCGACCGGGCCTGGCCCCGGCCCGGTAGACGCGCTCGGCCCGCACCAGCGTCCTGCCCCGGTGCATCAAGTGATGTAGCTCCCAGGTCGTGGTCGGGTGTACGGCCTGCTCGAGAGCCCTCTGGATCTCGGCGGTCAGACGGCGGGCCCGGGCGTAGAAGGTCTCGTCCGACTCGTCGCCCGCGGGCGACACGTCAAGCTCCGCCGGAACCTCGATCGGCGGGTGGAACTCGACGAGCGCCCTCGATCGAAACGCGTGCTTCTCGTCGTAGTGCAGACCCACGGGGATGATCACCGGACCACGACCGGATCCTTCGCGCGACACCGTGCCGCGGCGCTCGTCTTGCGCGCGGGCCAGCTGGCGCGCGCGGTAGTACAGCCGGGCGGCCCCGGTCTTGAGCTCCATCAGGTGCGGTCGATCGTGGCTGATCCCCTCCGGGAAGAGGGCCGAGAACGACCCCCTGGCGATCTTGTCGGCGAGGGCGTCGAGACTCGTCCGATTGGCCTCCCGCCGCGTCGCCTCATCGCCGGTCACGTCGGCCGCCCGATAGATCGGCACGGTACCGAACGCCCGCATGAGCGTGCCGAGGATCGGGACCTTCAGAAGACCGTGGCGCGCGCCGAACACGACCCGGCCCGGGAGCTGGGCGAGAATGAGCGCGGGGTCGATCAGGCCGTTCGGGTGCCAGGCGACGAGAAGCCCGCCCCGATCGTGAGGGATGTTCTCGAGCCCTTCGACCTCGACGCGCTTGAAGAATGCGCGGATCAGTAGCCTGAGGAGCGCCATGGCGGCGCGATACGATCGCGACATGCCGAACGATACGCCGGGTGGCTGCGCGACGGGAAGGTCGAGGGGCGGTCGAGCGACCGCCCCTCCGCCTCGACTACGGCAGGTCGTACTTCTCGAGGAACTGCTGATCGAACTCGTCGATTCGGGCGGTATAAAGCGTTCCGTTTCCGAATCCAATCAGGATCCGGTCATCGGGCAGGCTGACAGTCTTCACATGCTCGCCGAGCGTGTTGAAGACGTCGTAGAACGACGCCTCACCCGCCGGCATGCTTCGACGCACCCAGCCGTTCCCCGCCGAGTCGATGCGGATCCGGCCGTTCGTGAACGGGGGCTTGGTGTCGGGCCACGGCTGACGTTCCAGATCGGCCCGATCCCCGGCGGAGCGTCCCATCTGCATCCGCCGCTGGCCGTTCTGGACCGACACGGAGATCTGAATGCCGCCGTTCCGCGCGCGCTCGTCGTCCCACTCCTGCTTCTCGTCGCCGCCGATTCGGACCGGCCGGTAGTCGATCGGGTCACCGGTCCGGCTGGAACCGCTCGCCCGCACGTACTCGACGGAATAGTCGCCCACGCGAGCGATGTAGATGCTGCCGTCGCGCGCGACGCCCCACGTATCGGCCTTCCCCATCGGGACCTGCTGGACGCTCACGCTCTGGTTGTTGGCGCCGCCCGACTCCTGGACGGTCATCTCGGGCGCACGAACCATGGTCACGATCTCGGGCTCGCCGACGGCGAGATCGACGCGGTATACCTCGATCGTGTCGCGGGCTCCCCCGGGGCCGTACGCACTGCCCTGGAAGTAGACATTGCCGGCGTCATCCGTGCCGCGCGGGATCGCCATCATCATCCCGCCGAGTCCCCCGCCACCGCTCGGTAGCACGATCGGCGTGTCCTCCCCCAGCGTGCCGTCCGCCTCCACGACCGTGAGTCGCGCGTTGCCGAGATCGACGAGGAGCGACCGGTCGCCACCGATAGGCCAGATGCCGTCCGGCTGCCTGTACTCGCCCGGCCCCTCGCCTTCACGCCCGATCTTCTCCATCCCTCCGAGAGAAGGGTCGAGCTTCACGAGCATCCCGCCGAGTGGATCGGCGACGAGGACGGAACCGTCGGACAGCTCCCGGACGCCCGAGATCAAACCGAAGGCTTCGGCCTGTGTGGCCACCGGTTGCCCGAGGGTCTCCTGTGCCGCGCCCGCGGCGGGGCCCAGGGTGGAAGCCGGAGATCCGAACAGCGCGAAGAGCGCCAGCGTCCCGGTCGTCGTTAGCAGATCTTTCTTCCTCATATCGTCTCGTCTCCGAATACCTGAAGTTCATCCAGCGTACGACTCTCGGGCGATCCTACGGGCGCCGTCTTAAGAACGGGTTAAGGCAGCGCGTACTTCTCCAGAAACTGCTGGTCGAACTCGTCGAAGCGGGCCACGTAGACCGCGGACTCGCCGAACGAGACGAGGGTCCGGTTCGGGGGCAGCCGGACGGTCCGGAGATGGCCGCCACTCTCGTCGAACACGTCGAACGTCGCGGGCTCGCCGGCCTCCATGCTGCGTCGGACCCAGGCCTGCCCCTCCGAGTCGACACGAATCGACCCCTGAAACGGGGGCTTGACCTCGGGCCAGGTGTACCCGTCGATCTCGCGCCGGCCACCGGATGAGCGACTCATCTGGGTGCGGCGACCCCCGTCGCCTCCGAGTGCGATATCGACCATTACGCCGCCGTTTCTCGACCGCTCGGCCACGAACTCCTCTTTCTCCGCCCGCCCGATTCGGACCCGGTCGAGGTCGCGCCGCGGGCCGCGGACGCTCGAGCCATCGGGACTCACGACCTCGATCGAGGCGTCGCCGACGCGCCCGATGAAGATCTTCCCGTCGGGTGTCGCGCCCCATACATCCACGGGACTCATGGGCACCAGAGAGATGCTCATGTTTCCCCCACCGCCCGAAGACGTGGTGACGTCCTGGGCCTTCAGCGTGGCGACCTGAACCGGATCGCCGGTCTTCGGGTCGAGTCGGAAGAGCTCTACGCTGTCACGCGGCCCGGCGCGGCTCATCGCCCGACCGGTGAAGTAGACGTGCCCTAAGCCATCCGACCCACCGGGGATCGCCAGCATCATCCCGCCCATCGGATCGTCGCCCTGCCCGCTCGAACGGACGATCGGGCTTCCCTCGCCAATGTGCCCGTCGCCTCCGACCTCCAGCAGGCGGGCGTTCCCCAGATCGACGACCAGCGACCGATCGCCGTCGATCGGCCAGATCGAATCGGGCTGCCGGTATTCTCCCGGCCCCTCGCCCTCCGATCCCACGACCTCCATCGCACCGAGATCGGCGGTCAGACGGAAGAGCGAGCCCCCGAGCGGGTCCGCGACGAGCACCGAGCCGTCCGACAGCTCCCGCACGCCACCGATCATCCCGAAGGCCTCCGGCTGGGCGGCCACAGGCCCCTCGAGCGTTACCGTCTGCGCGGAAGCCTGCGCTGTCCACCCAAGAGCCACCGCTGCGGCCGTCACGACCAGCGTGCTCGCTCCCGACACCCTCCGTGCCGCCCGGTGCCCCGAATCCCCATATGCCTGCATATGTTCTCTCCGCGATCTCGTTCGACGTCCCGATCCCAACCTCGTACTCGAGAGCGTACGTGCGGGTTCTTAAGGGCGGGTTAAGGGATGGCTTCACGAGATCTTCATACGAGACCGTGACGTTCCGTACCCTATGAGCATGAGCACGAGCGTGAAGTCCCCGAACCAGACAACGGCATCCGACAAGCCCGCGCCGGCTAAGATCCTGGTCGTCGAAGACGACGGGAAGACGGCCGATCTCGTCGCGCTGTACATGCGGCACGCGGGTCACAAGGCCACCGTGGCGACGTCGGGGGCGCGCGGGCTGGAGCTCGCGACGGACGGCGGGTTCGATCTGCTCATTCTCGACGTGATGCTCCCGGGAGCCAGCGGCCTCGAGATCTGCGAGGCGGTCCGGCGGCAAGCCGCGACACCGATCATCCTGCTGACCGCGCGCACCCTCGAGGACCAGAAGATCGAGGGACTCGACCTCGGTGCGGACGACTACGTGACGAAGCCCTTCAGTCCGCGCGAGCTCGTGGCCAGGGTCCACGCGCTTCTTCGACGGGCCCCGCCGGGAGCGGGCGAGGTCGTTCGCGCCGGCAAGATCGTGCTAGATCTGGAGCGACGGGCCAGCGAGATCGCGGGGCAGGCGATCGATCTGACCCCGAGCGAGTTCGAGATCCTCCTGGCTCTCGCGAACCGGCCGGGGCGGGTGTTGTCGCGCGGGCAGTTGCTCGATCGGCTTCCGACGCGCGGCGAGACGGCGCTGGACCGCACGATCGACGTCCACATCCGGAATCTCCGCAGGAAGCTCTCCGTTTCACCGAACGGGGCCGAGCACATCGAGACCGTGTTCGGCACGGGATACCGTCTCCGGACCGATTTTCGATGATCCGCTCGCTCCGGTTCCGCTTCTTCATGATCGTCTGGCCCCTGGTCGTCGCGGCCGTGGTCGGGGTGGGCTGGTACTTCGGGCGCTCGACGCGCGTCGCGTTGCACCAGGAGATGCGCGTGGCCGCCGCTTTCGACGTGGCAGACCTCGCCCTGGGCGACAGTGTGACCCTCATCCTGTCCGCTCAGCCGACCCCCGAGCCCGACGAGTTGCTCGGGAGCCTGATGGGACTCGTCGACGTAGCGGAGATGGCGGGCTTCCCGGCGCCGCGCATCGTCATCCTCGACGCGACGGGTCGGCTCGAGGCGACGACCGACCCCGAGCTCGAAGACGCCACGTACGAGCTCGACGGAGAAGTCCTCCACTTCCACCGGGAGTTCGAAGAGCGCGGCGGCAATATCGAGATGCGGCTGCGTGGGGACGACGTACGGATCCCGGAGGGATTCCGATTCGTGGATGGGGTGGAGCCGGAAGAGCCCGTGCGCCTCTTCCTCGTCCCCCGCCCCGAGATCGGCATGGGTCCGCGAGGCCTGAACGTCCGTCTGGGGGAAGAGGAGTTCGGGAGCGCGGAGCTCAACGAGACGATCGACGAGTTCCAGGCGGACGAGTTTCTGGACCGTACCAACCGGACGATCCTGACCGGCGTGCTGCTCGCGAGCGTCATCGCGGCTCTCGCGACGCTGCTTCTGGCCAGCCCGGTGGTGGGACGCGCGGGACGCCTCGCCACCGCGGCCCGGCAGATCCGCGAGGGTGACCTCAAGGCGCGTGTGCCGGCGACGTCCGGCGACGAGCTTGGCGACGTCGAGTCGGCGTTCAACGAGATGGCCGAGGCGCTGGAGAGCAGCGAGGAGCTCAAGCGCCGTCTGGTGAGCGATGCGGCTCATGAGCTCCGGACCCCGCTGACGAATCTGGTGGGGACGCTGGAGGCGGTCGAGGACGGACTTCGCGAAGCGGACGAACCGACGATGGCGTCGCTCCGCGAGGAAGTCGCGCTGCTCGAGCGACTCGTGGCGGATCTGCAGGAGATCGCGGTCGCCGATGCGGGGGCTCTCACGCTCGATCTTGAGGAGGTGGATCTCTTCGCCGCGGCCGAGAGCGCGATCGAGGCGATCGGGGCTACGGCCGAGTCGGCGAACGTGAAGATCCACCTGCAGGGTGATGGCGTTCCAGCGCACTTCGTGAAGCGGGACGAGGACGCGGAGTATGTCGTGGTCGCCGACCGCCGGCGCCTCGCCCAGGTCTTCCGAAACCTGCTGCGAAACGCCGTCACCCACTCGCCCCCGGGCACCGAGGTCCGGGTCCGGCTGTCGAGCCGCGGGCAGAATCTCGACGTGGCCGTCCAGGATCAGGGTCCGGGGATCCCCGCGAAACACCTGGACCTCATCTGGGAGAGGTTCTACCGGGTCGAGGACGCGCGCGACCGGCAGAGCGGCGGCATGGGGCTCGGACTGGCGATCGTCAAGCGCCTCGTCGAGGCGCAGGGCGGACGCGTCTGGGCGGAGAGCCGGCCCGAAGAGGGCGCGACGTTTCACTTCACGCTCCCGGCGGTCGCCGTCGGCGAGTGATCCGGGCCGGGCCCCGCGGGCGCGAAGTGGAGTCTCCGCTCCCGCGACCTCGGAACTTGACCGGGTCCGACCCCGAAGCGAACGTTCAGGCACAATTGTGAGACGGGGATGGGCCCCGTGTTCACTCCGAATCAGCACCCAGCACCCTCGCTGGCGCGGACCCGCAGGGCTTGAAGAAGCCCCGAAGGGCTTTCGCGGACCGCGGGGGGCGTTGTTGGTTCATGGAGAGAGCGCGAGGCCCTTTGTGTTTCGGCCCGTGCCGGCGGCGCGTTGAGCGCCCTTCCCGGTCTCGCGCTCCCGACCGGCCTGACGCGGCCAGGGAGAGATGAGAGATGGAACAGAAGGAAGCGGTCGAACTCAGCGAGACGCAGGAGGAGGGCCTGTGCGGCACCCCTGGTCTCGAAGCCGGCCACGCCGAGGTGCTGAACCGCATGGTCAACGCACAGCCGATCTTCCGCCCCGACGCCACGTCAGAGGAACTGGTGGCGGAGTTCGCCAACGGAGCGAACCGGATGCCGGCGTTCCTGAGCCTCTACAGCCGGGGCGAGGAGGCGCTGCCCGCCATCCGTGACGGCCTCGGCCACGCCAACTGGCAGGTCCGGAAGTGGTGCGCCCTCTTCATCGACAACTTCGCCGACGCCGAGACGCTCCACGCTCTGGTCCCGCTGCTACGAGATCCCAAGGCTGCGGTCCGCACGTGGGCCGTCCACTCGCTTTCGTGCGAGAGCTGCAAGGACGGTCCGAACCCGATCGACGCGATCCCGCTCCTGCTCGAGCGGATCGAGATGGACGAGAGCATCAAGGTGCGCCGCCAGGCGGTCGCCATGCTCGCGCACCATCGAAGCCCTGACGCGAGGGTCCTGCCGGTATTCAAGCAGATCCTCGCCGAAGAGGACGATCGGAAGCTCAAGCTCCACGCCGAGCAGGGCGTGAAGCGCTACGCGGAGCTCGGACTCCGCGGATAGCTCGCGGGCGGGGCGACCCGGTGTGGCCGCCCCGCACAGCGCGAATGACGGAGGGGTCCCGATGACGACGACCCGACAGACGTGAGCGCCCCTCGACTCGAGCGGGCGATCCGTTTGCCGCACGCGACCGCGCTGGTCGTCGGCACGATCATCGGGGTGGCCATCTTCGTCCAGCCGGCCGAGGTGACGGGGCAGATTCCGTCGCTGTGGGGCGCTCTTCTGGTCTGGCTCATCGCCGGCATCCTTACACTCCTCGGCGCGATCGTCACAGCTGAACTCGCATCCATAAATGACGATACAGGCGGCGTTTACGTATTCTTACGCGAAGCGTTTTCACCCCTCATGGGCTTCCTGTGGGGCTGGGCGATGTTCTGGACGATGCACACGGGCATCATCGCCGCCATCAGCGTCGCCTTCGCGCGGTACGTGGGGTGGTTTCTGCCCCTCGGCGAGACGGCGCTCAGACTCGTCGCCGTCGCGGCCATCGCGGGCTTGTCCTGGCTCAACTACACGGGCGTCCGGCAGAGCAGCCGGGTCCAGACCGCGATCACCGTGATCAAGGTGGGGGCGATCGTCCTCATGGTGGCCGTCGCGCTGGCGCTGGGCACGGCCGGCGACCCCGCCGCGACCGCGCTCGGAACAGGCGCCTCGGAGACGGGGCTACTCGGTGACGGGACCGCCACCGCCTTCCTCGCCGCCATCGGTGCCGGGCTGTTCGCGTTCGGCGGCTGGCACATGGTCACGTATTCGGCGGGCGAGACGGTCGACGCGAAGAAGACGATCCCGCGATCCGTCATTCTCGGCGTCTGTATCGTCACCGCGGCGTATCTGCTTTTGAACTTCGCCTACTTCTACGTGTTGCCGCTCGAGACAGCGATGACGTCGGAGCGCATCGCGGCGGACGCGGCCGACGCGGTGCTCGGCAGTGGCGGAGCGGCGTTCATGGCCGCCCTGGTGATCGTCTCTTCCTTTGGCGCTCTCACCGGGATCATCCTCGCCGGCCCGCGCGTGTATCAGGCCATGGCCAGCCACGGGCTGTTCATCCGTTGGGCCGCGGCCCTGCACCCGGACAGAAAGACGCCGCACCGCGCGATCCTCCTCCAGGCGGTTTGGGCCTCGGTTCTCGTCATGACGGCCTCGTACCGCGCGCTCTTTACGCTCGTGATCTACACGGAGTGGATCTTTTTCGGCCTCATGGCGATCGGCCTGATCGTCCTCCGCCGCCGCCTTCCACCGGATACGCCGCTCGTTGCCCGGTGGGCGTGGCCGTGGGCGCCGGTGGTCTTCGCGTTGTGCGCTTTCGCGATCGCGATCAACGCGATCCTCGCCGACCCGGCAGACAGCGCGATGGGTCTGGGGCTCGTCCTGATCGGCGTCCCCGTGTATCTCATTGTCTCGAGGCGGAACGCCGCCGTCTGATCCCTCAGCTCGAAGGAGTCGGGAACTCCCGATGGTCATCGACTTCCACAACCACTACTTCCCTCCCGCCTTCGTCGATGCCGTGCGCGAGGGGCCGAGCAACTTCCGGGTGACCGAGGATCCCGAGGGCAACCCCGTCCTCCATTCGCCGGGCGACTACAACGTGCTGGTGCCAGGCCACCGCGACATCGCCTACCGCACCCGGGTGCTGGATGACCACGGCGTCGATCGACAGGTCATCACGTTTACCGCTCCAGGGACGCTCATGGAGTCACCGGAAGACGGCGCCCGTCTCGCGCGAGTAGTCAACGACGGGCTCGCCGCGGCGGTTCGTGAAGGAAACGGCCGCTACCTGACCCTGGGCCATTTACCCCTCCACAACCCGACCGCGGCGGTCGAAGAGCTCGAACGGTGCATGGTGCAGCTGGGGATGCCCGGCGCGATGCTCTTCTCGAACGCCAACGGGGTCCCGCTCGCCGACGATCGCTTTCTCCCTCTCTGGGAGATGGGGGGCAAGTACGGGGCGGTGTTCTACATCCACCCGACGTATCCGGTCGGCGTCCAGGCGATGGAGCAGTTCATGTTGATGCCGGTGGTCGGTTTCCTCATGGACACGACGCTGGCCGCGGCTCACCTGGTGTACGCGGGAATCCCGGATCGTTTTCCGAATATCGACTGGGTGCTGGGACACCTCGGTGGGGCCGTGCCGTATCTGGCGGAACGGTTCGACCGCGGATACGAGGCCTTCCGCTCGAACCGGGAGTTCCTCCAGCGACCGCCGAGCCAGGTCCTGAAGGAGTTCTACTACGATACGGTGAACTTCGACCCGGCCGCGCTCCGGCTCGCCATCGAGTTCGCCGGCGTCGACCGCATCGTCGCCGGCAGCGACTATCCCCACATGATCGGCAGCATCGACAAGATGCTCGGCTCGATCCGGGGACTCGGGCTGCCGCCGGACGATGAGGCGGCGATCCTGGGAGGGAATGCGGCTCGGCTTCTCGAAGGAGCGTGAGACCCGGGTGATCGATCGGCGCAGCTTCGTGTCGGCGAGCGCGACCGCCGCGGCCGCCCTCGCCGTCGGATGCGAGCGGACGCCTTCCTCTGCGGATGGGCCGACGCTCATCGTGGGGGCGAACGTGTTCGACGTCCGAACCGGAGCGATGCGACCCAACACGAGTCTGCTTCTGGACGGCGAGCGCATCGACGCGGTGGCGCCGACTTCCGAGCTGAACGCCTCGTCCAGCGCCGTTTCAGGCGCGGAGATCGTCGACGGGTCAGGCACCTGGATCGCCCCCGGTCTCATCGACGCCCATGTCCACCTTTCCCACATCCTCTACCAGTCGCAGATGACGGGCGATGAAGTGCTGCCCTTTTATCTCGGTCACGGCGTCACGTCGATTCGTGGGACCGGCGACAACGTCCCCGCGCAGACCATGGTCGCTCGCTACGCGGACTCGCGTCCCGACACATCCCCTCGTGTCTTCCGCTGCAGCTTCCTGATCGATCGCGATCCACCATGGCACACCGACGTCGGCTGGCCGCTGACGGACGTCGACCAGGTGGCTCCCTTCGTCGAGGAGATGGCGGCGTGGGGCGTAACGACGCTCAAGCTGTACATCGGTGTGACCCGCGAGATCGGCCGACGCGTGATCGAGGAGGGACATGCGCGCGGACTCGTCGTCAGTGGACATTTACTCGACTATCACACCGGAGATGCCGTTCAGGACGGGCTGGATTGTGTCGAGCACATCTACACGGTCTCGAACTTCCTTCTCGCCGACCCCGACGACCGACATTCGATCGACCTCGACTCCGTTGAGGCGAGCCGCCTCGTCGACACGATCGCGGAATCGGGGGCGCGCGTAGACCCGACGCTGATGGTCTTCTGGGGCACCCTGCTCTTCATGGATCAGCCCGAGGTGTTCGACCACGCGGACAACCTCCCCGTGCCCGGACGGCTCCGCCGGTTCTGGGCGAAGGATCGCGATCGCAGGATGCTCGACTGGGGATCGGCCCCCCTCGCGGTTCGGGAGGCCACCTGGGCGAAGTACCTGCGGCTCACCGGAATGCTTCGCGCGGCGGGCGTCCAACTGCTGGTGGGGACGGACGCGCCCGAGCCACAGGTGGCACCGGGAGCGTCGCTCCACCATGAGATGGAGCTCCTGGTCGAGTCGGGGATGACGCCTGCGGAGGTGCTGACGGCCGCGACCCTGGAGAACGCCAGGATTCTGAGACAGGATGATGAGATCGGCTCGATCGAGCCGGGGCGGCTTGCCGACCTGATCCTGCTCGACGCCGATCCGCTCGAGGACATTCGGAACAGTCGCCGTATTCGACATGTCGTTCGTGGTGGCCGCGTGCTGGACCCGGCCGCTATTCTTCTGGATGCGCCGACCGAATAGTCGACGCACGGTCGACCCGCAGCGAAGTACGCAGAGCCGTAACCCGAGAGGCCTCACCATGAACACTCGCCGCCCCCGTCTCGCCCCTGTCGTCGCGATCGCCGGCCTCATGCTCGCCTGCGCTCCCGCCGACGAGAGCGACAGTGACTCGAACGACTCGACCATCGACCTCGCTGCGATCGACGGCGTCTTTTCCGACTTCTCGGGTGAGGACGGACCGGGGTGCGCCATCGCCGTTTCCCAGGACGGTCAGACGACGCTGACGCGAGCCTACGGCATGGCGAACCTCGAATACGACGTGGCGAATTCCGGCGAGACGGTGTTCGAGCCGGGCTCCGTGTCGAAACAGTTCACCGCGGCCGCGACGATCATGATGTCGCTCGATGGGCTCATCGATCTCGACGACGACGTCCGTGAGTACTTCCCCGAGCTGCCGGACTACGGGGAGCCGATCACGATCCGGAACCTGATCCACCACACGAGCGGACTCCGCGACTGGGGGTCGATTGCCGGGATCGAGGGCTGGGGGCGGACGACCCGGATCCACACCCACAAGCACGTGGTCGACATCGCCGCCCGACAGGAGGCGCTCAACTACCCTCCAGGCGAGCATTACTCGTACACGAACACCGGCTACAACCTCCAGGCCGTTCTCGTCGAGCGGGTCACCGGAAAGACCTTCGACGAGTACTCGCAGGAGAAGATCTTCGGGCCGCTCGGGATGACGAAGACGCAGTGGAGAGACGACTTCACGGAGATCGTCGAGGATCGCTCGGTCGGGTACGTCCAGCGTGACGGCGAATGGCACATGCTGATGCCGTTCGAGAACGTCCATGGAAACGGCGGCCTGCTCACGACCGTCAGTGACCTCCTCAAGTTTACTCACAACCTCGACACCGGTGAGGTCGGTGGGCAGGCATTCATCGATGCGATGCACCGACAGGGCGTGCTGGATAGCGGGCGCGAGATCGAGTACGCGGGTGGCCTGTTCATCCAGGACTACAAGGGCCTCGAGCAGATTGCCCACTCGGGCGGCACGGCGGCATATCGTGGCTACCTGACCCGCTACCCCGAGCACGGGCTGGCCGTCTCGGTCATGTGCAACGCCGGGAACGCGAACGCCGGCGGACTCGCGCACGAGATCGTGGACATGTATCTGGCGGACGCGATCGTCGAGCCCGAGGAAGCCGAGGAGGGTGGCGGCGTGGAGGTCCCCGCCGCGACGCTCGAGTCCTACGCGGGGGGATATCGCGACCCACTGCAGAACTCGTTCTATCGGTTCGCGGTTGAGGACGGGGGGCTCCAGCTGAGCGGCCTCGGCGGCCAGGCGGCGCCGTTGACCGCTGTCTCTCAGACCCGGTTCGAGCACCCTGTCGGCATCGCCGTCGAGTTCGAGGCGGGAGACGGTGGGAGGCCGGTCCCCCTGTTCGAGACCCCGGTCAACAGTCCCGTACGGCTGGTCCCGGTGGAGGAGCACACGCCCTCGGAGGCCGAGCTCGCTCAGTACGTCGGGGAGTACTTCAGCCACGAGGCCGAGGTGACGTACACCGTCGCCGTCGAGGATGGGGCGCTCCAGCTGGTGGATCGTTACGGGGACGGTCGCCCGTTGAGGCCCGCGTATCGGGACGGGTTCAGCGGCCCCGGAGGCATGATCATCTTCAGCCGCGACGCGTCGGGTAGCGTGAACGGCCTGAGCATGAGCCAGGGCCGCGTCTGGGATCTCCGGTTCACCAAGACGGACTGAGATGAGTCGCTCCCAGATGCGAGGCCGCCGTCGCGCACCCGGGCTCGCCATCGCGAGCCTGGCTGTGCTGTCGGGAGTCCTCCCGGCCGACGCCCAGCAGGATCGGCACGATGCCCTCGCCGAGCGGTTCCAGGCGACGCTCGACAGCCTCTGGTCGGCGGCCCAGCAGACCGACGAGGTCTTCCCGGGCGCGACCGCCGCCTACATCACGCCGGATGGGGACGTGTACGCGTTCGCTACCGGGTACAGCGACGTCGACCGGCGCGTCGAGATGGAGCCCGACATGCGCATGCCGTCGGGCTCGATCGGGAAGACCTACGTGGCCGCCACGGCGATCTCCCTGGCGCTCGACGGCGTGATCGACCTCGATGATCCGATCTCGAAGTGGATCGGAGACCGTCCCTGGTTCGACCGCCTTCCCAACGCCCCGGACATCACGATCCGCCACCTGCTCACCCATGCTGGCGGGCTGATAGACCACGCGTTCGACTCCCAGGAGTTCGTCAACGCGCTAGGCCGGCTGGTCGAGAATGGGAACCCGAACGCGACGCTCTCCCATGAAGAGCTCGTGGAGTTCGCCCTCGACCGAGAGCCACTCTTCCCCGCCGGGATGGGCTACAACTACACGGACACGGGATACATCGTGGCCGGGCTGGTCCTCGAAGCCGCGGCCGGGGCGAGCTATTACGACGAGCTCGAGCGCCGGATCCTGATCCCGCTCGAGCTGGACATGACGCACCCCCAGAACACCAGGAGCGCGCCCCGGCTCGCGCAGGGGTACGCGGCCGTGAGCGCCGAGCTGTTCGGGCTGCCGCTCGAGGTCGTCGGAGACGACGGACGGATGGTGTTCAATCCCTCGCTCGAGTTCACCGGTGGCGGGCTGTACAACAACCCGCGGTCGCTCGTCCGGTGGGCGAAGCTCCTCTACGAGGGGGACGCGTTCGACGGCGAGTATCTGGGAGACCTGCTCGAATCCGCGGTTCGTGGGGCGTCCCCCGTACCCTCGAGCGTCTACTCGCTGGGCGTGACGATTACGCAGACTCCGCTCGGCATCACGTACGGCCACAGCGGCTTCTTCCCGGGCTACAACTCCGGCGTTCTCTATTTCCCCGAGGCAGGTGCGGCGATCGCGCTCCAGATCAACACGGACGGATCCCGCGGCGGCGATCACCTGCGAACGTTGTCGGCGGTACTTCTGGACGAACTGCTGCGGCGCGACAGCCGGTGACCCGAGGGTAGGTGCCCCCGCCGATCGCCGTCAGAGCGCAAGTTCCGGGAGATTCTCGAACAGCGCGATCGCCTCGGGGTTCGCCAGCGCCTCGATGTTCTTGATCGGTCGTCCGTGGACGATCGAGCGTACGGCCAGCTCCACGACCTTGCCGCTCTTCGTTCGAGGGATGTCCTCGACTTCGATGATCTTCTTCGGGACATGGCGTGACGTGGTGTTCTCGCGAACCCCATGTCGTATCCGGGCCTCGAGTTCGGCGTCCAGGACCGCGCCCTCGACGAGGCGGACGAACAGGACGACGCGCGTGTCGCCGTCCCATTCCTGTCCGATGACGACGGCCTCCTCGATCTCGGGCAGCCGCTCGACCTGGCGGTAGATCTCGGAGGTGCCTATCCGCACGCCGCCCGGGTTCAGCGTGGCGTCGGATCGCCCGAAGATGATCATCCCGCCGTGCTCGGTGATCTGGACGTAGTCCCCGTGGTGCCACACGCCGGGGTACGTATCGAAATACGCTGCCTGGAGCTTCGACCCGTCCTCGTCTCCCCAGAACTCGAGCGGCACCGAGGGGAACGTGCTCTTACACACGAGCTCGCCCTTCCCGCTCGCGGTTCCGTCCGGACCGAGGAGGGACCGACCCTCGTCATCGAACACGTCCACATCCATCCCGAGAGACCGGCACTGGATCTCGGCCGGCCAGACCGGGAGCATCGCGTTGCTGGATACGAAGCTCGCGCACAGGTCGGTTCCGCCGGAGATAGAGGCGACCTGTACGTCCCGCTTCACGTTCGCGTAGACGTACTCGAACCCCTCCGGCAAGAGCGGCGAGCCCGCCGAGCACAGCATGCGGAGCGACGACAGGTCGTGCGTGTCCATGGGACGCAGACCGGCCTTCGCGCACGAGTCGAGGAACTTCGGAGATGTGCCGAAGAGGGTCATGCGGGTCTCATCCATCAGGTCGAACGCGACGTTGAGATCGGGATGAGCCGGTGAGCCATCGTACAGCACGACGGTGGCGCTCGAGCCGAGGACGCTCGCGAGCCAGTTCCACATCATCCACCCCGTCGTGGTGAAATAGAAGACGCGGTCGTCGGGGCGGATGTCGTTGTGGAGACGGTGCTCCTTGAAGTGCTGGAGGAGGATCCCGCCCTGACGGTGAACGATGCACTTGGGCGCGCCCGTCGTCCCGGACGAATACTGGATGTAGATGGGCTGATCGAAGGGAAGCCGCGTGAACTCGATCTCGCCGGGCGGGTGGTCCCGAACGAACTCCGAGAGCAACACGGCGTCGCGGATGCCGTCGAGGTCCGGAGCCGACGGAGCGCCTGGGCCGACCGCCCACGGGTCTTGTCCGTCGTCGAGGTACGGCACGATCACGACGCGTTCGACGGTCGGCAGGCCCGCGAGGATCCCGGGGAGCTTCTCGAGGCTCGAGTGTCGGACTCCGTTGTACAGGTACCCGTCCGCGGCGACGAGGACGCGGGGTTCGATCTGTCCGAAGCGATCCAGCACGCCCTGCACGCCGAAGTCGGGGGAGGCCGTCGAGATCGTCGCGCCGAGGCTCGATCCCGCGAGCATGGTGATCATCGCCTCCGGGATGTTCGGGATGTAGGCGGCCACGCGGTCACCTGCGCGGAGCCCGTGAGAACGGAGTGCGAAAGCCAGGCGGGACGTGAGGTCGTACAGCTCGGCCCAGCTCAGATCTCGAGCCAGTCCGTCCTCCCGGCGCGCCATCATCGCGAGCCCCGCGTCGCGACGCTTGAGGAGGTTCTCCGCGAAGTTCAGACCAGCATCGGGAAAGAACCGGGCCCCGGGGAGCAGGTGCCCGTCGACGAGGGTTCGCTCCCCCTTCTCTCCGATGACGCCGCAGAAGTCCCACACGGCGTTCCAGAAGTCGACCTTCTCCTCGACCGACCAGCGCCAGAGCGTCCCGTACTCGGACGCGCCGACGCCGCGGCGGTCGTTCACATACTCGGTGAAAGAAGCCAGCGGTGTCGCCGCCGCGAACCCCGCATCGGGGGCCCACAGCGGGGCTTCGCTCAGTTGGCGCCTCCGACCTGCCACAGCAGGAAGCTCATCGTGTCGACCATCTGCTCGATCTGCTCTGAGACCGGCTGGCCGCCCGAGTGGCCCGCCGATGTCGGTACGCCCCTCCCCCTCCACCCCGCGGCGGGAAGATAGCAAGCCCTCCGTGCGACCGCGAAGGCCCGTTGCCGCTACCGGGGTGAGGCCGTCATCGTCCCGGATGCAGAGATTCGAAGCGGTGATCGAAGAGGCGGGCGGCGGCGGGGCGATCGTCCCCATCCCGTTCGATGCCAGGGACGTGTTCGGCTCCGGCCGGCCCAGGGTCGTCGTGACCTTCGATGGAGAACCGTATCGCGGTTCCATCGTTTCGATGGGCGGTCGCTATCTGATCGGGATCCGAAAGGACATCCGCGCGGCGATCGACAAGGGACCCGGCGACACCGTGAGCGTGACGGTGGAGCTCGACACCGCTCCCCGCGTTGTCGCGATTCCCGCGGATCTGGCCGCCGCGCTGGCCGAGGCCGGCCTCCGGAACGCTTTCGACGCGCTCTCCTACACTCACCGGCGCGAGCACGTGGAGTCGATCGAGGGGGCGAAGAAGGCGGAGACCCGGAGTCGCCGGATCGCGAAGACCGTGGAGATGCTCGGGGACTGATGGCCGGCTGCCTCGTCCCGCACCTCCGGGGGCGAGTTCCAACCCTTCGCCCCCACGCGGTCGTCTCAACCGAAACAGCGGATTTCCGCGCGGCCCCACCACAGCTCAGAGCCTGACATGTCCGGTCTCCTGCAAGACGTGCGTATCGCCATCCGTTCGCTCATCCGCCGCCCGGGATTCACCAGTGTCGCGGTGCTCACGATCGCGCTCGCCATGGGAGGAGTGACCGCGATCTTCACGCTCGTGAAGGGCGCGATGCTCGACCCGCTCCCCTACCCGGAGTCCGGGCGACTGGTCACGCTCGACGTGGTTTCGCGGCAGGGTTTCTACATCTCGACCTCGATCCCCAACTACGAGAGCTGGCGCGAGACACGAGAGTTCGACCGGTACGGAGCGAGCGCCGGGTGGAGCATGACGCTCACGGGAGACGGGCCGGCGGAGATCCTGGACACGCAGCTGGTGCTCGGAGATCTGTTCGCGACGCTCGGTGCGACCGTCCACCGCGGCCGGCTCTTCGGTCCGGACGAAACGGAACTGGGCGAGGCGCCAAACGTCGTGCTCAGCCACTCATTCTGGACCGACCGGTTCGGCGCGGACGAGCGGGTCATCGGCCAGACGATGACGCTCGATGGCCGACCGCACACGATCATCGGCATCCTCGACGCCGGCTGGTTCTTCCCGAGTCCGAGCACGCAGATCTACGTCCCGATGGGGAGCTTACCGGGTCTGCCATGGACCGTCCGGGAGAGCTCGTTCGGAACGAGGATCTACGCCCGCCTGGGAGAAGGCGCTTCGATCGAGTCGGCGATGGCCGACCTCGCGCGGATCAACGAGGGGGTGACAGCGGAGGTCGGCCTCGAGAACGCGAGTGTCGAGATCCGCACGCTCAGCCAGATGGTCCTGGGCGACTTCGAGACCGCTCTCTGGATCCTGTTCGGCGCGGTCGGCTTCGTCCTCCTGATCGCGACGGCAAACGTCGCCAACCTCACGCTCGCTCGAGGCGAGGGTCGAAAGCAGGAGGTCGCCGTGCGAACGGCGCTCGGGGCGGGCCGCGGGACAATCGTCCGGGGTCTGCTGGTCGAGAGCCTCATGGTTTCGCTGGTGGGCGGCGCTGTCGGCGTCGCCGTGGCGGTGCTGGCCCTCCGCTTCCTGACCCCGATGCTTCCGCCCTCCATCGCGACATCCGGTGGACGCCTGAGCCTC
>JAOTZH010000158.1 GCA_029861425.1 Gemmatimonadota bacterium
TCTTGAGGTCGAGCTTGAGTGATCTCTTCTCGAGATACTCCAGATCGTATCGCAACTTGTCGCGGACGTTGTCCACGGTCTGATCCGGCTCCTGACTGATCTGGGCAAGACCCGTGATACCGGGTCGCACGCGATGCCGGAGCGGGTATTCGTCGATTTCGGCCCTCAGCTGGTGTACGAACAACGGACGCTCGGGGCGCGGACCGACGATGGACATGTCGCCCCGCAGCACGTTCCACAGCTGCGGGATCTCATCCAGCCGGAACCGACGGAGCAGATTGCCTGCGCGGGTCACGCGCGCGTCATCCGGCGAAGCCCACACCGGGCCCGTCTCGGACTCGGCATCCACTCGCATCGACCGAAACTTGTAGATCGTGAATGGGCGGCCCCCGAGATCGGCGGTCCGTCGGCTCAGCACCTCGGGGTCCAGCGGGAAGCCGCCTCGACGATCGATCCCGATTCTGAGCTGGCGATAGAGAATCGGGCCTCGGCTATCGAACCGAACCATGACCGAGATGAGCAGGGCGAACGGGGTCAGGACCACGAGGCCGACCGCCGATATCACGACGTCCATGGCCCGCTGCACCCGCGTGGTGTCCGGCATGAACGTGGGGATGGGCTCTGACTGCCCCGGCGGGACAACCCTTTCATGCGGCCCGGACGTCTCCGTGATCGAGCTCACCTAGAACAGCCGGAAGGCGATCAGCGTGATCGTCAAGGCAATCCCGAGCGCGGCGATGATGAACCTCCCCAGCGAGCTGCCGCCCTGCGGGATGTACATCTCGTCGCCCGACTGAACTCCTAGATCATCGAGCGACATGCTCTGCCACACCACGTTGGTCGGGATATCGAGGGGCACGCCGAGACGTCGGAACTGAATCGTGTTCACGTTCGAGTTGCCGGCCGGTCCACCAGCGAGCATGACGGCGTCCGACACCAGGCTCGTACCCGTTATCGTGTAGAAGCCGGGTCGCCCCACGTAACCGGTCACGCCGATTCGCTTGAGGACGTCGACCTGGATCCGTGGGTCGCGGAGGTACCTGGACAGCTCGAGCGAGAGGGCCTCCTCGAGCTCGGAGTGCAGAATACCCGAAACATCGATCGGGTCGATTGCTTCGAGGGCCAGCGTGCGGATCGGAGTCACCGTATGCGCGTTCGTCCAGCGCTCTTCACCGACGACCGAGAGCTGCACCACGTCGCCCGCATGGACGTCGCCTTCGCGGAGCCGCGTTGCGATCGCCTGCATCGACATCTCTGCCTGCGTCCGCTCGTTCCCTCGCTCCATCATGCCGATGGCCGACTGAAGCGAATCGACCTGGGCCGTCAGTGCCTCGCGGGTCGCCATGCGTGAGCCGTGGTCCGCGGCCATGAGCTGTTGCGCGTCGACCGAAGCGGCAGAGACGCCCTGGAAAGACGCGACGACGATACCGGCAATCAACCAACGCGTCACATTCGCTCGGTTCTTCATCCCCTGACCCCGCACGTACGCCCCCCGTTGTCTCTGGTCCCAGTCATCGCCGCGCCGAACACCCCGGGTTCGACGCCGGAAAAGGACCGTTGTGCAAGACCTGCACCACTCAGCCCCGGGGTGGGGACGCCCGGAATCACTAGATTTCTAGGTGTTTAGGGGTCCGGCCAGCCGGGTCCAGAAGGCGGTCGGGCGTGGTCAAACGCACGTCATGTTGCAGCCTGACCACACCCCGGGCGGGTCAGTCGAGGCCGTAGTCCCGGATCTTGTAGAGGAGCGCGCGATAGGAGAGATCGAGCAGATCGGACGCCTTCGTGCGGTTGCCACCCGTGATCTCCAGTGCCCGGGCGATCAGCTGTCGCTCGAGCGCAGCCGTGCGCTTCTTCACGGACAGCTCATCCTCCGGAAGCGAGCCCGGCGAGCCGGGGTTCGCTTCGCGGTCGCGAACGGGCTGGGGAAGCTGATCGGGCTTGATCGTCTCGCTGTCGGCCAGCACCATCGCGCGCTCGATTACGTTTTCCAGCTCTCTGACGTTCCCGGGCCAGCCGTAGCTCACCAGGTGTCCGATCGTCGCGGAATCCGCTCCTTCGACCTCCGTTCCCAGCTGGCCGTTGAGTTGATCGATGAAGTGCTGGACTAGCAGCGGGACCTCTTCCCCGCGGTGGCGGAGTGGAGGCAGGTGGATGTTGACGACGTTCAGGCGATAGTAGAGGTCCGAGCGAAAAGAGCCTTGCTCGACTTCGGCCTGCAGGTCGCGCGCGGTGGCGGCGACGATTCGCACGTCCACCTTGCGAGTCACCGACTCGCCGACCCGGCGGATCTCACGGTCCTGGAGCGCGCGGAGTAGCTTCACCTGGAGCGACGTCGGCAGTTCACCGATCTCGTCCAGGAACAACGTGCCGCCGTTGGCTTCCTCGAACAGACCGACCCGGTCGCGTTCGGCTCCAGTGAATGCTCCGCGGACGTGCCCAAAGAGCTCCGGTTCGAGAAGGTTCTCGGGGATCGCGCCGCAGTTGACGGGCACGAACGCTTGATCGAATCGAGTCGACGCGCTGTGGATGAGACGCGCGATGACTTCCTTCCCGGTACCGCTCTCGCCCGTGATGAGAACCGTCGACGGGTGCGGCGCGACCTTCTCGGCCAACTCGACAGCCTGGACCATCGCCGGACTCTTCACGACGAGGTCCGGGTGCTTCATCTCCGTCTTGACCTGGTTCCTCAGGCGCTTGACTTCGCGGCGAAGCTTCTCGCGCTCCTCGGCCTTCCTCAGCGTAAGCAGGATGGAGTCGGCCGAGAACGGTTTCGCGATGTAGTCGTACGCCCCGTGCTTCATGGCCTCGAGCGCGAGCTCGACGCTTCCGTACGCGGTCATCGTTACGACCAGCCCGTCGCCACCCTCCTTCCGGTACTGGTCCAGGAACTCCAGCCCGTCCATCTCCGGCATCCTCACGTCACACAGCACGATGTCTGCTGCCTGCTCGAGAGCCTGCGTGAGCCCCTCGCGGCCGTTGGACGCGGTGGACACATCATACCCCTCGTCTTCGAGGATCATGGAGACGGTGCGCCTGACTCCAGCCTCGTCATCGATGACGACTACGTTCATGCCACTTCCTCCGAGACTGCCGTCTGGGGTTCCCTGTCGATTCGCGGTAGCACCAGTGCGAAACGGGTTCCTTCGCTGGGCCGTGACTCGGCCAGCATGCCGCCGCCCATGGCTTCCGCCAGGCGGGCGCTGACCGCCAGGCCGAGGCCAGTGCCCCGCCCTGGCTCCTTCGTCGTGAAGAAGGGCTCGAAGACGTTGAGGAGCTCTTCCTCGCCGATCCCGACGCCGTTGTCGGTGACATCGACACGTACCACTCGATCGCCGGGCTCGAAGCGACCGAGCGAATCCGGTGAGGTGCGGTGAGTCCTGAGGTGCGAGTAGTCGACCCCCTCGGGGTCGCCAGCTCGCTGCGCCGGCTCCCGTGGGATGGGCGCCGTGAAGCTCTCGGTCACGGAGCGAATCTGGATGCGTCCCGGAGCCGAGGCCTCCTTGATCGCGTCGTCGGCGTTCAGGAGAAGATTCACGAGGATCTGCTCCATGTGTCCGGGGTCACCCAGCACGTGCGGGCCCGGCAGCTCGAGATCGGTCTCCACACGCACCGTGCTCAAACGACCCTGGTTCTGGAGAAGCTCGACGGTGTCCCGGACGACCTTGTTGACGTCGAAGACCGCCGTCGCGCGGCTCGTGGGACGGGCGAAGTCGAGCAGCCCGCGAACCACCCGATCGATCCGTCCGGTTTCATGCCGAATCGCGTCGATCCACTCCTCGTCCGCCGTGCCACGGCGCTGTGCGACATCCAGGTAGCCGAAGACGGCCCCGAGCGGGTTGCCGATCTCGTGGGCGATCCCCGCCGCCATCCTCCCAACCGCCGCGAGTTTCTCGGACTGCACGAGCTCGTGTCTGGCAAGGGACAGCTCGCGGTTCGTCTCGTTCAGGGACTGCACGTTCAGGCGCAGCTTCTCCTGGTGGTCAATAAGGCGATCTGCCATGCGGTTGACGCTTTCGGCCAATCGGCACAATTCGTCGGCCCCGGACGGATCGAGTCGGCGCTCGTACTGTCCCGACGCGATCCCCTCCGCCTCTTCCATCATGCTTTCGACAGGCCGGACGAACAGACGTCGCAACCGGAAGTCCCCTGCGAACAGGACCAGGGCCACGTCCACCGCGATCACCGTAAGCAGCCCCGGAATGAGCACTTGCGGCGACGGGATTCTCGGAGCGAAGACGAGCATCACCGCGGCGAGGCCGATCAAGGCCACGGCGAGAAGTACGGCCACGCCCCGCAGCAAGACCGACCTCAGTGAGCCGGCGCCCCTTTCCTCGCATGCCATTGATTCCACCCCGACTACTCCCATCTGACGTGTTGCGGAAGGACTGCCTTGTCCGAGCCACACATGCGGGTGGAAGAGCCGTGCCCAGCCGCGAGCCACAAGGTGACGGACGCCACGTTTTGTACTTTCGTCCAGAAATATGAGATATTGGTCCGTACTTACGGCGAATAATCATCCTTTTGCGACGCAATTCGCCCAATCCCTACGAATTCTGTTGACGATCGCCTGTTTTTTGCTAGAATCGAAGCCTTGAGATCGGGCCGGGCGGGTCCGGTCGAAGGGACAACAACTGGGGAGCGAGAGCGTATGGCGCCGGACACGTTGTTTGCGGCTCCGACGGAGCACGAAGCGGCCATGAGATTCGAGGAGTACGGGAAGAAGATCGGGGCCTCTCCCGATCGCGAGGGACTGCTGGAGCTGTGCCGGATTCTGAACGTCAGGTTCCTTCGCCTGATCTTCATCGACATTCTCGGCATGCCGAAGAACGTCGAGGTACCCGCCAGCCAGTTCGACAAGGCCTTTGACGGCGAGATCCTGTTCGACGGTTCTTCGATCGCCGGCTTCGTGCGGATCGAGGAGAGCGACATGCTCCTCAAGCCGGACCTCGGCACGTTTCGAGTCCTCCCCTGGGGCAATCCGGAAGCTCGCGTCGCGCAAATCTTCTGCGACGTCCACCGACCAAACGGCGAGCCCTTCGCGGGCTGTCCGCGCGGGGCCTTGAAGCGCGTGGTGGAGAGGGCGTCTGCGTTGGGATACGTGATGAACGCGGGAGTCGAGGCCGAGTTCTTCCTCTTCCAGAAAGACGCCGACGGCGACCCAACCGTCGTCACGCACGATGCCGGCGGCTACTTCGATCTCACGCCGGTCGATCTCGGCGAACGCGCTCGTCGTCTGATCGTCACCGACCTCGAGGCCATGGGTCTCGAGATCGAGGCAGCACACCACGAGGTGGCCGAAGGGCAGCACGAGATCGACTTCAAATACGGCGAGGCCGTACGAACAGCGGACGATCTGATGACGTTCAAGTTCGTCGTCCGAAACGTCGCGATGGCCCACGACCTCCACGCCACGTTCATGCCCAAGCCGATCTTCGGTGCGAACGGATCCGGTATGCACACCCACCAGTCCATGTTCAAGGACGGTGAGAACGTCTTTTTCGACCCCGACGCCGAGTACGAGATCTCCGAGACCATGCTCCACTACATCGGCGGACTGAAGAAGCACGCAAAGGCGATCGCAGCGATCACCAACCCGATCGTGAACAGCTACAAGCGGCTCGTCCCCGGGTACGAGGCCCCGGTCAGCATCGCATGGTCCCAGAGAAACCGGTCGCCGATGATCCGGATTCCGGACCGCCGTGGAATCGGCACGCGGTGCGAGTTCCGCATGCCCGACCCGTCGTGCAACCCGTATCTCGCGCTGGCGGTGCAGCTCGCCGCCGGGCTCGACGGAATCGAGAACCAGATCGATCCGGGGCCACCGCTCGATACGAACGTCTGGAAACTATCGGACGCCGAGCGAGCCGAGATCGGACTCGAAACGCTTCCGGCGAACCTCGGCGACGCCGTTACGGAGCTCGAGAAGGACGAAGTCATTCTGGACGCGTTGGGCGATCACATCGCGAGCCAGTTCATCGAGGCCAAGAAGGCCGAGTGGAGCGACTACGTCGCCTCGGTCACCGGCTGGGAGCTCGATCAGTACCTGGCTACGTACTGATCGCGTCGGCGCGGCGGTGCCCGCATCGACTCACGATCGGCGGGGAGCGCTCTGGCGCTCTCCGCCTTCGTGCATCAGTGGATCCCGCCCTCCGAGAGCCTGGCGTCCGCCACGGCTTCTACCGCCACGAGCAATGGAGCCAGGCCAGGCCGGTCGTCGTCTCGAAGCTCGGACATCACGGAACGGATCCGGCTGAGGTCGACGGCGTGGGCATGCCTGAAACGTTCGAGAGACTCGTCCAGCGGATCCTGCCCCGCTCCTCGTAGAATCGAGGCCGCGATCCTCGATCTTGCTTCCTCCAGTCGACCGATGAGGATGCGAGTGCCGCGCTGAGCCCAGACGTCTCCGTCTGCGAGACGGCTCAGGGCGCGACGGAGCCAGGGGAAATCGATCTCCTCCGCCAGCCCCAGGTAGACGGCGCTTACGGCCTCTGTACCCTCCCCCGTCTCCTCCATCAAGCTCGCGATCGGGAGCAACTCGTCGAGGTAGAGGAAGGTGGCGAGGGAGCGCGCGGACTCGGGGTCGAGACCATCCATCTCGTGCAGCGCGCATCGGCTCTCGAATGAGGCGAGGCGCTCGCCGGTGAGGAACCGCGGTAGCGCCTCGCGCACGTCACGGACGGGCTCGCGAAGCGCACTGACCGCCTTCCCGATCGGGCCGATCGTGGCCGCCCTGTTCAGCAGCCAGCTCGTGGCGCGTTCGAGGGTCGCCGCTACTTCCAGATACCATTGATACTGGGCTCCAGTTCGCACGACCGCGTCGACGGCGCGAAGCCGGACATAGAGGTCGTCGGCGTCGGCGATGGTGCTGGCGACAAACCAGGTCTTCGCGACGGTCGCCGCCGCGCGATCGGTCTCCGACATCAGTGCGATGTGGCTCGCGGCGCCCATGCGGTCCACATAGACGTTTGCGAGCAGGGTGCTGATCAGGTGCGAGCGCAGCCTGTGGTCGACGAGATCCCCGGCTTCCACGGCTTCCAGCGCCTCCGGAGGGAAGTACCCCCTCATCAACACGAGGAGCGCCGGGTCATCCGGGATTCGCGACCGCTGGAGCAGCGTCTTCAGGTGAAGCTTTGCGTGCGCGAGCACGGACGCGAGCTCGGGTCGGGAGAGATTCGGCCCAGTTCCGTCTCGCGCCATCAACGCATCGCCGTCCGGCAGATGTTCGAGAACCGGGTCGAGGACCCCTTCCCTCTCCATTCGCGCGATTGCTTCGCTGAGGCGGAGCACGGACGCGGTCGCCCGCCGCTCGTCGAGGCTGATGGCGAGGCTCTGCGTGTAGTTGTTGGACAGGACGGCCTGCGACACCTGGTCCGTGCAGCGCTCCAGCAGGGCGTTCCTCTCCTCGAGGCCGAGTGATCCCCGGGCGACGGCCGCGTCGAGGAGGATCTTGAGATTGACTTCGTGATCGGACATGTCGACGCCGGCCGAGTTGTCGAGCGCATCCGTGTTCACGCGGCCGCCGACCCGAGCGTATTCGATGCGGGCCGGCTGGGTCAGGCCGAGGTTCCCGCCCTCGCCTATGACGCGCGCGCGCACCTCGGCCGCATCGATCCGAACGCCATCGTTGCTCGGGTCACCGACGTCGGCGTGCGTCTCCGATGTCGCCTTGACGTATGTGCCGATGCCGCCGTTCCAAAGCAGATCGACCGGCGCTCGCAGGATCGCCCGGATGAGCTCCTCCCCGTTGAGCACCTCGTCAATCACGTCCAGCCGCGCTCGCACTTCGGGAGTAAGGGGGATCTCCTTGGAGGTACGCTCGAACACTCCCCCGCCCGAACTGATGAGCTTCGCCTCATAGTCTTCCCAAGACGATGTCGGGAGCTGGAAGAGGCGGGAACGCTCAGCGTGCGATGATGCAGGGTCCGGATCGGGATCCAGGAAGATGTGGCGATGATCGAAGGCGGCCACGAGTCGCGTGTTTGTGCTGAGGAGCATCCCGTTCCCGAACACGTCGCCGCTCATATCGCCGATCCCGACGGCGGTGAAGGTCTCGTTCTCGAAGTCGAGGTCTATCTCCCGGAAATGCCGCTTCACGCACTCCCAGGCCCCACGAGCGGTGATGCCTTCGGCTTTGTGGTCGTAGCCGTTCGACCCGCCCGAGGCGAACGCGTCTCCCAGCCAGAAGTCGACCTCCGCCGCCAACCCGTTGGCCGTGTCCGAGTTCTTGGCCGTGCCCTTGTCCGCCGCGACGACCAGGTACGGGTCCGGGCCGTCATGTATGACGACCCGTTCCGGATGCACGATCTCGCCGTCGACGACGTTATCGGCGAGCTCGAGCAGCCCCCGGATGAACTCCCGATAGCTCTCGAGACCGGCCTCCAGCCGCTGGGCCCGGTCCTCGGGAAGCCGCCTCGCGATGAAGGCTCCCTTGGCGCCCGACGGCGCGATGACCGCGTTCTTCACCCGCTGCGTCTTCACCAGACCCAGCACCTCGACGCGGAAGTCCTCGTATCGATCACTCCAGCGAATGCCACCGCGGGCGACATCGTCCATCCGCAAATGCGCGGCTTCCGTGCGCGCGCCTCGCAAATACACCTCGTGCCGAGGTCGCGGCTCGGGCATGAACTCGACAGCGCGACAGTCGAACTTGAGCGAGATCGTGGGCGAGCTCCGCTCGCTGCCTCGATAGTAGTTCGTGCGCTGGACGGCATGGACGAGCGACATGAGCCGTCGGAGTGTGCGGTCGTCCTCGATACCCCGAACCGCGCGCAGAGACGCGAGGTAGGCCCGATGCACCCGTCGCCACGCGGCTTCCCGGTCCCCTTCGAAGTCGGGGTCGAATCGGCTCTCAAAGGCCTCGAACACCAGTCGGGCCGATTTCGGGTAATTCGTGAGCGGCCGTTGGCCACCCTGACGCGACACGACGGCCCCGATTCTGAACGCATAGCCCGAGAGCGCCCTCAGCACCGACACCTGCTCCCAGTCGAGATCGGCGGAGAGAATCAGGCTGTTGAGTCGATCGTCTTCGGCCTGCCCCTCCTGAACCGCGCGAAGCGCCTCGGCGAGTCTTTGCTCGGCCTGCTCGACGTGGCCTTCGACCTCCTTGTCGTATTCGACCACGAACACGTGGATCGTCGCGGGGGCCGGATCCGTCGAGCCCGGCGCCGACTCCGCAGTGAGGCCGAACCGGTACGCGTCCAGCACCCGAAACCCGAGGTTCTCGAGCGTGGGGATCACATCGCTCAACACGAACTCGCCCGATCGGGCGAAGATCTTGAGGCGATAGACCCCCGGTCGGGTTTCGCCGACCGGGCGAACGCTCGACTGCTGTGCGGTGGTGCGGTCGAGCGCGTCGAGCTGGCTCACGTCGTCGACGGCGGACGCCACATCGATCGCCGCCTGATAGCTGGCCGGAAACGAAGTCGCGTATCGCTCTCCGAGCTTCTGACCCTCCTTCGGCCCGT
>JAOTZH010000159.1 GCA_029861425.1 Gemmatimonadota bacterium
GATCTCGATCGTCTGGAGGTCTGGGCGTATGTGGACGAGACCGACATCGGCCGGATCGAGGTCGGACAGGACGCCACGTTCACGGTCGACACCTACTTGGGGACCGACTTCGAGGGCGTCGTGACGACGATCCAGCCGCAGGCCGAGATCCAGAACAACGTCGTCAACTACATCACGGTCCTCGAAGTCGGGGACACGTCCGGGCACACCCTCCGTCCGGAGATGACGACGACCGTGAACATCATGCTCGGTAGCCGCGACCAGGTCCTCGCGGTCCCGAATACGTCCATCCGGACCGATTCCGAGGGGACGCATGTCATGCTGGACTCGCCGGAAGGCCCACTCCGGAGGAGCGTCCGCCCGGGTACTCGCGGGCGCACCCACACCGAGATCCTCGGAGGTCTGACGCAAGGGGAGATCGTAATCCTGGATACCGCCAATGATTGAGCTATCGGCTGTTTCGAAGACCTACCAGAAGGGGGCCGACGTGGTGCGGGCTCTCGATCAAGTGTCCCTCGAGATCGAGGAGGGGAGCTTCGTGGCCGTTGTGGGTCCCTCCGGATCGGGAAAGTCGACGATGATGAACATCATCGGCCTTCTCGACCGCCCGGACACCGGGTCGTACCGCTTCCGGGGAGATGACGTGGGAGGCCTCGGATCCGACGAGTTGGCCGGGCTCCGAAACGCGCGCGTCGGCTTCGTCTTCCAATCCTTTCACCTGCTACCGAAGACGACGGCGCTCGAGAACGTGGAGCTGCCCCTCGTCTATTCGGACCGGCCCGACATCTCCGGCCTCGGCATGACGGCGCTCACCCAGGTCGGGCTTGCGGACCGTGCCGGCCATACGCCGGGCGAGCTCTCGGGGGGGCAACAGCAACGCGTCGCGATCGCGCGGGCACTGGTAAACGAGCCCGATCTGATCCTGGCGGACGAACCGACCGGGAACCTGGATTCCGCGTCTAGCCTCGAGGTGCTGGCCATATTCCAGGAGCTCAATCGGGCCGGGAAGACGATCGTCCTGATCACGCACGACGCGGAGGTCGCCGCCATGGCGAGCCGCGTGGTTCGAATCGTCGACGGAAGCATCGTCTCTGACGAGCCCGTGGAGGCACCGACTGAGGCGCGCTCGGCTGCGGCGCCGCTCGCGCGGGAGATCGCCTGATGCGCACGACCAGATCCGGCTCGAAGACGTGGTCGCTCGTCCTGGCCGTCGGGCTGCCGGCCCTCTTCGCCTGTTCAGCCGATTCGTCTTCACGCGAACCGGTCGAGCTCCGCTTCGCGGGCGACGCGCCGGAAGCGACGTTCGTGGTCGACTACGACCAGGAGATCGCATGGGGAATCGCGACGCTCGAGCGGACGTACGGGGCACGCTACGCCCTCACCGGACTCGGATCGGAGGACGGCGACGTCCGGCTCGGAGCCCGACTCGATTCGCTGTTCGTGGTGCACTCGACCCCACACGGCCGCGGAGTCGTCGACGCACGGCACCTCGAAGGCGCCGAGTTCCAGCTATCGGTCCCCACCTCCGGCGGGCGGCCAGGCTATCCCGACGACGCCCCCGTGCTGCTCATGCCGGGGAATCTCGAGGGTGAGTTGTCGGTAGGCCGCTTCATGGACTTCGCCTTTCCTGCCCTCCCGGAGGAGTCGGTGGGGGTCGGGGACACGTGGGTCGCCGAGTCCGAGCACCCCCATGTCGAGGCCCACGTACACGCGACCGCGAGGGTTCGAACCGAATACCGGCTCGCGGGCTGGGAGGTCGTGGACGGCGTCGAGTGCGCAAGGATCGAGGGACGTCTCACAGGAGATGTCGTGGCAGCACCCTACGAGCAGTACGGCGCCACCGTCGAGTTTTCCGGCACGCTCGAGGGCGACGTGATCTGGCTCTTCGACGTCGAGGCGGGGGCGCTCGTGAGCGCGACCGGGGAGACGTCGTCCGACGGCATGCTCACGTCCGATGGGACGACTTCGACAATCAGGCAGCAAACCCGAATCGGGATCGCGCGATGAAACGAGCACGGCTGATACGCAGCGCCGCGGCGTCTCTCAAGACGCATCGGCTCCGAACGTTCTTCATGACGCTGGGGACATTGATCGGTGTCACCGCCCTCACGGTCGTCATGGCGTACGGGCGGGGAACGCAGGACGCGGTACTCGACAACTTCAACCGCATGTTCGGCGGATCGACGATCATGCTGATGTCGGGGGGCGGCACGATGGGCGGCCCGCATGCCGCGGCCGGACCGACCACAACGCTGAAGCTCGGGGACCTGACAGCGCTCGGCGACGAGATCCCCGAGATCATCGCTTCGGATCCGATGCAGCTGCTCGGCGAATTCGATGTGGTGTACGACGGCTCCTCTTCAGCTGTCATGGTCTCGGGGCACTCGGACTCCCAGGAGATCGTCTGGAACCGAGGCGTAAGCTCCGGCACGTACTTCGGCCGGGACGACGTCGACCGATCGGCGAGAGTGGCGGTGGTCGGCGAGAAGCTCGTGGACGAGGTATTCGGCGGACGAGACCCGCTGGGTGAGTCCGTCCGGATCGGCAACGTCCCGTTCGAGGTCATCGGCGTGCTCGATCCCATGGGTGTCGACCCGCACGGCGTCGATCTCGATCGGGAGATCCACGTCCCGATCACGACAGCCATGCGGCGCCTGACCAACGTCGACTACATCACGTCCGCAAAGATCTCCGTCAGGGAGTCGGCGGATCTCGATGCGGTCGTGCTCTCCATCACGGACGTTCTGCGCCCACGTCACGCGCTCGGCGACCGCGAGCCGAACGACTTCCAGATGATCACGCCGGTACAGGTCGAGGGGATGATCGAGTCGGGCAATCGGGTGTTCACCCTGTTCCTCCCGATCGTGGCCGCCATCTCGATCCTCATCGGAGGGGTCGTCGTCGCGAACCTCATGCTGATGTCCGTGAACGAGCGACGCGCCGAGATCGGCCTGCGAAAGGCCGTGGGGGCAAAGAGCCGCGACATCTCGACGCAGTTCCTGTTCGAATCGGCCGCGGTCACCGCCCTGGGGGGGTTGCTCGCCCTCGGCCTCGGGTATGCGGTCCTCCGGGCCATGGGAGGAGCCTCGACGATCGCGCGCAGCATGGGCGACGCGGAGACGGAGGAGGCGGCGCGGGTGGCCCTGGGGTTACCGTGGGACGTCGCGCTGCTGGGGATCGGAACAGCCGTTGCGGTCGGATTGCTCGCCGGAGTGCTTCCTGCACGACGCGCGGCGGCGCTGGATCCGGTCGAAACCCTGCGCTAGGGGTCCTTCGTGCGGGTCCGTCGAAACCTGAGTCTTTCCGTGAAGGCGCTCACGCGCCACCGGCTCCGGACCGGTCTCGCCATCTCCGGGACGGGCCTCGGCGTCGCGGCGCTACTCGTCATGGTCGCGGTCGGCGAGGGCGCCGAGCAGGAGATCGCCGCGGAGATCGAGGCGTTGGGAGGGAACCTCCTGCTCGTCCTGCCCGAACGGGTGGACCCCCTGGTCGGTCGTTCTTCCCGAGGCAGCCTGGCGGAGACGCTCCAGCCGGAGGACGCGGAGGCGATCGCCGCACTGCCTTCGGTCGCGTACGCCGCGGCGTCCCGAGAGGCGCCGCTGCAGGTGAAGTACGGGATCCTCTCGATCAGCACCTCCGTCCGCGCGACGACGTCGGAGTACCAGGCAATCCGTGACTTCCAGACGGTCCGGGGCCGGTACTTCACGGATCAGGAAGCGGCGGAGGGCAGGCGCGTCACGGTGATCGGCTCGAGGGTCGCCGAGCAGTTGTTCGACGGCGTCGACCCGATCGGACGGCACATCCGCGTCGAGAGGGTCCCGTTCGAGGTCGTCGGCGTGCTCGAGTCGAAGGGGGCGACCGCCAATGCCGGAAGCGACGAGGATGACCAGATCCTGATTCCGCTTCGGACGGGACTTCGTCGAGTGTTCAACGTCGACTACGTGACGCTCGTCTACGTGGAGGTCCCGGAGGAGGGCAGCATGGACGCGGCCGAGCGGGATATCGCCTCGCTGCTCCGGGACCGGCACGGACTCGATCGGCTTGCCCGGCAGGACGACTTCCGAATCGAGAATCAGCTTCTCGTTCTGCGGGCCGAGCGCGAAGCCTCCGCTTCGTTTCGACGCTTGATCACCGCCCTCGCCTCGGCCTCTCTGGCCGTCGGGGGTGTCGGCATCCTCTCGATCATGCTGCTGTCGATCCGGGAGCGTCGAAACGAGGTCGGCCTCAGGATCGCGGTCGGGGCGAAGCGTCGCGATGTTCGGACGCAGTTCGTCGTCGAGGCGCTGATCCTGGGGATCGCGGGTGGCCTCGTCGGGCTCGTTCTCGGGGTCGGAATGGCCGCCATCGTTCAGAATGCCACGGAGTGGGCGGCGGTCGTTTCGACCCCGGCGATCGTCCTCGCTGCGGGATCGGCTCTCGCCGTCGCGTTGGTCTTCGGGGTCCTTCCGGCGCAACGCGCGGCCGCGCTGGATCCAATCGAATCTCTGCGCGCGGAATAGGTCGGGCCTGCCCTAGCCTCCACCCCGCCAGGTGTAGGCGTACGCGATCCCGATGGACGTGAAATCGCCCCCGATGCGGTTGACCGCCCCGATGCTCCCGGCGAGGCGGAACGTATGGCTCCTCCCGGCCTTCCACGCGAACGTGGCCCCGAGACGAGATTCGCGCTGCCGGTCGTCGTTCGTGACATCCCCGACGGTGGTGCGGCCTCCCCCCCAGAAATTGCCGTCCAGCGAGGCCCAGACCCGGCTCCCGAACGCCCTCCTCAGGTGGAGCTCGGTCACGATCACCGGCTTCCGGGAGCGTTCCTCTCCGAGGAAGTCGCCGTTCGTCGTGTAGAACCACGTGCCGATGTATGCGTCGATCGCCCAGTCACCGATGACCTGCACGAGCCCCAGCTCGGGTTTGAGGGCCCATCGGTTGGTGCCGATGTTGAGGAGTCGCTGGCTATCGTATTGCCCCGTCGGCGCGCGCAACGAGAGGCTCGCGCCCAGCATCGTTCCAGGACGAAAATCACGAAACTCGACCGGCGTCATGCTCGGGGCGCCGATCAGGTTCACCCCGAGGCGTGCCGCGGCATCCGCCAGCCCATCCCTGTCCGCCTCGGCGAATTCGCCCAGATACAGACCCTCGACGTGTCCCGAGAGAAAGGGCAAGCCGATCGTTACGTTCGCGGAACGACCGAATAGCCCGAACGTCCGTGCGTATGCGACCGATGTGACGAAGATGCTCGCTCTGGCATCCTCGATCGGTGCCGTGGGTTCGAATGAGAGCTCGCCATCGTTCAGTGTGGCGGTGGCGGTGATGAGCTGGACTCCCATCGGGGCGGGAGTATAGGCCGCGGGCACCAGTTCCTGGGCGAACGCGGGCGTGGCGGTCACCGCGAGCGGGGCCGAACCCAGCGCCAGCGTGGCGAAGGCGGCCATCCGCGACCCGCGCACCGCGGTGCCGACACGGCGTGCGGTCAGCCGGAAAGAGCGAACGGCGTGCCGGGATCGATCCCGGCACGCCGCCCGGAGAGCACCTCGCGAGAGGCGAGGTCCCGTCATGGTCCCTCTACCGAATCTCGAACGTCAAAGTCCCCCAGTTCGACTCGTAGTCGACATCCGGCTCGGACTTCGTCTGCACCATGTGAATCCCCCGGACATACCAGCGCCCGCCCGAGTTCAACTCGATCTTCGCGATCCCGTACCCATCGGTGCGAGTCGTCACGGCCTCCACGTGTCCGCCAGTGTCGTCGTGCTGGTGATTGTGCTCGTGGTTCGCGTAGACGATTTGATTCGGCACCGGCTGCCCGTCCCGGAGGAAGCGGACTTCCAGAACGTCGCCGACGCTCAACTCGTACGGATTCTGGAGCGGCACGAATTCGACCGGATACCCAAGCTCGTGCTCCCACCCATCGCTCCGGGCATCCCCGACCTGAACGAGAGCCTTCACATGCTTGCTGTACCGCTCCGTCGCGTCGTCACCGAGCGTTCCGTCCCGCTCGCGCTGCTCGAGGACATCCACCACGCCATCGTGGACCAGGTAGTTGTTGAACGCGGTGTCCAGGAGCAGGAACGTCCGCGGGGCCGTCGACACGCCAAGCACGTAGGTCCCGGGTGCCCCGGTGTCGAACGTCAACATGGCGGTGTCGACACTGTCCGCGTCCCAATGGAACATCGCGGTGTCGCGCCACGCGGAGGTCGGCGGGTGAACGACGCCGCCGGGGCCTACAACGCTCACGTCCGTCATGCGATCGCGGTCAATCACGTTTTCGCTTTTGTCGAAGTCGCCGTTGATCAGCGCGACGGAGGCCGTCGAGTTCGGCTCGAGGAAGAAGCTCTCGAGCTTGAGGAACATCGTGTGCGCCCGGGCAGTCGCCACGACGGCGACGGCGAGTACGGCAAGTGCGATCAGGACGCGTCGGTTGATTCTCATCGGGGATTCTCTCCTGTGTGCTCGGATGTGACGTCTACAAATGAACGTCCCGGTGGCGGATCGGCCATGGCTGTCGTCAGACGGCCAAACCGCAGAAACAGGGCTGGCACGACGACCATGTTGAGCGTCGTGGATGTGAGCAGGCCGCCCAGAACGACGACTGCGAGAGGCGCCTGGATCTCTTTGCCCGGCTCGCCGATCCCGAGGGCGAGCGGAATCAGTGCCAGCCCCGCGGTGAGGGCCGTCATCAGGATCGGGCTCAGGCGCTCCATCGAGCCCCGCTGGATCGCCTCGGCCGCCGGGACACCCGCCATCTGAAGGTCCTTGTAGCGACTGACCAGCAGAATCCCGTTTCGAACGGCGATCCCGAACAGCGTGATGAAGCCGACGAGCGTCGCGACGTTGACGGTCCCGCCGATCAGCAGCACGGCGAAAACCCCGCCGGTGAGCGCGAGCGGCAGATTGACCATCAGAAGCGTCGCGGTCCGCGCGCTGCCGAACTCACGGAACATGATCAGGAAGATCGCGGCGATCGAGAACAGAGAGAGGATCGTGATCCGCCGCGTCGCTTCCTGACCGCTCTCGAACTGACCGCCGTACTGCACGTAGTAGCCCTGGGGCAGCTCGACGTCGGTCGCGACACGGGTTTGAAGCTCCTCCACCGCGCTCCCCACATCGCGCCCCGCCACGTTCGCGCTGATCACGATCTTCCGCTGCACATTCTCCCGACTGATCGTGTTCGGCCCACGCCCCGGGAGGACGGACCCCAGCTGTGAGAGAGGCACCGCCGGCCCCGCCGGGGTGGTGATGAGCGAGAGACCGACGGCCTCGGCGTCCCGGCGATGCTCGTCGGCGTAGCGCACGACGAGGTCGAATGCCTGCTGACCTTCACGAACGAGCGAAACCTCCTCGCCCTGGAACGCGACATCGACCGCGTCCGCAAAGGCTGCGGGCGTCACTCCGTACCGCGCCATCGCGCGCCGGTCCGCTCGCACCTGCAACTGCGGTACGTCCGCCTGCTGTTCGACGGAGATGTCGACGAGACCCGCGACACTGTCCGCGACGGTCTCGATCTCCGACGCGTAGTCCCTCAGCGACTGCAGGTCGGGCCCGAACAGGTTGACCGCGATCGCGGCCCTGGTGCCGGACAGCATGTGGTCGATCCGATGGCCGATCGGCTGACCAACCGTGATGTTGGTGCCCGGAATCCCCTCGAGATCGTCACGGATCTCGCCCATCACCTCCTCGAGCCCGCGCTCGGTGAGATCGAGGCGAGCGTCAATCTCGGATGCGTTCGATCCCTGGGCGTGCTCATCCAGATCCGCCCGCCCCGTGCGGCGCGACGTCGATACGACCGCCGGGTGCTCGAGTAGCCGTCGTTCGACGCGGGCGCCGATGGCGTCCGACTCGTCGAGCGCCGTCCCCGGCAACGTCACGACGGAGATGGTGAGGGTGCCCTCCTGGAACTCCGGGAGAAAGCCGCTCCCGAGAGTCGGAATCACGGCGAGCGTGGCGACGAACAGAATCGCCGACGGAACGAGAACGAGGGCCGGGCGCCGGAGCACGCGCTTCAGCGTGCGCCCGTAGAACGATTCCAGGCGCTCGATCAGCCAACCCTGTCGCTCGCGATCGAGTGACCGGTCGGTCGGGAGCAGCATATGACAGAGCGCGGGCGTAACCGTGACGGCCACCAGCAGCGAGGAGATGATGCTCACGATGTACGCGAGACCGAGTGGGCGGAGCATCCGCCCTTCGACACCGGACAGGAAGAAGAGCGGCACGAATACGATGGTGATGATCAGCGTGGCGTTGAGGATCGGCGCCCGGATTTCCCTCGCCGCTCGATAGATCAACGGCAGGCTCGCGACCCGTTCGTCCTCCGGTCGCTGTCGGTTCTCTCGAAGGCGGCGGTAGACGTTCTCCACGAAGATGATCGCGTCGTCGACGAGTGCGCCGATCGCGATCGCCATACCGCCCAGCGTCATCGTGTTGATGGTTCCGCCCAGGAATCGGAGCGCGATCACGGCAATCGCCAGCGAGAGCGGAATGGCGAGGACGGAGATCAACGTGGTGCGCACGTTCCAGAGGAACAGGAACAGAATGATGATGACCAGTAGCGCTCCGTCCCGAAGCGCCGCGATCACGTTGTCCACGGCGAGGGAGATGAACTCGGCCTGCCGGAAGATCGCGCGCTCGAACGTGACGCCTGGCGGCAACTCCGCGGCGATCTGATCCAGTTCAGCATCGATCCGTTCGGTCAACTCGAGCGTGTTGGCTCCCGGCTGCTTCTGAATCGAGAGTATGACGGCAGGTTCGGCGTTCACCGCCGCCGTCCCGAAGCGGATCTTCGGCCCGATGCGGACATCGGCGACGTCCTCGAGAAGGATCGGGATCCCGTCGCGCGTCGTCACGACCGTCAGGCCGATCTCCTTCAGGTCCCGCGCGCGACCCAGGCCGCGGATCAGGACCTCCTGGCCGCCTGAACGGAACACCCCACCCGACGCGTTCTTGTTCGAGTTCGCCGCCGCCTCGAGCACCTGATCGAGACCGATCCGATACGCGCGCAGGCGCTCGGGGTCGACCATGACCTGGTACTGCCGGACTTCGCCGCCGATCGGGATCACCTGGGACACGCCCGGCACGGCCAGAAGCCGCCGCCTGACCGTCCAATCCGCGGCCGTTCGCGCCTCCATCAGCTGCGACTCCGGGGCACTCATCCCGACGAGCAGGACCTCGCCCATGATCGAGCTGACGGGTGCCAGCACCGGTGCGTTCGCATCGGCCGGAAGCTGCGTCGCCGCGAGCTGGAGCTTCTCGTTCACGATCTGGCGGGCCCGAAAGATCTCGGTCCCCCAGTCGAAATCGACCCAGACGATGCTGATCCCCTGGGCCGAGCTCGAACGCACCCTCCTCACCCCCGCAGCCCCGTTCACGGCGGTCTCGATCGGGAACGTGACCAGGCTCTCGACCTCTTCCGGCGCCATCCCGTGGGCGTCCGTGAGGACCGTGACCGTGGGGGCGGTGAGGCCGGGGAA
>JAOTZH010000017.1 GCA_029861425.1 Gemmatimonadota bacterium
AGCTTGCCAGCGTGCTCGCTTTCCACGGATTCAGGGCGATTGCGGCCTCGAACTCCTGCACGAAACGTTCGGGCCGTCGGCGGGCGAAGTGGACCTGCCCCAGCGTCCACCGCGCATCGTGGCACACGGGATCGAGCCTGACGGCCTCCTCCGCGAGCCGCTCGGCACGATCCAGCGAGCCCGGAGCAGGGTCGATCGCGGACAGGTAGTCGCTGAAGTACAGGTCCGAGAGGATCGCCTTGGCCGGTGCGTAGGAGGGCGACTCTTCTACAGCATGCTCTAGCGCCCTCCGCGCCTCGCGATACGCATCGTCGGTGAGCACCGTTGCCCAATGGTATCCGCGAAGGACCGCCTCGTACCCCGTCAGAGCCTCGACCGCTTGCCCACGGCTCTCCGAAATCAGGGTTCGAGCGATGACTCCGGTGCTGTCCGCGATCGTGGTCGCGATCTGCCCCGTGATCTCGTGCTCCAGTTCCACCAGGTGAGCGCCCCCGGGGTCGAGCTCATAGGTCTCGGCCCACAGACTCGTTGCGTCGCGCGTGTCCTGGAGACGGACGCTGATCTCCACGCCCTCCCCCAGCGCGTGCACGCTGCCGTACACCGCGAAGTCGGTGTGAAATCTGGCGCGAATGCCCCCGAGGGCCGCGTTCCCCTCCTCGAGCCGGTCCGACCACAGTGGTCCGATCACCCGGAACTCGCTGAATCGGGTCAGGTTGACGAGGACTTCTTCGGTCAAACCGGTTGCCAGGTGCGCCCACGCTTCCGTTTCGGTCAGGTCGAGAAACATGACGATGGCCACCGCCGGCCGAGCCGGTTGGTGCGGATCTTCCACTGAGGCGGGGGGCGATCCTCCGGCATGGGCCTCGTCGCCCGAGCGCTCCTGGAACCGCGGCACGTAACCGCCCTTCGGCACGTCGATACGGAGGGGGTCGCCACGACCCTCCTTCTGGTAGTAATACGTCAACGCGCGACGCAGACGCCTCGCCAGAATCCGGATGTACGGGTCGGATTGGGGGTCGAACGTGTCGCTGAAGCCGAAGGCTCGGGTCGCGATCCTGTAAGCCTTGATGCCCGAGCCGCGCCCTTCGAGCGTCTCATCGACGATGAAGCGTAGAAAGGTGCTGATCCGCGCGCTCGCAACGAATCGCTCACTCGCCAACACGCGCTCGAGCGCGACGCGCACCTCCCCCGTAGAGAAGTCGTCTCCATCCGTCGGCGTCGGCGGATTGTCGGACGTCATGAAGATCCTTGGGAGTGATTCGAGCTCACGGCAGGCTCGCACGGAGCAATGCCAACTCTCCCTGTGGCCAATGGGCTCGAGGTCCATGGGCAGATTAGCCCCCGTGGGATGATACGGTATCACCGTGGTTCATGGTACGGTTTGATACCTGCCCGCCGACCTCGCACGCGATCAGGTTGGTTCCGTGAACGAGTCAATCACGGGTGCCATGAACAAGACCGAGCTACTCCCGCACGTGATCGCGCGGTTCTCGCACCGCGGCGATGCGGTGGAGCGGCTGTGTGCGACAGACAACGTGTTCTTCGAGTTGTGCCAGGATCTCGAGGAGAGTTCGACGGTTCTGGAGCGATATTCCGCCGGCACCCAGGTGTCGCTCCCACGAATACGCACCTACACCGAGCTGGTCGAGGAACTGGCCGTCGACGTGACGGAGTATCTCGACGAGCACGCGGACGCTTCGCGGCGAGGACGCAAGTAGCATGGACATTACTTCGGACCTGCTCGTAGCCCTGATGTTCGTGCTCATCCTCGGGATGGGGATCGGGCACGTGGTGACGACGCTCGCCGCCCTGGTGGATCGACGCTCGGCTCTCCGAGTCCACCGCGTACACGCGTCGTGGGCCGTCCTGCTCCTGCTCGTCTACCTGAGCTTCTTCTGGCACACCATCGACCTCTTTGCCGTGACCGACTGGGGGTTTGGCGGTTTCCTGTACGTGACGACCGGGCCGATTCTCCTGTTCTTCGCGAGTTGCGTTCTGCTTCCGGATGTGGGCTCCCCGGAGCCGGAGGACTTGCTGGACGCCTATTTCGCGGTCAGCGGTCAGTTCTTCTTCATCCTCATGGGACTCCAGGTCTGGACCCTCGGGGCCGATGCCCTTCTCGGCAACGGCGTCACGGCAGCCGGAGGCCTCAACCTGGCGACGCTGGTGCTCGCCGGCACCCTGGCGAGGTCACGGAGCCTCCGCCTGCACGAGATCGGCGTGGGATCGGCCTGGCTCCTCTTCATCGCGGGCGCCGTGCTGCGCGGGCTGGGAGTCCTACAATGAGCAAACAGGATATCCGGAACACCGGTTTGAGTTCTCACGATCGGCAGAGATCGAAAGGAGTCGAAATGCGGTTCTCAGATACCAGTAAGCGGAGGGGCCTCGGGACTGCCGGGGTGCATTGGGCGCTCGCTGCAGCGGTCCTGCTCCTCCCGGCAGCTGCGTCCGCCCAGGACCAGAGCCGGGAGTCCGCGGCGCTCGACAACACGGCCTCGCAATGGTCTTTCCAGCTCGCCTACCAGGCGATGTCGTCGTACCGGACGGACACCATCTTCACGGGCGACCCGCGCGCCGCCGGGAACCAGAGGTTCTTCCAGTACCGGATGGTCGCGCCCATTCCGATCGGCGGGGTCACCGTCCTCCCGCGGGCCACGGTGCGGTTTAGCCAGAACGCGGACGGCGAATGGGGGCTGAGCCCGACCGATATCTTCGCGCTGATCCTCCCGTTCGACTGGGGGACCGGTCGAGCTGGCCTCGGGCCCGATCTCGTGATCCCCGGAAGCTCGAAGGTGGGGAGCAACGAGTGGTCCTACGGCCTTGCCGGAGCCGTCATCCAGCGGTTCTTCAGCGACAAGCTGATGGTCGGGCTTCTGGTCCAGCAGACCTGGGGACGGCGCGATGTCGTGGAGCTCGGGCAGCCGGTTGCCGACCCCCTGGCGGAGGAGGAGACCGAGTTCGAGACGGGGGCGCACCCCATGACCCTCAATCCCTTCGCTATGCTCCAGTTGGGCAAGGGGTGGTACCTCGGCACGAACGACCTGGTGGCGCAGTACAGCCACGAGTTCGGCGGCTGGAAGATTCCGATCGGCGCTCGCCTCGGCTATGTGCTCGTGCAGCCGGAGCGGTCGTGGAACTTCTATGTCGAATATGCTTCTGAATTCGCGACGGTCGACTGGCCGGGTGCCGTGGCCAAGAACAAGGTCCGTGCGAATATCTCGTTGTCGATGCCCGTTGGGGGCTGAGAATCAGTCAAAGGACGGCAGGTCTCATGAAAGACGTACTTCGAGGAATGGCAGGGGCGATCCTCGCGATCGCGTTATTTTCGACTCCGGCGTTCGCTCAGGATCGGCCGAACATACTCGTCCTGTGGGGCGATGACATCGGCCAGACGAACATCAGCGCCTATTCGCGCGGCATGATGGGCTACCAGACGCCCAACATCGATCGAATCGCCCGTGAGGGCATGATCTTCACCGACTACTACGGTGAGCAGAGCTGCACGGCTGGTCGCTCGTCGTTCATCATGGGACAGAGCGTCTTCCGGACGGGTCTCTCGAAGGTGGGGCTGCCGGGCGCGGAGCTCGGGATGCAGACGGAAGACCCGACGATCGCGGTCGTCCTCAAGGACCTGGGGTACGCGACGGGCCAGTTCGGGAAGAACCACCTCGGCGATCGCGACGAGCATCTTCCCTCGAACCACGGCTTCGACGAGTTCTACGGCAACCTCTACCACTTGAACGCGGAGGAGGAGCCGGAGAACGAGGATTACCCGACCGATGAGAGGATTCCGGGGTTCCGTGATGAGTTCGGGCCCCGTGGGGTGATCCACAGCTTCGCGGATGGCCGGATCGACGACACGGGTCCGCTCACCAAGCTCCGCATGGAGACGGTCGACGACGATACTTCGGCGCGCGCGATGCAGTTCATCCGGGACGCCGTGGCCTCGGGAACGCCGTTCTTCGTCTGGTGGAGCGGAACGCGGATGCACTTCCGCACGCACGTGAAGGAAGAGCTTCGCGGAATCTCGGGCCAGGACGAATACTCCGACGGCATGGTAGAGCACGACATGCACATCGGCCTGTTCCTCGATCTCCTGGACGAGCTCGGAATCGCCGACAACACGCTCGTCTTCTACAGCACCGACAACGGACCGCACTACAACACCTGGCCCGATGCCGGCGCCACCCCGTTCCGGGGCGAGAAGAACACGAACTGGGAGGGCGGCTGGCGCGTCCCCGCGATGGTCCGCTTCCCCGGTCGCATCGAGGCCGGTTCGGTCTCGAACGAGATCATGCACCACATGGACTGGCTACCGACGTTCGCGGCAGTCGCAGGCAATACGGACGTCAAGGACCAGCTGCTCGATGGCTACGATTCGCAGGAGCTGGGCCGTTCGTATCGCGTCCACCTCGATGGGTACAACTTCCTGCCCTACTTGACCGGGCAGACGGAGGCGGGGCCGCGCGAAGAGATCTTCTACTTCACGGACGATGGTGACCTCAGCTCGCTTCGCTATCGCGACTGGAAGATCGTCTTCCTCGAACAGCGTGTGGTGGGCACGTTCCAGATCTGGGGGGAGCCCTTCACCGAGCTTCGGATCCCGAAGATCTTCAACCTCCGGCGCGACCCCTACGAGCGCGCCGATATTACCAGCAACACCTACTACGATTGGGTGCTCGACCGGGTATTCATGTTCGTTCCTGCTCAAACGTTCGTGGGCGAGTTTCTCGCCACGTTCCAGGAGTACCCGCCCCGCCAGACCGCGGCGAGCTTCTCGCTCACCGACGTACTGGCAAAGCTGGCCCCCAGCGGGGGGTAGATGGCTTTCCCCGCGGATGGCCGGAACGGCAGGTCGCTGTTCCGGCCATCCCGCGCTTGGTGGTGGATCTTGCGTTCTGATCGGTGGTTGCGGGTCCTCATCACCTGCGCGGCTCTTGCCGTCGCCTTCCTTCCCGGGCGCGCCTTCGGGATGCAGGATCAGGAGGGGCTTCCGGCTCCCTCCCGAGCGTTCGCGCTTCCGATCGAAGTCGAGCACGATTACGGTGCCTTCAACGGCGAAGCGACGATCATTCGCTTCCTACCCGTCTATACGATCCCTATCTCGTCTCGATGGCGGCTCGCGAATCTCGACCTGGTCACGCTGGCCGACGCGCGGGGCGGGGCACCCGGCAGACCGGGCAACCCGACGCCCGAGCTGGGCGACCGCGTGTTCGGTCTGAGCGACCTGCTCCACGCGAGCTTCCTCACGCCCGAGGGGCAACGAACGTTCATCTGGGGAGCGGGCTTCATGCTGCGCCTGCCGACGGCCACGGACGAAAGCCTTGGAGCCGGCAAGTGGGCATTCGGACCGGCGTTGCGCCTGGTCTACCGCAAGGGCGGCTGGAACGTCGGGGGCGTCGCGGGCCAGAACTGGTCGTTCGCCGGCGACCCGGACCGGGCCGATCTCAGTCTGCTCCTGATCCGGGCCTCGCTGCGCCGACAGCTTCCCGCGGGTTGGTATCTCGTGTCGGCACCGATCATCAACGCGAACTGGAGGGCTCCGGCGTCACAGACGTGGCTGGTCCCGCTGGGAGGAGGAGTCGGGAAACGGCTCGGGCCGCCGTCCTGGGCGACCTCCGCTCAGGCCTATTACAACGTCGTTCGACCGGACGGCGCGCCGAAGTGGGCGCTACGACTGCAGGTCATCGCGGCGATCTCGTTCTGAGGAGTCGGCTGGTGAAACGCATGAAGAAGCCTGGTCTCATCCTCCTGGTGCTGCTGCCGGCAGCGCCCGCGCTCGCACAGTCCGAGGCCGAACCCGACAGCACGCCGCGCACGCCCCGGGTCGGTCACGGCAGCAAGGGCTTCGAGATCGAAAGCGCAGACGGGAACTATCTCATCCAGATCCAGCCGCGCATCCAGTTCCGGTACGCCTTCCCGTTCGACAATGACCCCGCTACCAGCGAGCAGATCGGTGGCGACCAGCACATCTTCAAGGTCAATCGCGCTCGACTGAAGATCGGCGGACACGCGTTCGCGCCCTGGATGAACTACTTCTTCGAGTACGAGCTAGGCGGGAACGCGCTCCTCGATTTCAGAGTGATGCTCGAGAAGTGGGCGGGGTTCCGGCTCAAGGTCGGACAGTGGAAGGTCCACTATAACCGCGAGCGCGTCATCTCCTCCGGCCAGCAGCAGATGGCCGATCGATCGCTGATCAACCGGTTCTTCACGATCGACCGCCAGCAAGGCGTGTCGGTGTACGGGCGGGCGGCCGCGGGCGGGGCTGCGGACCTCAGCTACTGGGCATCCGTCTTCACCGGCACGGGGCGAGGCGGCCGCGTCAACGACGACGACGATCTCATGTGGATGGGTCGTCTCCAGTGGAACTTCCTTGGCCGGGAGCTCCCCTTCAGCGGCTCCGATATCGCTCGGAGCGAACCGACCGGGCTCGTAGCGATCGCCGGGACGACGAACCGGAGCCCGTATACGGCCTTCTCGCAGGCGGGCGGCGGGCAGCTCCCGGGGTTCGATGAGGGGGTCGCCGGACAGTACCGCGTGAATCAGGCGCAGCTCGAGACGGCCTTCATGGCCTCGGGGTTCTCATGGCAGTCCGAGATCCACTTCAAACGGATCGATGACACGGTGAACGGCGTCGTGACCGAGCTGGCGGGCGCCTACTTCCAGACCGGGTACTTCCCGAGCGGCCTCATCGATGGAGTCCCGGAACCGCTCGAGATCGCCGCCCGGTATTCGGTTCTGGACGAGCGTCGGTCCGAGGCCATCGGGCTGCGACACGAGTACGCGATCGCCGCGAACTGGTTCTTCGCCGACCACCGCAACAAACTCACGGCCGAGCTCGGCATCTTCGTCGACGATGAGCCGCGAGACACCGAGGACGCAGACGGAACCCGTTTCCGTCTGCAATGGGATGTGTCGTTCTGAGGCCGGAGGCGCGGGCGGAGAGCGAAAGCGGGCCGGGAAGCCCCGGAGTTATCTGATCCGCTGCTTCTGAGCCTGTGCCTTCTCGCCCCCACCGACGTGGAAGGCGAGGCGCATTCCCGGCTCGCCCAGCGCCAGGTCGAATCGGACCATCACGGATTGCGGGATGATCAGGCGGAAGCCGACCCCTCCCCCCGCGATCCAGTGGTCTTTGAACTCCTGCGAAGTGTCCCACGCGGTCCCGACATCGGCGAACGCTGCCACCTGAAGACCCATGGCGAAGCGAATGAACCAGATCTGATAAGCGTTGAGTGGAGCGACCGCCCACCAGTATTCCGCCGTATTGAGCATCTGGTTCCTCCCCTGGCGGGCCCCCAGGCCCCAACCCCTCACGGTGTTCGTGCCTCCGATGTGGAAGTCCTGGTGGATCGGGATGTCCACGCCGACCTCACCGCTGGTCAGCGTCGTGAGCGAGTAGAGCGCGAGCGAGTGCTTGTCCCCCGCCAGTTCGAAGTACCTCCGGAGATCGACGTTCAGTCTGAAGTAGTCCGAGGAGCCCCCGAGGAACCCTCCGTTCTGCGAGCCGTCGAGCATCACGTACCAGCCGCTCGTCGGATAGGTGGCGAGGTTGCGTGTGTCGAATTCCGCCACGAGACCGAGCCCCGGGATCCTGTCGGGCTTGTCCGGATCCAGGGTGACGGGAGGCTTGTTCCCCAACGAGTCCTTCTTCGCATCCACCTGGAGCCAGGTGATCCGGGGTCCGATGTGAAGACGATCCGAAGCGGTCCACAGCCACTGCAGGGACAGGTCGAGAGATACCTCGTCGAACTCGTCGAGCTTGTTCTGTCTGTCACGATAGAACGCGAAAAGATCGTAGCAGCAGCCGTACCAGTCGGAGTCCCTCCTCCAGGCATCTCTGAACCGGAGCCCGACGCTCGTGGACCCGCCGAAGATCGCCGCGGCCGATGCCTTGGTGGTACGGCCGAAGAGGTTTGGCGACGAAACCGAGGGTCCGATCGAGAGCCCGTTCTCCTGCGTGATCGAGAAGCTGAGGCTGGGCAGAAACGGACTCGCCTCGTCCATCGAGACGATGAGGGCGATCCCGTCTTCGACCGGCTCGGTCCCGAATTCGATTCTCGTGAATACACCGAGCTGGAAGAGTAGCCGATAGTCTCCCTCCGCACCTTCCTCCGTGTACGGCTCGCCCACCACCGAGACGAGATTGTCGCGGATCACCGACTCGCGAGTGTTCTGGTTCCCCTCGAGACGGATCTCCCTGACGATCTGACCGAACGGTGGGTCGGGGGCGAAGGGATCGGGCACCGGTCGCTTCTTGATCGCCCCACACCCGATCAGGGTCGTGGAAGCGACCACGGTGATCAGGCAGAGGAGTCGACGTCTCGGGTCCGTCAAGCGGAGCCTCGTTCGTTCGATGCGCCACGGATCGAGGGCTTCAGGTCCGGGATGAGACTGTCCGGAGAACCGCAGACCCCGAACGAAAGTAGGCCACAAATCTAGCAGGTTTCCAGCTTGCTTCAAGTCGGCGAGAGCGGGATCGAGGACCGTGCGGCCGGCTCGATGGCGCCAGGCAGGAACCACGAACAAGCTCTCCCGCGAAGGCCGGCTCGCGGGTCGTAATCAGTTCCAGCGGAGACCGCGTATCTGCTCGATATCGAGGTTCCCGCCGCTGAGCACGCAGACGACCCTCGTTCCCGGCGGCGCGTCGATCAGGTGGTGCAGGAGGGCGCCGACCGGCGCGGCGGCGGCGCCTTCGACCACGAGCTTCGCACGTGTCATCAGCCACAGGAGCGCCTCGAAGATCTGGTCGTCCGGGAGCGTCACGACCTCCTCGACAAAGCGGCTCACGATCGAAGCGGTGTTCTTGCCGACCCGCTTCACGCGAAGGCCGTCGATGATGGTCTCGACCGTGTCGAGCGTCACCAGCTCCCCCGCCTCGACGCTTCGCTTCATTGCGGGAGCGCCGGACGACTCGACCCCGAACACCCGGATGTCCGGTTTTCCCGCTTTCAGCGACATGGAGTTTCCAGAGATCAGGCCGCCACCGCCGATCGGAAGGACCGCGACCTCGACCTCGGGCCAGTCGTCCAGAACCTCGAGCCCCAGCGTGCCCTGACCGGCGATCAGACGAGGATCGTCGAACGGGTGCACGTATGTGTACCCGTGCTCCTCGACCAGCTCGAGGGCCTTCTCGTTCGCTTCGTCCCAGATGGACCCGTGAAGGACCACTTTCGCTCCGTACCCTTCAGTCGCCGCGATCTTTGACTTCGTCGCGTTCTCCGCCATCAGGACCGTCGCCTCGATCCCGTACAGCTGGGCGGCGATCGCGACTCCCTGCGCATGATTCCCCGCGGACGAGCAGATGATGCCGCGGGCCCGCTCCTCCTCCGTGAGGTGGGCGATCACGTTGAGCGGTCCTCGAACCTTGTAAGAGCCGCCCTTTTGGAAGATCTCCGCCTTCAGCCGTACATCGAACCCGGACGCTTCGCTCAGGGAGCGGTTCGTGAGCAACGGCGTGTGATAGATGTGGGGCGCGACGTTCGCGCGGGCCCGCGCGAAGTCGTCGGTCCCGAGGGTCAGACCTGGAATCTCGATATGTCGCCCCAAGACGGGCTCCTGCGGTTCGAGCGACGGGTCATGGTCCCCCCGTGGAGTTCGAGTGAGGCCGAAAGGTGGTTACCCACGGACTGATCCATCAAGACACTCATCGTCGACCGGCTCCGACGGGACGGGTTCGGGCCGCGTCCTTGCCGTCGCGAAGCGGTCGATCCACCATGCGAGGCGGCGCCCCGAGAGCTCTCCGACGCACGAGCCGATAACGATGCGACTCACGGTCATACTCAGCACCTACAACGCGCCCCGGCGGCTGGGGCTGGTGTTGACCGGCTACGAGGAACAGAAGTTCGACGGATTCGACATCGTCGTTGCCGACGACGGGTCTACGGACGCTACCGGAGAGTTGATCGAGGAGCACCGATCCCGCGGTCGGCTATCGCTCTCGCACGTTTGGCACCCGGACGAGGGCTTCCGGAAATGCGCGATCCTCAATCGGGCCATCGAGGCGGCGACCGGCGAATACCTCGTGATCAGCGACGGGGACTGCATCCCGCGCCCGGACTTCCTGGGAGTCCACGCGCGCCTCGCCCGACAGGGGCGTTTTCTGTCCGGCGGGCGGTGTCAGCTGACGCGTGAGTTGAGCGACTCGCTCGAGACGGACGATGTCGCGTCCGGCCGGGTGTTCGACCCGGCGTGGTTGGCGAGGTGTCGCGGCCTGGCACGTCCGCGGGACGGCATGAAGCTTCGAAGCCCCTCGTTGTCGATCCTGCTGGACCGGATCACCCCCACCCGAGCCACCTGGAACGGTCACAACGCCTCCGGGTGGCGGCGCGACATCGTCGAGGTGAACGGCTTCGATGAGCGCCTGGGGTACGGCGGGGAGGACCGCGAGCTGGGCGAGCGCCTCAGCAACCACGGCGTCCAGGCCTTCCAGATCCGGCACCGGGCGGTGTGCTTCCATCTCGACCACGATCGCGGCTACGTGGACCCAGCGGTCGTGAAGCGCAACGACGAGATCCGGCGCGCGGTCACGAGCGGGAGCCGGCCCCACTGGACCGAGCACGGGATCGTGAAAGCGGGTACGGAGGCTACACCGGAGACGGCCATGGAAGGGCCCGCGGGACTCTAGACGAATCGGTCGATCCCCTCGGCCGCGCGGATCGAGGGAGACTCGAGGCGTTCCTCGAAACGCCGCGTGTTGTCTGGCGACTCCTCGCCCTCCGCATGCCACAGATGCAGGACCGGCACCGCGTGTCGGCCTTCTTTTCGCTTCACTCCGCCTCGAATCAGCCGCACGACAAGGTCGAAATCCTCGTTCCCCCAACCCACATAAGAGGAGTCGAATCCGTTCACGGCGATCAGGTCCTCGCGCCAGAGGCCGAGATTGCACCCGGTGACCCGTCGCCACTCGCCGCCGGAGAGCTTTCTGAGGGGGCCCAGGGGAAGCGTCACCAGCGGTGCGAACCGATCGATTCGACCGCGGAAGCGCTCACGCAGCCACCGTGCGCGAGGCCACCGGTGGGCCGGCTCGCGCGCCGCGAGCACCTCGTCGCTCAGATCCCGGTCCATTCTCACCCGCGTCCCCCGAACGAAGAACCCGCGCTCCGATAGCCGGGTGTGGGCCGCGACGAAGCGGGTCGGAGCAATGCAGTCCCCATCGAGGAACACCAGATAGTCCGCGTCCGTAGCGGCGGCCGCCCGGTTGCGGATCTCGGCCAGGCGAAACCCGCGGTCTTCGTGACGCACGTGCCGGACGGAGAGGCCTCGGGTCTCGGAAAACGACGCGATCGCGTTCCGGGTCGAGTCCCCCGAGCCGTCGTCCGCCACCGTGATCGAGAAGTCGCGGCAGGTCTGATCCGCCAGACTCTCCAGTGAAGCGCGAAGCGCGTCCGGCCGCTCATAGGTCGAGACGATGACCTCGATCCGCGTCATCGGGCCCGATCTCGCGCGCCGCCGCCCCGCAGGATCAAGCCTGTGGCTCCAGGCCGCGAGTGGCTCGGAACCCACGCGACCTCAGCCGTTCCTCGAACACCCGCTCGTTCTCGGGATCCGCAGATCGCTCCGGGTGCCAGAGATGAAGGACCGGGACGGCGTATCGTCCCTCCTTCCTCCGCACTCCGTATCGGATCAGCCGCAGGGCGAGATCCACGTCCTCCGGCCCCGGCCCAGCGATCTCCTCCTCGAACCCCCCGATCGCGAGCAGGTCATCCCGCCACGCGGCCACGTTGCAGCCCTTCACCCCCTTCCATTTTCGTCCGCGCAGCAGTCGGGTCGGTCCGAGCGGGAGACGGAAGAGCGGGGAGGCGCGATCGATTCGGCCGCGAAGGCGATGTGCGAGCCAGCGGCCGGCGCTCCACTCGTGCGCCGCGACGCGCCCGCCCAGGATCTCCGTGGTCAGCGATTCCCCGATCATGATGCGGCTTCCACGGACGAAACGGCCGGACTCCGCGAGCTTCGCGTGAGACCTCACGAAGTCGGGACGAACCAGGCAATCGCCGTCGATGAAGATGAGATAATCCGCGGGCGTCTCGATAATCGCCTTGTTCAGGACGGTCGATTTTCGTGGCCCCTCATCCGGCTGCCACACGTGTCGAAACGCCGTCGCGGTGGATCCTCCGAGCTCTTCGATGACGCGTTTCGTGGCGTCCGTCGATCCGTCGTCGGCGACCGTGACGCTGAACGGTTCATACGTCTGCGCGGTCAGGCTCGTGAGGACGGCACGCAAAGCGTCGGGGCGGTCATAGGTCGCGACGACGACCGAGATCTCAGTCATCGAAGTGCTCTGCCCACCGCGAGGAGGCGAAGTGCCGCTCGAGCTCGGCGAAGTTCGTGATCGCCTCAGCCAGCGGCCGTACTTCCTGTTTCACGAGCGGCGCCCGGAGAGGCTCTGGTCGAAGGTCGAGAAACTCCTGCAGGCTGGTCGCGCGCGCGCCGCGATCCGCGACGAAGTCCTCGTAGTCGATGTCGAGCTTTCGGTGGTCGCCGAACAACGTGGAGTATCGGTCATGCTGCGTCGTCGTCTCGCTGAAGAAACGCTCGCACGACGCGGGCTGGAGGTGCACCTGGAGCGCGCTCCGGTTCTCCGGAGATCGCGTCCCGTACACCCGCGTCTTCCTCGCGATCACCAGCGAGAGATAGGTCCGCAGGACATTGCGTCGACGCAGGTGGACCACACGCAGATCCTGTCGGGCCCGAAGCCACTCCCGGGCGGACGCGAAGATCGGCCGCTCCACGTGGGCGTAGAAGACCTTGCAGCCCACAGCCGCGATTTCGTCCCGGTAGCCGGCGAACACGCCGGTCTCGAAGAAGTGCACCGGAGCGAGATCTCTCGCCCGCCGAGCCACACCCCTCCAGTTCTCGAACCCCGGAGTGTTGTATCCCGCTTTCGCCGGGTTCAGGACCTCGCCGAACGAGACGACGCCGGGGTGCGAGCGGAGGGTCTGGACCAGGAGCGAGGATCCCGTCCGCGCCGTGCCAAGGATGATGAACGGGACATATCCGCGGTTGTCGCCGGCCCACTCGTCCGGAAACGGAGGCTGAAACGGGGCGGCGAGACGCTCGCCCAGTGTCCGGACGCTCATTCGTATCCCACCAGCCGCATCGCGGAGGCGAACGTCGACGCGACCTGTCCCGCGATCGCCTCGTCCATCTCGTCTCGCCAACCGTCGATCCGACCCTTGCGGATGAACCTCCCCTCCCCCCGGGCGCGGCCCTCGTACGCTTCCGCCCCGTGTCGCTCCTCGACCCGCCGCATGGCGTCGAAAGAGCCGCGTTCCGCTACCTCCGACAACCGCCGATCGTCGGCGTCGAGATCGAGGAACGATACGATGCGACGGAGCTCGTCCTCCCGGTCGAGAACGAGGTCCTCGTACCTGACCACAAGGACGTTTCCTGACCGTGCGGCTCGCCGACTGTTACGACGGACCTGGTGATCCCAGCGGATCAGGTGCTTGTTCCAATAGCGGAAGCAACCGCTGCCGTACATGTACTGCTCCACGAAGGACCCGATTCCGGTCGTCCGGTCGTCGAAGAGCACCCGGTACATGTGCCAGAAGGAGACGAGGACGGCGCGAGGGTCGCGGACCAGATAGAGGATGCGTGGATATGCGCGTGCATGTAGGGGGTACTCGTTCCGGAAGACGCGCGGATCGGGTAGCGGGGCGTAGTTCGCGATGTCGCGGTCGCGTCCATGCACGAAGGGAACGAAGTCCCCCACATTGAGGAGATTGATGTCGCTCGAGCGATCGGGCTGGATGAGCAGCGCGAGCATGTACGCGACCCACGTGTTGCCGGACTTCGGGTGGCCGACGAGGAACGTGTCGGTCGGCCTCAGCGAGGCCCGGAACTCCGGCTCGTGACGGCGGGCTCGCGCCTCGTAGTAGCCGAGGTAGAGCTTCGCCCGGCCGAACCAGCGCTTGAGCGTGGCCTCCTCCGGCCCGATCACCGTGTCCACGGCACCTCCAGCCCGAGGGCCGCCAGCCGCGCGGCGTGTCCGGAGTAGCGGGCCTCGAGGTCGGATCTCACCCAATCGGGCATCCGCACCGGGTCGGAGGACCCGACGGTCCGGCCAAGGGTTCCCGGCTCGAGCATGATCGTGTCGTCTACCTCGAGGAACCGGAAGAGGTCACCGAGGAGCCCCGCCGGGCGTCCCCGGATGTCGTCGTAGAACCCGACGAACACCCGATCCTCGCCGAAGACACCCCGCCATCGCTCGATGCAGCCCGCGTAGTCGCTACGCGCGACCACGGAGTCCGATTCGAAGAACTCGATCAGCTCATCGCGCGTGAGGTCTTCGACCTCGCGCCCGATCCAGATGGGAAAGTCGTTTCGCACCTGAGACCATGTGCGCTCGACCGGATCACGCATGAGATAGATGATCTTCGTGTCGGGCATCCACTCGCCGACGCGCCGCACCGTGTCATCGTCGAGTGTGGCATACGCGGGCGTGATCTCGCCGCGAAGTCTTCTCCGGGGCGGTCGTTCGCGTACCCGGTGTGCGTAACGCAGCCGGTTGACGAGATCGCGGACCGATCCCGACGCGCCGCGCTCTCCCAGCTTCCGGTCGAAGAAATGGATCTCCTTCCGTTCGATTTGGATCTGGGGGTGCGCCCGCAGCTGGGTCGCCAGCCACGTCGTCCCGGATCGCATGGCGCCGATCCCCAGGAACCCGGGCATCAGCCCCCGAAACCACGTCGTTCGATCCGTGAGCGCGGTCACTGGACCTGGCGGTCCAGAAAGTCGCGCGGAAGGGGTCGAAACCGCCGCCGCGACCCGGTATCCCCCTCCTTGACCGCCTGAAAGTTCTCCCACTCGCGTCGCTTCCGGTCGCTCGGAAACTCGCCGGTCGACCAGTGGCTGAACTCGTCTTCCTCGGCGTACTTGAGCTCGTAGAAGCAGACCGGCCGGAGCGTGCGGACGCGGGCGTCGGGGGCCCGCCCGATCCCTTCCCAGTGCTCGTATTTCCCGAACCGGTACTCCAGCTCGTTCGGGAACATCATGACTTCCTTGTTCACCTCCCCGCGAGCCTCGAAATAGTCGCCGGACAGGTCCCGATACACCGTTTGTCCCTTCAGCTTCCAGCACTCGTTCGAAACCCTCGCGATACGAGCGAGCAGCCGCAGGAACGCCCCCCTCGCGCGGCGTCTCAGCACCATGTCCCCGTCCCATTTACACACGTACTTCGAACGGCAGTGTGAAAGCCCGAAGTTGTTGAAGTAGACGAGGCTGTGGACGGAGTCCTCCGGGGTAGCGTCGTGCTCCGGTCCGTAGCGGGCGAGAGTGTGGGGATAGGAGACGATGCGGAGCCGACCTTCGGCATCGTGCCTCGCCGCCAAGGCGCGGGCGATCTCGACGGTCGAGTCGGTAGAGCCGTTGTCGACGAGTACGAGCTCGTCGAAGACCTCGATGATGGACAGGAGGCAGGGCTCGAGCTTTCGCTCTTCGTCCTTCACCCGCAGGAGCGCCGTCACGGTCGGACTCCGATCCGGGTGCGGGAGAACGAGGTCGAACTCCGGCAGGCTCTCACGGTTCGACAGCCGGAACTCGGCCCCTGGGACGGTACTGTCCGGCGCTGCGTTCATCGGCTCCAGGGTTCATGAGGGGTGCTCGAATGGCCGGCCGGCGCGGACGACGAGTAGACGCAAGGTCGGGCGACATCACATAATCTGCTTCGCCACATCTCGCGGCAACGAGATCCGCGGCCGCGGTCTCGCGAGGATGCAGCAACGACCGGCAACGGAGAATGACCGCGCACACCCTCTATGACTTCGTGACGGACCGTCTGGGGCCGCGACTCCACGTCGTGCACCCGAGTGGACGCTGGTTGTTCGTGGCGAACTTCGCGTCCAACGACCTCTCGGTCCTGTCGATCGACCCCGATAGCGGCCGGCTGGCCGACGTCCCGGGATCTCCCTACCCGGTCGGCGAGGGTCCCCGCGGGGTGGGCGTGGACCCCTCCGGCGACTTCGTCTTCGCGGCGAACTGGACCGGGCATTCGCTCTCGACGTTTCGCGTGTCTCCTGACGGGAGCCTCCAGGAGGTCCCCGGGTCTCCGTTCGCGACGGGTCGAAACCCCAGGGGCACCCGGTTGGCGCACGGGGGTCGATTCGCGTACGTGGCGAACGCGGGCTCCGGCGACATCACCGGGTTCACGGTCGACCGGACGACGGGGAGTTTGACGCCGTGTCCTGGCTCGCCCTACCCCTGCGCCCCGGAGCCGCGCGCGATGACGGTGAGCTTCGACGACTCGTTCGCGTTTACGGTTCACGGCCCGTCCGCCGAGATCTCCTCGTTCAGGATCGACGCGGAGTCCGGCGACCTCGCGCCGGCCGACGGATCGCCGTTCTCGACCACCGCGGACCCGCGCTTCGCGGTCGTCAGCCCGGACGGGACCCGGGTGTTCGTCGCCTGTCAGGAGTCGAATCGGCTGCACAAATTCGATCTCGAGGAGCAGACGGGGGTCCTTCACGAGACGGAGCCTCCCCTTCGCACCCGTCGCCGCCCTTTCCAGGCCCTCGTCCACGAGAGCGGGCGCTTTCTGTACGTCGCGAACCAGCGTTCCGGCTCGATCTCGGGCTGGTGTCTCGACACCCGAGCCGGCAGGCCCCGGCGGCTGCGCGGATCGCCCTGGGCGACGGGAAAGCGACCGGTCTGGCCGACGTTCGATCCCTCGGGTCGGTTCCTCTATGTGGCGAACAAGCGCTCGGGCGACATCTCCGGGTTCGCCATCGATTCCGATTCCGGGCGTCTGCGGCCACTGCCCGGTTCACCCTACCGGGCGGGCGAGCGACCGCGGGCGGTCACGATGGACCCGGCGGGCCGGTTCGCGATCGCTGTGAACGAGGCGTCCGATGACGTGTCGGTGTTCGCGAGCGACCCGCGCAACGGCGTCCTGACGCCCGTCCCCGGATCGCCGTTTCCGGCGGGCAGCATTCAGCGGTCGGAATGAAGACCGTCCGGCAGCCCGTCATCCTCATCTACCACCGGGTGACTCGCCTGGAGTCGGACCCGCATGGCATCGCGGTCCGCCCCGACCGGTTCCGACGTCAGATGGAGCTGCTCGTGGAGAGGCGACGGCCGGTCACGCTGTCTCGTGCGGTCGATGCCGTTCTCGACGGCACGGCGGAGGACGGCCTGGCGGCGGTCACGTTCGACGATGGGTACGCGGACAACGCGGGAATCGCGCTGCCCGTTCTGGAAGAACTCGGCGTGCCGGCCACCGTCTTCGCCGTGAGCGGGTCGCTCGGCTCGGGGCGCGAGTTCTGGTGGGACGAGCTCGAGGCGCTGTTGCTCGGGTCGCACCCGCTCCCTACCGGGCTCCGGATCCGTGTCGGTGAGAGAAACGTTGCGGTGACGCTCCCCGCGGACGAGTGGTCCGAGACCGTCCGACGTTCGACTCGCGGCTGGTCGAGCCGCACTCCCGGCTCCCCTCCGACAGCCCGGCACGGCCTCTATGCGACTCTCTTCGACTCCCTGCGGGGGTTAAGCGGCGAGGCGCGGGGGCGGGCGCTCGACGAGCTCGGACGCTGGGCCGAGTGGACGCCCTCCACGCGGGAGACCCACCGACCCCTCGACGCCGGTGGCCTCGCAAGGCTCGCCGCGAGCGGGGTCGTCGAGATCGGGGCACATACCGAACACCATCCGGCGTTGTCCTGCCTGTCGCGCACCCGGCGGTGGTCGGAGATTTCGGACGGCCGCCGCCGTCTCGAGGAGATGGTCGGCCCCGTACGCCACTTCGCGTATCCCTTCGGGGACTCGGGGGGATCGAGACGCCTCGTGCGCAAGGCCGGGTTCGACGCTGCGTTCATCACGACCCCAAAAGGAGCGCGGCCGCCGGACCGTTACCGGATCCCCCGAACGTACGTGGGGGATTGGGACGAGTCCGAATTCGCCAGGAGGATCCTCACCTCCGCCTCTGCCTGAACCCGCGAAGTCGTTGATTGCGATCCAGCACGGTAAGCAGCCGGATCGCGATGCGGTGCCGTCGCCAAGCATTATTGGGGCGAGCGGCTTAGCGTGTTGTCCGGCGTGCTAGCGTCGGCCGAGCCCGGCTAGGCCGGCAAACCCCGACCGTCGACCCGACAGGAGCGTCGTGGCGGAGACTCGTCGTCAGATCGAGATCGAGGCGAGCGCTGATCCCGACGGACTGGACGCGTTCGTGACGCGTCAGTCCGGCTGGACCGCATTCCACCTGTCCCCCTGGCGACGGGTGATCGAGCGTTCGTTCGGGCACCGCTGCGAGGTGCTCGAGGCCACGCATGACGGGGAGACGGTCGGGGTGCTTCCGCTGGTGACGGTGAAGAGCCTCCTGTTCGGCCACTACATCGTCTCGATGCCGTTCGTCAGCTACGGAGGCCCGCTCGGGACGGACGAAGCGATCGCTGCCCTGTGCGAGCATGCGTCGACGCTGGCCGAGCGCCGCTCCGCGGATCTGCTGGAGCTACGCGCGCGCGGACCGACACCGGTCGACATGCACGTATCGACCCGCAAGGTCACGGTCGTTCTGGACCTTCCGGGCGACCCCACCGCGTTGTGGGATGGGCTGAAGGCGAAGGTTCGCAGCCAGGTCCGACGACCCATGAAGGAGGGGTACGAGACGCGTTTCGGCGCTGACCAGATCGATCCGTTCTGGACGGTGTTCTCACGCCACATGCGGGATCTGGGGACGCCCGTCCTGCCGCGCCGGTTCTTTCACGATCTCGGATCGGAGCTCGGAGAGACGGTGACGTTCGGGTGCGTGTACGACGGGGATGCGCCAATCGCCGCCGGCTGCACGATCGAGTGGGGGGAAGAGGCCGAGATCACCTGGGCCTCTTCGCTTCGGAGCTACAACCGCACCGCCCCGAACATGCTCCTCTACTGGTCCTTCCTGGAGCGATCGATCGAGGCCGGTCACAAGAGGTTCAACTTCGGACGCTGCTCGCCGGGGGAGGGAACGCACCGCTTCAAGCTCCAGTGGGGCGGGCGGGACGAGCCGCTGCACTGGCTGCAGCGCACGGGCGGACGGAGCAAGACGCCATCGCCCGACGACAGGGGGTTCGGGCTCGCCGTCCAGGTATGGCAGAAGCTTCCGCTGGGTGTGGCGAACCTCCTGGGCCCGCGTATCGTCCGGAACATCCCGTGACACCTTGAGGACGGTGCCGCCGGCACGGTCTCCCATCGCGCCGTCTTCGATCGCCCGTGGCGCGACCGCGGTGTTCACCGCCGGCGGACGACGGGGTCTCCTCGGCTCGCTTCTCGAGCTGTACGGCGCCGACGCGGGTCTCCTCGCGAACAGCGGCACGGCGGCCCTGACGCTCGCGCTCCGCGCCGCGCGGGCGTCCGGACGCGACACGGCAGCGTTCCCCGCGTATTGCTGCTACGATCTCGTAACCGCCGCCGTTGGGGCGGGCGTCCGCGTCCTCCTCTACGACGTCGTGCCCGAAACCCTCGAACCCGACGAATCCTCTCTCGAGCGTGTCCTCGACCGAGGGGCGCGGGTTCTGGTCGGAGCTCATCTGTTCGGGGTGCCGATGTCTGCCGACCGGCTGCGCGAGCGCTGCCTCGAGAGCGACGTTTTGTTCATCGAGGACGCGGCCCAGGAAGCCGGTAGCCACGTGGCCGGCCGTCGCGCCGGAGCGTTCGGGTCGTTCACCGTCCTGTCGTTCGGACGGGGCAAGGGTCTTACGGGCGGGTCGGGCGGAGCGCTCCTCGCCCGGGACGATCACGGAACCGACTTGTTGCGCGGGATCGGGGACCTGTCGCCAGGCGGTCGGGGAGCGGGTGACGTGGCGACCGCGACCGCCCTCTGGGTCCTCGGCCGGCCGGCGCTGTTCGGTCTGCCGCGCGCGATTCCGGGTCTCCACGTGGGTGAGACGGTGTACAGACCTCCGACAGAACCGACCGGGATCTCGGCGGCGGCCGCGTCGATCGTTCGGGCGAACATGCGGCTGCTTCCCGGGGAGGTCGACGCTCGCTCGCGGACGGCGACCGATCTGATCGCCGCGTGTCCGCCGGACTCTTCGGTTCGTCCCGTCCGCCCGCATCGAGACGACGTCGAGGCCGGGTGGCTTCGCCTCCCGGTTCTGATCGATGACGAAGTCGTCGCCAGTGCGGCCGCGACGGCCGGGCGACTGGGGATCGCGAGCGGGTACGCGAAGCCGCTGAGCGAAGTCGAAGCGGTCCGCCCGCTTCTGGTCGACCCCGCGGGCACCTACCCGGGGGCGAGCCGGCTCGCCACGGCACTGTTTACACTCCCCACGCATGGCTGGTTGTCGGAGCGGGACCGGGATGCGCTGGAGCGTTGGTTGGGCGGGTTGAAGCGAGGGGCAACAGGGTGAGCCGGACCCGCCGGGGGGTACGCGTCCGCGTGCCAGGTCCAGCCGCAGCGCTCGTGTCGCTCGCCGCCGTCCTCTCCGTGGAGTCGACCGCGGCGCAGGTGCAGGGGGTTTCGCCTCGTTGCGCCGACCGGCCGGCGGCGACCGGAGCCCTCGTCGGTGGCCTGGTCGACGATGCGCCCGCCGGAGGTCCGCGCGCCGCGGGCGGCTTCGGCCAACGGCCGGCGTCCGATCTCCACTGCATCGACCTGTTCCCGACCGCTCGCGGGGGCGGGGCGGCCGGCGTGATCGAGCTCGTGCGGCCCTCCACCCCGTTCGGCGTGGCCGTCGCGCCTTCCGGGCACCACGTCAGCGATCTCGTCGCCTGGATCGCGGGGCTGCCGGACCCGTCGACTCTCGGCGACTACACGACGTTCGTGGCCTGGGCGACCCCGCTCACGCTCGACCCGGTCGTGAACATCGGCGTCGTCACGAACGGCGAGAACCGCCTGGATGCTGTCGCGTTCAACAAGTACCTGATCATGGTGAGCGCCGAGGCGTCGGCGGTCGTGACGGAGCGCGAGGGACCCCTCGTGCTCCGCGGCCGGTCGCCCTCGAGCAAGATGGAAGCGCACGACCTGCTCGCGACCGCCCCATCCGCCACTCAACGAGGGGCCGGGCGGCGGCCGGATCGGGGTCCGAACGCCGAGCCGTGGACACGACCGCCGGGCTACCCCGGAGTCCCGATGCTGCCGGGTCTGCTGGATCTCGAGCCCCACTCCGATCCATGGCTGCCCGACAGGGATCCGACGACGCTGCCCGAGGTGCGGCCCGGCGACGTGGTCGACTTGCCGGACGGCGGGACGCTCGATCTCGAGGCCGGGTTCGTGCGGCGCACGGTCGGCAATCGAACCCTGACGATGATGGCCTTCAACGGTCAGCAGCCCGGGCCCCTGATCCGAGTCATGGCAGGCTCCACCATCTTCGTGAACTTCACGAACAACACGTCGCTCCCGACCGCGGTCCACTGGCACGGTGTGCGGCTCGACAACCGGTTCGATGGGGTACCCGGCGTCACGCAGGATCCTGTCGAGCCGGGCGAGAGCTTCCGCTACCAGATCTTCTTCCGCGATGCGGGGATCTACTGGTACCACCCGCACCACCGCGAGGACATCCAGCAGGAGCTCGGGCTCTACGGCAACATGCTCGTCGCGTCGCCAGATCCGGACTACTACGGGCCGGCGCACCGCGACGAGGCGCTGATCCTCGACGACCTCCTGCTGGATGACGACGGCGTCGTCCCGTTCGGCGACCAGTCGGCGAACTACATGCTCATGGGCCGCTTCGGAAACACGATGCTCATCAACGGGGAACCGACGGCCCTCCCGGACACCCCGCTCGGGTATGTCCTCGATGTGGATAGTGGAGAGGTCGTCCGCTTCCATGTCACGAACGCGTCGAACACCCGGACCTTCAACCTGTCCATGATTCAGAGAGGCGGGCTCGATGCAGTGGCTGACGCCGCAGTCGACCCGGCCCGTGCGCTGGATTCCCGCCTGCGCATGAAGGTGGTGGCGTCCGATGTCGGTCGGTTCGAGCGGGAGGAGTTCGTCTCCTCGCTCGTGATCGCCCCCGCCGAGCGCTTCGTCGTCGAGGTGCAGTTTCCCGAAGAAGGCTCCTACTTCCTCGTAAACCAGGTTCAGGGGATCAACCACCGTCAGGGCGTCTTTCGCGAGGAATGGCGAACCCTCGGGGTGATCCGGGGCGGGGCCGACCGCGCCGAGCCGGACCTGTCGCGCGCGTTCGCGAGGTTGCGGGAGAACGCCGACGTCATCGCGGAGATCGACGGGCTGCGCCCCGAGTTCGACCGACCGGTCGATCATCAGCTCGTCATGACGCTGTCTGTCGACAGTCTCCCGCTCCCGATCGAGCAGTCCATGAACTACGACTGGATCTACTTCAATCCCGTCGAATGGACCGGCACGATGCCGATGATGAACTGGGCGACCACAGGTCGGGAGGTGCAGTGGCGGCTCCTCGATCCCGACACCGGCGCCGAGAACGAGGACATCGAGTGGTCGTTCCGCGTGGGGGACGTCGTGAAGATCCGCGTGCACAACGACCGCGACGCGTTCCATGCGATGCAGCACCCGCTTCACATCCACGGACAGCGGTTTCTCGTCCTCGAGCAGGACGGGGTCGAGAACGACAACCTCGTCTGGAAGGACACGGTCCTGTTGCCCGTCGGATCGACCACGGACATCCTCCTTGAGCTGTCGAACCCCGGTCGCTGGATGGTCCACTGCCATATCGCCGAGCACCTCGAATCCGGTATGAAGCTCGTGATGGAAGTGGCCGGCCCGTCGTAGAAAGGAACTCCCTCATGCGTTCGTTCCGCCTCTCCCTACTCCCGATCGTGGCGCTGGTCGCCGCGGTTCTCGCCCCGTCGCCTGCCGAGGCCCAGCGCGTCGCCCGGCAGTTCCAGCAGTATGTGGCGGTCGATGCGCCCGTCGTCGCGCTCACGAACGCCAAGGTCATCGACGGCACGGGGGCACCCGCGGCTACCGGGCAGACGGTCCTGATCCGCGGCGACCGGATCGAGGCGGTCGGACCGAACGAGCGCGTCGCGGTACCGGCCGACGCGGAGATCCTGGACATGACCGGACACACCGTGATTCCGGGGCTCGTCGGTCTTCACAACCACAGCTACTACACGGGCGGGAACGGCCGCGCCGCGCAGCTGTCGTTCTCGGGCTCCCGGCTGTATCTGGCGTCCGGCGTGACCACGATCCGCACGACGGGGGCTCGGGCTCCGTATGAAGAGCTCAACCTGAAGAACGAGATCGAATCGGGTCGCGCGATCGGGCCGTCGATGTTCACGACAGGTCCCTATCTGACGGGGGAGCAGGGTTCGCAGACGATGGCTCGGCTCGACGGGCCGGAGGAGGCCCGTCGTCTCGTCAGGTACTGGGCGGAGGAGGGGGCGAGCTGGTTCAAGGCCTATACGTGGATCAGCCGTGACGAACTCGGCGCGGCCATCGACGAGGCCCACGAGAACGGGGTGAAGGTTACCGCTCACCTGTGCTCCGTCGGGTATCGTGAAGCCGTCGCGCTCGGGATCGACAATCTCGAGCATGGGCTCCTGGCCAACAGCGAGTACTACGAAGGGAAGCGTCCGGACGAGTGCCCACCGGGGTTCCGAAACGGATACGGCTCGCTCGACGTCGACGGCCCCGAGGTTCAGGCGACCTTCAGGGACATGATCGACAACGACGTCGCGATGACCTCGACGCTGGTCGTCTACGAGATCTCCGTCCCGGGCCGCCCGCCGATCGATGAGCGTGTCTACGACATCCTGGCCCCCGAGATCGCGGCGGAGGTCCGACAGATCGCGGAACGGATCCGCGGCGCAAATCTCGAGTCCGGCATCGGCATCCCGCCCGACGTCTATCAGAAGGCGCTCGAGTACGAGTACGCGTTCGTTCAGGCCGGCGGGACGTTGGCCGCCGGGGTCGATCCCACCGGGTACGGTGCGGCGCCTCCGGGCTATGGCGACCAGAAGAACTTCGAGCTGCTCCTCGAGGCCGGGTTCACGGCCGTGGAGGTCGTTCAGATCATGAGCGCGAACGGCGCGAAGGTCCTAGGGATCGACGACGAAGTGGGGACGGTGACCGCGGGCAAGATCGCCGATCTCGTGGTGATCGAAGGCGATATCGAGTCCATCGGCCATATTCAGGACACGCGCTATGTGTTCCGCCACGGGATCGGCTGGGACGCACCGAAGCTGATCGACTCGGTGCGCGGCCTCGTCGGGATCCGGTAGAGGACGTGCCCGACCTTTCGTCTTCTCCACGGCGGCTCGCCGTGCTTCTGGCGATCGCGCTCCTCGGCTCCGCATGCACGCCGGCGTCGCCCGCCCCCGACCTGACGACCCGCGCCGAGTCGACCGGATTCGTGGAGACGAGCTCGTACGAGGACGTCGTCGAGATGATGCGGGCCGCCGCGACCGCAGATGCCCGGATGCACTACACGACGTTCGGGTTCACGTCCGAGGGCAGAGCGCTCCCGCTCGTCGTCGTCGGGGACGTCACCGACCCGAGCCCCGAGGCGGTACAGGCGTCCGGGAAGACCGTCGTGTACCTGCAGGGGAACATCCACGGGGGAGAGGTCTGCGGGAAAGAGGCTCTCCAGATGCTCCTCGCGGACCTGGTCGAGGGTCAGCATGCGGAGTGGCTCGAGTCCACGGTCCTCCTGGTCGCACCGATCTACAACGCGGACGGCAACGAGCGCGTGTCGCTCACCAACCGGGGTCGCCAGCACGGGCCCCTCGGCGGGATGGGACAGCGACCGAACGCCCAGGGGTACGACCTCAACCGCGACCACATGAAGCTCGACTCACCGGAGGCGCGGTCGGTGGCCCGGCTGTTCACCGAGTACGATCCGCACGTGGGCGTCGACCTCCACACCACGAACGGTACGCGGCACGCGTACCACGTCACCTACGCTCCGCCGCTCCACCCGAACACGCCGGCGGGGATCGACGGGCTCCTGCGGGATCGACTGCTGCCGCACGTGACCGACGAGGTCCGGGAGAAGCACGGGTGGGAGTACTACTACTACGGGAACGCGGGCGGCTTCGGCGGCGGCGAGCGCGCGTGGCGGACCTTCGACCACCGCCCGCGGTTCAACAACAACTACGTGGGCCTCCGCAACCGGATCGCGATTCTGAGCGAGGCGTACTCGTACGCCACGTTCGAGGAACGGGTCCTCGCGACGCTCTTCTTCGTGGAGGAGATCCTCGACTACGTGCACGAAAACGCGGACGAGGTCCGAGCGATCGTCGACGAGGCCGACGCCTCCGTGGTCGGCGAGACCCTCGCGCTACGTGCGATTCCCGAGCGCTCCGCCGCGCCCGCTGACATCCTGATGGGCGAGGTCGACGAGGAGCGGCACCCGCTGACCGGGGCGACCCTTCTTCGACGACTTGACGTCAGCCGGGTCGAGTCGATGTACGAATACGGGACGTTCGAGGCCTCGGAGAGCGACGTCGTTCCGGCCGGGTATCTCGTGCCCGCGGACCTGCGGGAGATCGTGACGCGGCTCCAGGCACACGGGATCCGGATGCAGGCGGCACGGACGGCCGCAGTAGAGGCGCAGGCGTTTCGAATCGACTCGGTTACGACGGCCGAGCGGCCGTTCCAGGGACACGACGAGCAGGTGGTGCACGGCGCGTACGAGGCGCGATCGGTCACCCCCGCCGAGGGCACGTGGTGGGTGCCCTCGGATCAGCCCCTCGGGCGTCTTCTCTTCATGCTCCTCGAGCCGCGCTCGGACGATGGCTTCGCGAACTGGGGGCTCCTCGCGGACGAGATGGAGCGCGGCGGGGCATACCCGATCTTTCGCGTGCCCGCGCCCTGATCGACCCCCCGCGCTCAGCTCGATAGCTGCCGCCGTGGGGGATGCTCAGCTCTCCCCCTGGATCACGTTTGCGGCGTAGACCCCCACGAGGCGCGCGATCACGATCCCCAGATACAGGACCCCGACCGTAGCCAGGACGATGGACAGGGCTCGGGCGGCTCGGGTCAGCGGCAGGATGTCTCCGTACCCGAGCGTCGTCAGCGTGACGAAGCTGAAATAGAGGAGGTCGAAGCGGGCAGTCGGGTCTTCAACCCCCGGCGGTCTGCCCGCGAACGACCCGGGCTGCAGGACCTCGAGGACCAGGAACAGGAACCACCAGGTCATTCCGATCAGCAGGTACACGCATGCCGCCCCCGCGAGCGTGTCGGCGTTCACCGCAGGTGATGTGAACACCCGCCTCCCGACGACCCAGACCGTGTACGCGTAGAAGACCGGAGGCAGGAGCAGGGCCAGCCACTCGAACTGGAAGCCGAGGTCGAGCAGATTGATCGCGCCGGCGAAGGTCGCCGGGAGCCCGAGCGCCAGCCCCACGTAAAGGTGACGCCGGTTGTCGCTCACCGCGTAGATCGCGGCCAGCGGAATCGCCGCGCCCAGAAAGGAGAACAGCGCGCCGGATAATGGCAGGTACGCGACGACGGGGGAAAGGAGAAGCAGGGCAATGATGGCGACCAGGAGCGTCGTGAATCTGAACCTGTGACGCGGCGTTGCGATGTCGCCGTCGGCCATGGATGAGGTCATTGGGCTCCCCGGTTCCGCCCTGTCGAACGCGCTTCGGACACGCATAGGTTGGCCCGCGCGTCAACTCGGCACAACGCCAGGGTGACGCCCATTCGATGAATGAGGCCTTGAAGGGGCGAATGACGGAACACGGCGGCGATTCCCGGACGAAATCCGCCATTCAGTCGTATGATGCGGAGCTGCAGGAGCTGATGTGGACGCGCACCCGGCTGATCTGTCTGATCGGAGTGGTCGTGTCGGCTGCTGCGGTGCCGGCGACCCTGTACCTCGAGGGAGATCCGGTCGCGGGCCCGGGGACGTATCGGGCCTGGGGGCTCTCGCTTCATGCTGTTTCGTTCCTGCTGGGGCTCGTCTTGATCCCCGTCCTCCGGGGCAGAGTATCCGCCGCCTGGCTCGTGGTACCTCTCCTCGGACTCAACATCACGACGATTCTGGCTCGGAGCGCTCTCTTCCAGCCCGACGCGACGCCGGACCTGGGCATGGCGATCCTCCTGTTCATGCACGCGGCGTTTCTCCCGTCGTACCGGTCGCAGATCGCCCTGTCCGTGTTCGCGGTCGTGGCCGCGGGACTCGTCCCGACCGTGGTCACCGCCATCGAACCATCGGTCGCCGCGTTCTGGCAGAGTGATGCCGCCAGAACCGAGCTGGGCCGACACATCCCGAACCAGATCCTCGGGGCCGTATTCCTCGGGGGCCTGTCGATCGTAGCGAGCCGTACGCTGTACACGCTCGGTCGGTCGGCGCACCGGGTGAAGCGGCTCGGGAGCTACGTCGTCGAGGGGAAGATCGGCTCGGGCGGCATGGGCGACGTCTATCTCGCCCGGCACTCGATGATCCGTCGGCCCACTGCGGTGAAGGTCCTCCGTAGCGAGCCGGGCGACCGCGAGGCTCTCGAGCGGTTCGAGCGAGAGGTCCAGGTCTCGGCGGCGCTCACGCACCCGAACACGGTTCGCGTCTTCGATTTCGGTCGCGCCGCCGACGGGACGTTCTACTACGCGATGGAGTACCTGCTCGGTCTCGACCTGCAGCAGATGATCGATCGGCACGGCCCGGTGGATCCTGCAAGGACGGTCTTCATCATGAAGCAGGCGTGCGCCTCGCTCGCCGAAGCCCACCGGCACGGCGTCGTACACAGAGACATCAAGCCATCGAACGTGTTCCTGACCACGCAGGGCGGGTTGCACGACTTCGTCAAGGTCCTGGACTTCGGGCTCGCCAAGCGGGTCACCGGCTCCGACGCCGGGCTCACGAAGGCTGGTGCGGTCTTCGGCACGCCGGCGTGCTTCGCTCCCGAGGGCCTCATGGGGGTGGAGCAGCTGGATTCGCGGGCCGACGTCTACACGCTGGGGTGTGTCCTCTACTGGATGCTGGTGGGCGAGCCCGTGTTCCCGGGCATCAACGCCATGGAGGTCATCATGGATCACGTGAAGAAGACGCCGGAGCCTCCCCAGGGACGCGCGATCGTGAACGTCCCCGACTCGCTCGCGAGGATCGCGCTGAAGTGTCTCGAGAAGGACCCGCGGGACCGGTATCAGACGTGCGAGGAGCTACTGGCGGCCCTCGACACGGCGCCCGTGTTGCCGGCCTGGAATCTCGAGAAGGCGCGTGCCTGGTGGGAGACCCACACCGTCGAGCCGCCGGCTCTGGAGACGACCGACGAGCTCGAGATCCGGGGCCGCGTGTCCCGACGCTGACCCCGGACGCGAGCCGCGCCTGGGCGGGAACTAAGGGCAGGACTCTCTGTCGAAGGGAGGGGTCTGCTCCGCCGGCCCGACGCCCACGCCTCCGATCCGCCCCTCTTTGGTGATGATCCACCGGACGACCATGAAATCCTCCATGTCGCTGAAGGCGGCCAGTCGGTAGTACTGGCAGTCGCCGTTCCTGAGCTTCCAGCTCTCCTCGAGAACGGCAACTTCCTCGCCGGCCATGCGGGAGATCTGCTCCGCGTACTGCGTCCACCGCGAATGGGTGGAGAACCCTTCTCTCGCACTCTCCGTGCTGCTGGCCACGAGACTGTCGGCCTCGCCGGCATAGAGCCACGAAGTGTATTGGCGAGCCAGTGCGAGGCTGTCGACCGGCGCATCCTGTGCATGGGCGGCGATCGGTCCCACGATGAACATGACCAGCGCCAGCGCGCTCATTCTCGATTTCATGATCCCTCTCCCAATCCGGAGTGCGTGAGCAATGTAGAACGGAGCTGACGCGGGGTATTGAACGATTCGAACCCGGAGTGTTACCCTCAGAAGTCGCAATCGCGGGGAGGCGCAATGCTGAATCGTGTGAAAGCAGGTCTCACTGCCGGACTGGCCGCCGGGCTCGCGGTGGCCGTGATGATCCTCGTCTACGATCTCGTCAAGCTGGAACCTCTCGCCACGCCGCGCTTGCTCGCCAGCAATGTGCTGGGCGCACCCGTCGAGTTGTCCGACGGGTTGGGGGTCCTCGCCTGGACGGCCGGCGTCCTGAAGGTGAGCTGGTCCATCATCCTCTATGCGATCGCCCATTTCTCGATCTTCGCGGTTGTGGGGGTCGTAGCGGCGTTCGTCTTCGGTTCGGCCGTCCTGTCGGCGAACATCGCCACCGGAGCCGCCTATGGCGGGCTCGTGGGAACCGCGGTCTTCTACGCGGGGCTCGCGCTCATGGCTCCGCAGTTCATCGCCGCCCCCGACTGGCGGCTGGTCGTGTTGATGAACGCTTTCGCGGGCGTGGTGCTGGTCTCGCAGCTGGTGGACCATCCGGTCGGGGAAGAAACCGCCGCGGTCTGATCGGGGTCTCCCGGACCGTGACAGGGTGACGCGTGTGGCGTGACTAGCGGAACATGCCGGGGTTGATCTCCATGCTCACCTCGGAGATGCGATTGGCCGGGATTCCCGTCCTCCGGGCGTGCTCCATCACTGCCTCTGCGCTCGGAGCGTCGTACTCGCAGTAGATCTTCCCCTCTGCATCCGAAACGTAGCTCCGGATCCAGACGACGCCCTCCATCTCGGCCAGGACCTCGTTCGACTTCTGGCCCGCGGACCGGATTGCCTCCAGCGTCAGCTGCCCGACTTCCCTCTCGATGATGTACCGTGGCATGTCAGGCCTCCGGATTGAGTTCGGACAAACGCCCTCGAAGTGAATCGCACTCCGACCGAAGCTCCAGGTTCGCCGTGCGAGACGCAACTTCCCCCGCCTCGGCCAGGTAGTACGACGCGCCCTCCTCGGAACCGCGGGCCAGGTGCGCCTTCGCCAGACTCAGTAGCGTCCACCCCTGTCCCGGCTCATCGGCGAGATCCCGACGAATCTCGAGCGCCGAGTTGAACCGTTCGACCGCGGCTTCCGGATCGCCGGCGTCGATCTTCACGTCACCCAGGGTCACGAGGGCATGCGCCACGAGCAGCGGTTCGTCGTTCTCACGGTTGAGCTCGACGGACTGTTCGAGACGCTCGGTCGCCTCGTCGAGCCGGCCGAGGTCTCGCAGCGTCCTACCGATGCTGTTGAGCGCGAGACCGGCATGCAGGGAATCTCCGCCCTCGATCAGATCCTCGAAGGCCTCCACGAAGCTCTCGAGCGCTCCGTCCAACTCCCGAGACTCCCACTGGAGGATCCCGATCGTGTAGCGGAGGCCGCCGATCCTCGCCCGATCCCCATCCGTGAGCGTGAGCTCCAGGGCCTCCTGGTACGACTTCCGCGCCGCTGCAGGATCGTCGTGACGGAGCAAACGACCGATCCCTTCGGCGGCCTCGAGCAGGGTCTCCGTCTGACCGAGATCGTCGGCCAGGCCCCGTGTTCGTCGCCACGCGGCGAGCGCGGCGGCATCGCCCATGGCCTCGCGCGCGACCGCTGCCCCACGCCACATCCGGAGCAAGGATGGCAAGTCGTGCATCGGTGCGTACAGATCGGCCGCCTCCTCGAGATCCGAAAGCGCTTCCTCGTATCGGCGCAGATTGAGGAGCACCTCCCCGCGGACGCGCAGCGTTGTCGTCAGACCCTCGAGGTGACGCGCCTGACGGCAGAGATCGATGGCTTCCTCATACAGGGACAACGCCTCGTCCATCCGCCCCTCGTCGACGTACAGACGCGCGATCGCCGTAAGATGGAAGTGCATCTGCACGACGTTGAACACGGTCGACCGGTTCTCGAGGGACGCCCGAGCGCGCTCCAGATAGTCCAGCCCCTTCTCGTTGTCGCCGAGTTGCGAGTGGATGACGCCGATGGTGTGCAGGATGTAGCTCTCCTTCACCGTGCCGCCGGCGCCACGACGATCCATCGATCGCTCCGCATCGAGGGCCTCATGGAGGTACTCCAGGGCCTTTTCGCTCTCGCCGAGCGCGCGATGGAGCGAACCCAGGTTGGCGAGGTTTCCGATCACCCCCTCGCGGTTGTCCATGCCCCGGTCGAGCTCGAGCGCGCTCTCGACGAGGTCCACAGCCTCGGTCAGGCGCTGCTGATGCCAGCGCAGCAGTCCGAAGCTGCGTAGCGCGTGCATCTCGACGCCTGTATCGCCGATCTCACGGGTGAGGGCCAGTGCTCGCTCGAGCGCCACCTCGGCGGCCTCGTGCTCGCGGGTCAGGATGCTGAGATCCCCCTGCCTCACGTAGACCATGGCGATCTGGCTCGCGTGCAGCTCGGGATCCAGCCGATCGAGAAGCTCGTCGATGAGCTCCTGTTGCCGATCCCGTTGCCCGAGGTACTCCTTCAGCCGTTCCTGCCGCAAAAGGAGTTCGTTTCGCCGCTCGAATCGCGTTTCCTCGTCGGCGAAGTTCGAGACCCACTCGAGGGCTTTCTCCTGCGTCTCGGCTGCTTCCCCGAATTCGCTGAACGACCAGAGGCGATCTGTGGCGGCGACCGCATAGTCGACCGCCTTCTCCCAACGCTTCGCATGCGCGAAATGGTCCGCGAGACGATCGAGGTAATCGTCGAGACGCTCGGGACGGAGCGCCTCGAGCGCCTCCGCGACGGCGCCGTGAGTCTCCTCTCGCTGTCGCTCGAGAAGCCCGTCGTAGGCCACCTCCTGCGTGAGGGCATGCTTGAAACGGTACTCGGGGGTCGGTACGACGCGGACCTGCTGGATCAACCCGAGGTGTCGGAGTCGATCGAGGTCGTCCGTGACGTCGGTGCCCGCTCCGAGCGCATGCTCGAGCACGTCACGGCTGAACTCTCTCCCGATGACCGAGGCGTACCGAACGAGGTTTCGGGTCGCCCCATCCAGTCGATCCAGACGGGTCCGCAGAACCCCCTGTACCGTGTCCGGGAGCTCGAGGTTGTCGAGCGGACCCGCGACGCGAACCCGGCCGGTCTCGACGAGCAGCGTTCCCTCCTCCTGGAGGGCCCGACAAACCTCTTCGAGGAAGAACGGATTCCCTCCGGTTCGATCGTGGATGAGCCGCGTCAGCGCCGCAGGTACCTCGTCCGCCCCGAGCGTGGAGCGGATGATCTCGCCCGACTCCTCCGCGGTCAGTGGCGCCAGCACGATCGGTGTGTGCTCGCTCGGAGTTCCCCAACCGAGATCGCCCTGGGGCCGTGCGGTCACGACGATCATGAGCGGAAAGGCGGACACCATCTCGAGCAGCTGGTTGAGAACCTGACGAGATGCTGTGTCCACCCAGTGCCAGTCCTCGAGGAGCGCGATCGTCGGGCGCTCGCGGGCCGCGAGAGTGAACAGGGCGGACAGGCTTTCGACGAGACCCACGCGGTGTTGCTCTCGAGCCAATCCGTCCTGACCCGTCAGCCGTAACGCGTCCGGATCCTCGACCTCGGACACCGCCAGCAACTGAAGGTAGAACGGCGTGAAGTCCGTCAGCTCCGGGGAGACTCTTTGCACGGCGTCGGCGATCGCCGCGGGATCCGCCGGCCCCTGGAGCTCGGAGAGCTCCAGGCGGTCGCGAAGAGCGTCGACGAAAGGGAGGTAGGGAATGTCGGCTCCGAAGGACTGACACCGACCTCTGAACACGTCGAACTTCCCGCGGTCGATCCGCTCGTCGAACTCGAGGAGCAGACGGCTCTTCCCCACGCCGACGTCGCCGACGATCGACACGAACCGTCCCTGTCCCCCTTCGGCCGACCGGCACGCCCGAAGCAGCGTCTCGAGCTCGCCCTCCCGCCCCGTGAGCGCCGAGAGACCCTGCGCCTCGGCCGCGGCCTCGAGACGACTCCTCACTCCGGTCTCCCGCAGGACCCGGAACGTGTCCGTGACCTCGTCCCCATCGCGCCGAAGCGAGCCCGCCTCCACGGACTCGAAGAAGGGACCGATGGTCCGCCGACACGAGTCGCTGATCACGACCTCGCCGGTCCGGGCTTGCCCGGCGAGACGGGCGGCGAGCTCGGTCGCCTCTCCCACCACACGGTACGCGCTGCCTCCGGTGTCATCCGTGCGAGCGACGACTCGGCCGGTATCCACGCCGCAGCGCAGGCCAGCGCCCTCCGCGCCCGCGGCCGCCGAGAGGATCGCGCCGACGCGCTCACAAAGCGCGGCCCCGGCCCGCACCGCGCGAATCGCGTCGTCCTCCTCCGACGCCGGGATTCCAAAGAGGGCCTCGAGTGTTCCCCCGGTGTGGCGATTCGCGACGCCACCGAATTCCGCGACGATCTCCACCATCGCCTCGTCACACTCGCCGATCAGCGCATCGACCTCGGCGGGCGAGAGGGCCTCCTCGATGGCGCCTCGCCCGGCGAGACGTGCGGAAAGGACGGTCGCTTGCCGGCGTTCGCCCTCCTCCGAAAGGCTGGGACCCGGAGCCCGGGCTTCGTCCTGGTCCGTCCCTGCCCCTTCGGCACCGGTTGCGCCGGGTCTATCGAGGTTTGAGATGAGCTCCGAAGCGTCCCCAAACCGGTCGTCCGGGTCCTTCTCGAGACAGCGCGCGACGGTTTGCGCCAGACTGGGTGGGAAGCCCGGGATCATCTGATCCAGGGTCGGCGCATCGAGCTCGAGGATCCCGTGCATGATCGTGACATGATCCACACCGACGAACGGCAGTTCCCCGCTGCACATCTCGAACAGCACGACGCCCAGCGCCCAGATGTCGGTGCGGCCGTCGATCGCGTCGCCGCGGATCTGCTCGGGGCTCATATAGGCGATCGTCCCGAGCGCTGCTCCATCCCGCGTTAGCTCGACGCCGGCAACCTTGGCGATCCCGAAATCCAGGACCTTCACCGGGCCATCATCCACCAGGAAGATGTTCCCGGGCT
>JAOTZH010000160.1 GCA_029861425.1 Gemmatimonadota bacterium
GAGAAAGAGGATGAGCCGCGGCAGCCCCTCGAAGGGGAGCTCGACATCGTTCTCGAAGTCGGCCACCACTCCCTCGAACCGCATCCCCGGGTAGCGCGCCAGCAAGACCTCGGCGGATCCGCGCAACGCCGCCTCTGACACCTCAATCGCCCCGTATCCCACCAATCGGCCGGCACGTCGCATGGCGTCGAGGATGGCTCGCGTCTTCGACGCGCTACCAGATCCGTACTCGATCAGTGTCTGCGGTTTCGCCTCTTCGACGATCGCATCCGATACGACTTCGAGGATTCCGAGCTCGGTTCGCGTCGGATAGTACTCCGGGAGTCGGGTGATCTCCTCGAAGATCTCGGAGCCACGGGCATCGTAGTGAAACTTGGATGGGAGCCATCGCGGCGAGTCCGTGAGCGACCGCTTCACCTCTTCGGGCAGCGTGGCCAGCGGGTCGACATCGCCCACGGGGCGGCGGATGACGACTCGATCGGAATCGGTGCTCAGCGGTCTCGAACCGACCCTCGGGCCAGCTCGATCGCGAGCGCCGGCAGCGTCCACCTGACTGTGCGACGTCGGATGCGCTGTCGCTGGCGGGTCACCCGCCGGTGCGGTCCAGCACGAGAATCAGCCGCGACGGCACCACACGTCCGTCCCCGAAGTTGAACTCGAGCCCCGCCGTCAGACGAAACGCCACCTGGTCGTCCTCGAGGAAGACCTCGCCCTCACCTTCGCCATTTTCGGTCAACAGGCCCAGTTGCCGACCGTCGGTCACGGTCAGGGAGCCGAGGACGATGTCGTCGTCGTCATCCGGGATGAACAGCGAGAGAACGAAGTTGCCCGCGCCGTCAATGTCCATCTCGACGTCCCACCCGAGCTGGATCAGGTCCTCGTTGTTCCGTTTCGGCGCGGCGATCTCGACGAAGCGTGCTTGACTCGCTATCCACTGGCCCTCGAGATCGGTCACCTGTACGTCGGCGAGCGACCGGCAGCCGGCGACCAGTGTGGCTCCGGCTAATAACGCGATTCGGACCGTTCTCATGTCTCGTTCTCCGAACAACTTGGGACCCGATCGAGAGGCGAAGCTATGCGCGACCCCGTGTCGTCTCAACATCGGCGCGGGTTCAACGGCACCCGGGGTCCGCCTCGGCCGCAAACCGAAACTTGCCGCGTCCGCGTTTCGGGAGTCAATTCGGAAAGGATGTCCCGGCGGCCGGTCCGGTCGCAGACGAACACGCGTTCAGGAGCGCACATGCGGCACCCCCTGAAAGCCATGCTCAGGCCGCTCCGGGCCGCACTCGTGGTGGCCGCCGTCGCCGCTGCGGGTCCTTCCCCCGCGAGCGCGCAGGTCGCGTTCGGCCTCAATGTGGGTCCTTCGCTCACGAATCTGTCCGGGAGCCTCATCGAGAGCTCCGAGCTCACCGCCGGCATCTACGTCGGGGCCACGCTCTGGTGGCAATTCAGCGAGCGATGGGCGGTCGAGACCGGCATCAACTCGGTGCAGATGGGAGCCTTCAGCGTCGAGAACGCGGACGTCGAGGGCGCCTGGGATGTGAAGACCAGCTTCCTGCAGGTGCCGGCTCGCTTTCTCTACCTGATCCCTTTCGCGAACGACAAGTGGGTTTTCGCCCCCTTCCTCGGCGCAAGCTACAGTTTCAACGGTAGCTGCAAGATTCGTGAGGCCGGGTCTCCTATCTTCGATGACGAATGCACCGAGGATACCGCATTCGGACCCGCGTCGAGCACAGACTTCCAGTACTCCATCGGTCTCCTGCTGGACCGGGTCTTCGGGTCGTCGGCGTTCGGCTTCGACATTCGGTACGGCCGCGGCACGAAGGACGTCTTGCTCGGTCCGGGGTCGGAAGGGCTTACGTCCAAGAATACGGTGCTCGACATCAAGTTCCGGATCGTGTTTCCCCATTTCGGAGACTCCTGATGGTGATCAACCAGCGATTCGTGCGAGCGGTGAGCCGGAGGGCGACCGCCGCCGTGTTCGCCGCCGCGGCCATCGCTGCGGTCGCTCCCACGAGCTCCCTGGCGCAGGATCGCGGGAATCCGAACTTCTACTACGTGATCCACCCGACGCTCTGGTTCGCGAACGTGGACGGAGTCATCGAGTTCGAAGACGCGGGGCTCGAGATCGGGGACTCGGAGCTGTACGCCTCGTTCGCCGGGAGCGTGGAGGTGGGGAAGGGCCGCTGGAGGGGGATCGGTACGATTCGGACGACGAATCTCGCGGGCAGCACGGAGATCGACGGTCCGGCGATCCCGCCCGATTTCGTAGGCGACTACGACTTCGGTCTGACCGTCGCCGAGCTCTTCGCCTCCGTCGAGTTCGGTTCGTTCGAGACGAACCAGGCGCTCGAGTTTCTGGCCGGTTTCCGAGCGGTCTGGCACAACCTCGATGTCGCGGTGGAGCCCGGAACTCAGGTCGCCCGCGAGAACTGGCTGGAGCCCGTCGTGGGGGCCCGCTACTACGCCGAGATGGGCAGGTCGTTCTGGGCCACGGTCGACGGGAACATCGGCGCCTTCGGGATCGGGTCGCAGGTCGCGTGGGAGATCGCCGCCACGCTTGCATGGCGGATCACCAGGCGAATCGACTTCACGCTGGCCACGCGCTACAACCAGAGCGAGTACAGAAACTCGGACACCGGCTATCTGTGGGATGAAGGCGTTATCCAGGGCTGGCACTTCGGCCTTCGGTGGAAGGGTTAGTCGATGAGATCCCTACGACGAGCGACGTTCGCCGCGGCCCTGCTCGCCTCGACCCTCGTCATGCCGATCGCGGGTCAGACCGCGAAGACGACGAGTACGGCAGAACGTGGAACGGCCGCCTGGACGAACACCGAAATGCTGCCGTGGACGCCCACGATATCCGCCGCCGTCGAACAGGAGGCGGAGGCGGTCTTCTGCTGTGACGAGCGCAAGCTCGGAATGACGCTGATCGAGATCGGCACCGTCATGGTGGTCCCGTGGTTCTTCAACCGGCACGTCTCGGACGATTCCACCGCGGTCTTGAGCCTGGAATCCTGGGGTCGAAACATCCGCGAGGGGTTCGAATGGGACCACGACAATTTCAAGACGAACATGTTCGCCCACCCGTACCACGGCGGTCTCTATTTCAACGCCGGCCGATCGAACGGATACAGCTTCTGGGAGTCCGCGGCGTGGGCCTGGGGCGGCAGTTTCCTCTGGGAGATGTTCGGCGAGAACAACCGCGGGGCGATCAACGACTGGATCGCGACGGCGGTCGGCGGGATCGCCATCGGCGAGTCACTGAACCGCGCGTCGAGGACCATCTGGGACAACGAGGCCACGGGAACGGAACGGGCGTTCCGTGAGATCGGCGGCTTCCTGGTCAATCCGATGGGCGGGGCGAGTCGGCTGTTCCGTGGAGAGATGGCAAAGACCGGCGCGAATCCGGAGGACCGCTTCCCTGCAGTGGTCCGGACGTATCTGAACGCGGGCGTCCGACACGTCGGTGAAGGGGGGACGGGTGCCTCGTCGACGGGTGGAACGGTTCAGTTCGAGCTCGGCTACGGAGATCCACTCGTCGATCTGGAGAGACCGTTCGATTCCTTCAACTTCTTCGTGCAGATCAACGGGAGAAACGAGGAAGAGGGAATCGGCATGTTCCGGATCCGGGGCGGCCTGTGGGGCAAGGAGCTGAGCGAGTCCAGCAAGGTCAGACACACGTTCCGGCTCGAGCAGCTCTTCCAGTACATCAACAACCAGACGATCGAGACCGGCGGATCCGCTCTCGCAGCGTCGTTCAACTCACGCTGGAATTTCTCCGACACGTGGAACCTCGGGACGAGAGTCGCGCCGGCCGCCCTCTTGATCTGGGGCACCGAGTCCGAGTACGCGGACTTCACCAAGCGTGACTACGACTTCGGGACCGGCGGGGGGCTCCTTCTCGGGGCCGGGCTCCACAAGCGGGATCGCCCGATCATCCGAGTCGACTGGGCGTCGATCCACCAGCGCAACCTGAACGGCGCGGCCGGCACGCATTGGTCACATTTCCTGCTGACCAGACTGAACGTCCCGATGGTCGGCCGGCTCGGGATCGGCGGCGAATACTGGCTCTTCATCCGCGACAGCAACTACCGCGACTTCCCCGACGTGTACCGTCGGCACCCGGAGTTTTACGCGTTTCTCTCCTGGGACACGTCGTCGGCGAGTTTCCGCTAGCCGGTCCGTCGATCGGCAGCCCTGGCCTCGTCTTCAAAGGGCCGGCCCCCGGGTCGGCCCTTCGGCGTGCGGAGCAGGACCCGTGGGCGGCTAGAAGCGGTAGGTGTAGTTGAGCTTGACGGTCGCGCCCCGCGAGAGCGTCCGGAACCCTTCTTCGTTCGGATCCTCGATCAGGTCGTCTCCGAGCTCCTGCCAGTTGTGCGAGTACACGAGGAAGACGTCGTTTCCGGGGGTGAGGATCCAGCGCAGCCGGGCGAAGAGACCCAGCACCTCGCTCCGGTTGTCCCATTGAAGCTGGGTGGTCAATCCGACCCAGGGGCTCGGGTCGAACCCGCCCTCGAAGCGAAAGACATTGGTGACGAAATCGCCCCCGGACAGGCTGACGTCGTTTCTCTCGACGCCCGTTGACAGATTGACCCCGGGTGTCGGGCGTATCAGAAGCCGCGCGTCGAATCGTGTGCGGGTGCCATCCCAGAAGCCGCCCAGGTTGACGCCCCCGAAGAGCGAGACGAGCCGCCGGCTCGCCGTCCTGCCCCGGATCTGGTACTCCCAATTCGAATAGTCGCCTGGCTCGACGAAGATGCCGTCGCTGATCTCGAACTGTTGGTCCAGGAACTCGAACTTGTTCGTCGTCTCGAACGAGATGTTGTCTCCGCTCTCGAAGTCGATCTCGAGGAGTCGGAACTGCCATTCGCGCTCCTCGAGGATCCCGGTCCCGAGCTCCCAGAGGCCCTGATAGCTCACGTTGAAGCTCAGCTGACGGATCGCATCCCAGGACGGACGCGGGGACCACCCGACTCGAGGGTTCACGCGGCGGAACCCGTTCCGCGCGACGAAGCCGACGGCCGGATCGTAGTCGTCTCCGAACTCTCGGTACGAGACGCTTCCGCTCCAGATGTCGTTCGGGAAGTTGAACCGGAGGCCGCGCGCGGTCAGATCGCCCCACGTCGGCCGCTCCTCTCCGGGATCGAGTGCCGCGTCGGGCGCCGGGTCCGAGTTCCACACGTAGAAGGCCTCGAACTCGAGGTTGTTATCCCCGAGAAAACGCCGCGTCCGCATGTCGAGGTCGACGCCGACGGTGTGGCGGTCGGCCGGCGCGAATCCCGTAGAGTCCCGAAGGGTCGCGCGTCGCGTATACATGACTCCGATGGCCGACTGCTCGAAGAACTGCTGCTTGACTCTCGCGACGGTGAAGTCCTCGGGCTCGAGCCGATCCCCGTCTGCGAGGACGTGTGAGCCGGCGCGCATCTGATAGAAGCCGATCTCGCGCGACCCGACTTGCCCCGTGACGCGAGCTCCGATGTTGATCGGGATCTGCTCGCCCCTGTTCAGCCCGATGCGCCGGGAGAAGAACGGATTGGGGTTACTGCTCGGCGCGAAAGTGAAGACGCTCGAGCCTTCGAGGAAGAAATCGCGGCGTTCGGGAAAGAAGAGGGGGAAGCGCGTGAGGTTCACGCGTCGCTCGTCGGCTTCGACCTCCGCAAAATCCGTGTTGAAGCTGAGCGACGCCCGGAGGCTCGGAGTGACGCTGTAGTTCAGGTCCAGACTGATGTCGACGGGAAACTCGTTCGGATCTTCGTTCGCCGGCGTGTTCTGCCAGGAAGCGATCCCCGAGGGGACGGCCTCAAGCCCGATCCCCTGGGTCATTCCGGTGAGACCCGTGACCACGCCGGCATTCACGAGTCGGTTGAGCCCCTGATTGCGACGATGCCCGCGCCACAGGATCTCCTCCTGCCTCCGCTCGATCGAGCGCTGGAAGTTGATCCCCCAGCTGTCCGCGGACGGGTCGAAATTCAGCGTTCGGAACGGAATCCGAATCTCCGCCGACCAGCCATCCTCCAGGCGTTGTGTTCGCGCATCCCAGATCCCGTCCCAGGACCGGTTCACTCCCCCGAAGCCTCCTCCGCGTCCGAACCCGCCCCCGCTACCCGTGATGAGACCGTCCGTCATGGCCCCCGCCGGGTTCACCTCGAAATTGTAGCCCGTCCGACCGTTGTTGAACGTGTCCAGGACCCAGGCGAACTTGTCGTCGGAGAACAGGAAGGCGTCGCGCTCGCGCTGGTTGGCGATAATCCCTTCCGGGTCATCGTACACCATGACGCCGAGGTAGAGGTCGTCGGAATCGTACGCGATCCGCACCACCGTCTCCCACGACGGCGTGCCCCCCTCTACGGGCTCCTGCTGGGTGAAGTCCGAGACCGGCATCGCAGACTCCCAGGCGGCATCATCGAGGTGCCCATCGACCTGGATGCTCTCATCGTCCGTCAGACGGTAGGCGACGATCGGGGCGCCGCGATCGTCGGGATCCTGAGCGCTAACAGCGGCGGCGGACGACGCGAGCAGCACGCACCCGAAGGCGATCGGGACCAACGCGCTGCGGCCTCGAGGTCTCACGTCGTTGTTCCTCCCGGAATCCCTGTCCGTCGCGTCTCGGCCGTCGAATGACCACGGGAAGAACAGCCGCGGTGCGCCGGACGTTAAACGGCCGCCGCGCCGACAGACCCGACGCGGAGTACGCCCCGGCCCCTGAGCGCCCCGTGTGGTGCCACTTGCCCTGAACCGCGGTGCGGACAACCGCATCGCCCGACTCTCTGTCACACCGCTGGCACGGCAAGGAAGGGGTCTCAGTCGACCCGATAGATCACGACGGCGAGCCCCAAGCTCGCGGAGAGGGGATATATCATGCACAGCAAGAGAACGATGCTCCCGACAGCGGGAGTGGTGGCGCTCGCAGCGTCGCTCACCGCCTGCGGCGCCGGCGAGCTCGCTCAGGCGGCGGTCGCCCAGGAAGCAGCCGGACCGAACGCTTCCGAGCAGACATCTGGCGCGCCTCCAAACGATGTGGCGGCCGTGAACGAGCTCTCAGCGGCTTTTCGATCGGCGTCGGAGAACGCGATGCCGGCAGTGGTCTTCATCGGTGTCGAGCGCGAGGCTTCCGCCGTCTCCGGCAGCCCGAGTCCTTACGGCCAGCTCCCGCCCGGATTCGGCCGACCCGAGGGGCTGACTCCACGGGGGTTCGGCGGTCCGAACGGACAGCCGGCGCCTCCTCAGATGGGGTCTGGCTCCGGGTTCATCATCGAGCCGGGCGGTCGGATCGTTACCAACCACCACGTGATCGAGGGCGCCTCGAGGATCTCGGTTCGTCTGAACGACGGCCGCGAGTTCGACGCCGAGGTGGTCGGCAGCGACCCTTCGACCGACATCGCGATCATCGAAGTCGCCGCCGAGGGCGACCCTCTTCCCGTCGTTCCGTGGGGTGACTCCGATTGGCTCCAGGTCGGCGACTGGGTTCTGGCACTCGGGAATCCGCTGGGTCTCGAGTTCACGGTCACGTCCGGCATCGTCAGTGCCCGGGGCCGGCAGTTGAACGCCGGGGGTGCTGCGCTCGAGTCGTATATCCAGACCGACGCGGCCATCAATCCGGGCAACTCCGGCGGCCCGCTCGTCGATCTCGCCGGGAACGTCATCGGAATCAACACGGCGATCTACGGCGGACAGCGCTTCGTCGGGTACGGATTCGCCGTGCCATCGAAGATCGCCCAGCGCGTGATCCGTGACCTTCTCGAGTACGGCTTCGTTCGGCGCCCGCGTTTGGGCATTCGCGTCAGCGACGTGACCGCTGTCGATGCCGAAGCGTACGGGCTCGAGCGGGTCAGCGGAGCGGATGTGAACTCGGTCGACCAGGACTCGCCAGCCGATGACGCCGGTATCGAAGTCGGCGATGTGATCGTGGCGGTCGAGGGTCGCCCAATCGAGAAGTCGAACGCTCTGATCACGGCGCTCGCCCAGATGAACCCGGGCGATCGCGCTACGCTGTCGGTTCTTCGGACGGGCCGCGAGATCGAGCTCGAGGTCGAGCTCGGCGAGTTCGACAGGGGTGAGACCCCCATCTCCGTGGAACCGTCCGCGTCGTCCCTGGAGAACCTGACCGGCTTCACGGTTCAGTCCCTTACGCCGGAGATCGCCGATCGTATGGGATACGGCGGGCACGACGGGGTGGTGGTCCGCGACGTGGCGCCCTACGGGCGGGCAGCGCAGGCTGGCGTCCGCCAGGGACAGGTCGTAATCGGCGTCGGCGCCACGAGAATCGGAGCAGTCGAGGATTTCCGTCGGGCGATGAGCGACGTTGCGGCCGGCGACGTGCTGTCGCTCCGCGTGATCGACCTGAACCTCGGAGAGACCATCATCAACTTCCGCACCGAGTCGCGGTAGCGCTCCGAGCGGCGGCGAGGGAGGCCGACCGGCGGTGTGCCCGGTCGGCCTCCCCCTCGCTACTCGACGTAGGCCCATAGCAGCTCGCGGCTCCGGTCGTCGAGCGACTTCGCGCAGGCGACGTGGTAGAGATCGCCCGCCACGTCCCGGATGACATACCCGCCGCCCGGAACTTCACGAGGCCAGTCGTCCAGACGCGTCTGGAACGATCGGTGGCCCTGGCGGGTGGTCACCTGCCAGGTCCTGATCTCGACCTCCTCGTCCACGGACTCGATGCGCTCGACCTCGAGCACGAACCCCGCCTCTGCCAACGCGTCCTCGAGCGCCTGCCGTGATTCCGGTTCCAGCGCACGGAGGTCTGGCACCAACGCGACCTCATTCTTCTCGTGATCGAGCAGCGACACGAAGCGTGTCGGCTCGGACCACGGGAAGCACCGGCGCACCAGTACCGGCCGCGCCTCGCCGTCGAGCTCGGCCCACAGCTGGCCGTCCGGCCGGCGCCGGACTCGGAGCGGCGGGGGATGGGCCCCCGCCCGCAGTTCCGGTTCTGCAATCATGTCGTCCCCCCTTCCATTTCCGCCCGTGCGGCGGTGCGGGCCGCCCTCGCGGGCGACCCACCGGTTCAGGCCAGCTGCACCTGCAGCTCGTGCAGCCGGCGATACAGTCCATCGGGCACGGCCAGGAGGTCGGCGTGCGTGCCGGCCTCTGCGATGCGCCCGTCTTTCACGACCAGGAGGCGTGACGCCTTGTGCAGCGTCGAGAGCCTGTGGGCGATGGCGAACGTCGTTCGCCCCGCCACCAGGCGGTCCATCGCCTCCTGGATCTTCCGCTCCGTCTCTGTGTCCACGGCGGACGTGGCCTCATCGAGGATCAGAATCCGCGGATCGTTCAGGATCGCCCGC
>JAOTZH010000161.1 GCA_029861425.1 Gemmatimonadota bacterium
CCGGTCGCTATAGAGGAGTGGTAGCGAGTCGAAGACGGTTACGGGCGATCCCCCCTGAATGGGAACCGTCTTGTACGTAGTGTCCGCGAAGGACACGTAGGCCAGACGCTCGCCGTCGGACGACACGGTCGGCAGATAGCCGTTCTGTGTACCCGGGATTGGCGTACCGTCCGTCGAACCGGTGGGTTTCAGCCAGAGGCTGGCGCCCTCGTCCGTTGGCAACGTGGCGTCCCCGTCGGGGCCGGCCGTGTAGATGAGCGACCCGTTTGGTGCCAGCGTGGCGAATCCGTACCCGAGCTCGGTCGGGTTCCTTCCGATATCGATCTGGTACGAGCGAACACTCGCGCCGGGCGGATTCGAGGGCGAGAGAGCGATCCAGGCCAGGAGCCCGACCGCGGCGGCGCCCAAGCCGATCGCCATGGGCCTCCACATGCCCGGGTGCGCCTCGATCACCCGGCCCTGCAGGCGGTACGCGGGGTCGGCGAGAGCTGCGGCGAACTCGCGCGCGGTCTGAAACCGATCGGCCGGCACCTTCTCGAGAGCTTTCGAGAGAGCGTCGGCCATGTTCCGGGGCACCGTCTTCCGGTGCTCCGTCACAGGAGGCGGATCGCCCGTGAGGATCTGGCCGAGGATCGCGGAAGATGAACGCCCCACGAACGGCGGGGTCCCCGCCAGCATTTCATACAGCACGCAAGCCAGCGAGTAGACGTCCGTGCGCGGTCCAACCTCCGCTTCCCCGGTGGCCTGTTCGGGGCTCATGTAGTGTGGAGTCCCCAGTCCCACGCCGGTCTCTGTGAGGCGCTCCCCGACCGTTGGCCCGATCGCGAGAGCGATCCCGAAGTCCGAGACCAGGCCCTTGCCTCCGCTCAGGAGGATGTTCGCCGGCTTGATATCGCGGTGGATGACGCCCGCGTCGTGCGCCGCCTGGAGGGCGTCGGCGACCTCCGTCGTGAGGCGAACCGCTTCATCGATGGGTAGCTGCTTCTCGGCGTCCAGCCGGTCCGCAAGGGTCTGCCCCTCCACGAATGGCATCACGTAAAAGAGCTGCCCGTCCGCGTCGCCGGAGTCGTGAAGCGGGAGAATGTGCGGATGCTGCAGGTTGGCGGTCGTCTTGATCTCGGCCAGGAATCGGTCGGCTCCGATCGCCGCCGCGACCGCGGGCTTGAGGACCTTGATCGCGACCTGGCGTTCGTGCTTCAGGTCTTTGGCAAGGTACACGGTGGCCATCCCGCCCTGACCGAGCTCCCGATCGATCTGGTAGCGGTCACCGAGTGCCGCCTTTAGGCCATCGATCCCTCGAGATGCCACGAAACCGCCTGCGTTCGGGTCTCAGCTCGTCACCGCGACACGCCAAAGCTGTTCGCAGCGAAGGGGGGCGGCAACCAAGGTGGACCCCGGGGCGCCCCGTCCATAGAGGTTGCGCGGCCGATCCGGTCTGGCCCGTGCGCCATCGTTTATCTACCCTGCTTTCGAACCCCAACGAAGGAGCTTTCTCCATGTCCACGAGGAGACAGTTCATTTCGACCACCGCCATCGCCGCGGTCGCAGCGTCCGCACCCGTGAGGGCGCTCGAACCGCCGCCGCCCGCCGCCAGTACCGAATCGCTAGCCCGCGGTCAGGCACCCGCCGACGAACTGAAGCGGTACAACACGCTGGCGGCCGTCGCCCAAAGCGTCCCCTTCCCGGAGAGCTGAACCACGCCGGCGCCCGCCCCAACGCCGGGACGCCGTACCCAGGGTCCAGGAGTCCCACATGCAGTCCGCACCGAGTAGCCCGAACGTCAATCGGCGCGTCGTCCTCGCAGCTCGTCCGCGCGGAGAGCCTGTCCCCTCCGATTTTCGCCTGGAGGAGATGCCGATCCCCGAGATCCGACAGAACCAGGTGCTGCTTCAAACCATGTATCTGTCGCTCGACCCGTACATGCGCGGCTTGATGAACGAGACGACCGCCGAGAACTACGCGCCTCCACTGCCTCTCGGGGCGGTGATGCCGGGCGGGACTGTGAGCCGGGTCGCGAGCTCGAGCCATCCCGACTTCGGAGAGGGCGATCTCGTGGCGTCGAACTCGGGCTGGCAGGAGTATCAGGCCGCCGGAACGCGGGGTCTGGAGCGGCTCGAGCGGGACATGGCACATCCGTCCTACGCGGTCGGAGTGCTCGGAATGACCGGGTTCACGGCGTACCACGGACTGCTCCGGATGACGGACCCTCAGCCCGGGGAGACCGTCGCATTGGCCGCGGCCACCGGAGCCGTCGGCGCCGTGGTCGGACAGCTCGCGAAGATGCGGGGCTGTCGTGTCGTCGGGCTCGCCGGTAGCCAGGCGAAGATCGACTACGCCGAGGGCACGCTCGGATACGACGTGTGCATCAACCGCCGAGACGCCGATATGGCGTTACAGGTGGCGGCCGCCTGTCCGGACGGCATCGACGTGTACTTCGAGAACGTGGGTGGGCCGATCTTCGATGCGGTTCTGCCGCATATGAACCTGCGCTCGAGGATCCCGATCTGCGGTCTGATCGCCCACTACAACGAGGGCGGGCTTCCATCGGGGCCGAACCGGCTGCCGCTCTTCCAGATGGCGGTCCTCACGAGCCGGATCATGGTGAAGGGGTTCATCATCAGCGACCACTATTTCGAGAGCGGAGTGGACAACCGCCCGGTCTTTCGCTCCGAGCTCACCCGGTTCATCGACGAGGGCCACATCGACGTGAAGGAAGACATCACGGACGGTCTGGAGAACGCCCCGGAGACCTTCATCGGGATGCTGAACGGCGAAAACTTCGGGAAGACGCTGATCCGCGTCGCCGATTAGGAACGGCCGTCAGTCCGCGAAATCCTCACCGGTCGTGTCGGCATAGAGGGTTCGGAGCCTCCGTAGTTCGCTCTTGAGCTCCGCGATCGTGTCCGAGTTGGCCGGATCTCCGTACAGATTCCGCATCTCCGACGGGTCGGCCTCGAGATCGAAGAGCTCCCACTCACCCGTCGCGTAGTAGTAGACCAGCTTGTGACGCTCCGTCCGGACGCCGTAGTGCCGGGCCACCCGGTGGGGCTGCGGGAACTCGTAGTAGTGGTAGTAGATGCTCGTGCGCCAATCGGCCGGGTGGCCCCCGCCCATGAGGCCGACGAGCGATTCCCCCTGTACGTCGGGTGGTGCCCCGACCCCCGCGAGCTCGAGGAATGTCGGGGCATAGTCGAGGTTCTGGATCATGTGCTCGACCCGCGTGCCCGGCTCGATCCCCGCCGGCCAACGCACGAGGAACGGCATCCGGAGCGACTCCTCGTACATCCACCGCTTGTCGTACCAGCCGTGCTCGCCGAGGTAGAAGCCCTGGTCCGAGCAGTAGATGACGAGCGTGTTGTCGGCGAGACCGCTCTCGTCGAGGTAATCGAGGATGTGGCCGACGCTGTCATCCACTGACGCGACCGACCGCAGGTAGTCCTTGATGTAGCGCTGGTAGTAGTAGCGAACGAGATCGCGGCCCTCGAGACCGGCGGCGAAGAAAGCCTCGTTCCGGGGGCCGTAGGCCGCCTCCCACGCGGCACGCTGCTCGTCGTTCATCCGGTCCCACTCGGCGGCCCAGAACCGCTGGTCTGTCTCGTTGTCCGCGGCGGCCGGCGTGATCTTCAGGTCGTACGCCGGGAACATGTGCTCGGCGATCGTCATCTCGGTTTGACCGGCCGGTGACGCGCGGTTCTCGTACGTATCGAAGAGGGTCTCCGGCTCCGGGATGTCCTCGCCCTCGTAGGTGCGCAGGTGCGCCGGGCCGGGCATCCAGTTTCGGTGCGGCGCCTTGTGCTGGCTCATCAGCAGGAACGGGCGATTGGGGTCACGCCCCTCGCGCAGCCAGTCGATCGACAGGTCGGCGATGATATCGGTGACGTATCCCTCGTACCGGACATTGCCGGCGGGTGTCCGGAAATCCGGGTTGTAATAGCGTCCCTGCCCCGGGAGGTGCTCCCAGTGGTCGAACCCCTCGGGCTGCACGCCGAGGTGCCACTTCCCGATGATGGCGGTCTCGTAGCCGGTGCCCTGGAGCGCCTTCGTGAACGTCCACTGGCTCATGTCGAACGGCTCGCCGCCGTTCACGAGCCTGCCGTTGATGTGGCTGTGCTTGCCGGTCAAGACGACGGCCCGGCTCGGTCCGCAGATCGAGTTGGTGCAGAAGCTGTTGAGGAAGATCGCGCCCTCGTCGGCAAGCCGGTCGATGTGGGGCGTGCGGTTGATCCGCGAACCGTATGCGGAGATTGCATGCGGAGCGTGATCGTCGCTGAAGATCAGGAGGATGTTCGGCCGGTCGGCCGACCGGCTGCAGCCCGAGAGGAAGGGAAGGGCGCCAGCCGCGTACAGTCCGGCGCCCGCCCCGGCTACGCGTCTCGCCGCCTCGCGTCTGGTGATCGGTGCTCCGCTCATGCGGTCATTCCTCGATGACGATTTCATCCGCGATGACCCAGCCGGCGTCGCCGGCGCCCGCGTGCCAGTCGGGCAACGGATCGACGGGCTGCGCGACGACGCGTACGTACCTGAACGCTCCCGCATCCAACGTCGCGAAGAACAGCCGGGCCTCGGACTCCTGCGAGCGTTCGACCGGTGGTTCGACACGGCCAGCCAACTCCCACTCCTCGCCGTCGGTCGACACACTGAATTCAATCGAGCGTGGGAAGAAGATCCAGGGCGCCTGATTCTGCATGCAGTCCAGGCCGACGCTGCGGATCGGGCGTGCCTCGCCGAGGTCGACCACGGCATCGAGGTCGCGTCCCTGGAATCCGATCCACTCGCCGTCCGCATAGTCCCGCGTTCCGAACCGGCCGTTCGTCAGCACGCCGGGCTCGAGTCCCGAGTAACGCGGGTTCGGCGCTTGGTCGAGAGTTGCGGTGGCGCCGACCGCCACGTGCGCGATGGTATCCGGACGGTCGAAGCGGCGACGGCCCAGCGGGCGGACCCCCGACCCTTCGCGGTCGGTGAGTCGGTCGCCAAGGGTCGCGCGGGCGTCTTCGGCAAGGTCGTCGAGTCGCGCCACGACGTCGGGGTGCTCCACCGCCACGTCGGTCGTCTCGGCCACGTCCGTCTCCAGATCGTACAGCGCGGCGGGTACGCGCGGCGCGGGCGTGGCATAGGGCCCCGGGTGTCCGTCGTGCCCGGGGTCCACGCCCACGTACGACCGAGTCACGTGCTCGAACACCCGCTTCCAGCGGCCCTCGCGCACCGCCCGGAGCTCTCCGCCATAGTAGTAGAGAAAGACGGTTCGTGGATCGGCGCCTTCATCTCCGAGGAGGAGCGGGAGAATGCTCACCCCGTCGATCTCGTTCGACGGCAGGTCGGCTCTCGTGATCGTGGCGACGGTCGGTAGTATGTCGATCGTCGAGGCCAGCCGGTCGCAGACCGAGCCGGGCTCTATCTTGCCCGGCCAGCGCATGATCGCGGGCACGCGAGGCCCTCCCTCGAAGGCAGTCCCTTTCCCCTCGCGAAGGCCGCCAGTCGACCCGGCGTGGTTCCCGTAGTTCAGCCACGGCCCGTTGTCGCTCGTGAAAACCACGAGCGTGTCGTCGGCGATGCCGTGACGGTCCAGCGCGCCCATGACCTGCCCGACGGACCAGTCGATCTCCTGGATGACGTCCCCGTACAGGCCTTGCTCGCTGCGTCCCCGGAACCTCTCTGAGACCCCCAGCGGGACGTGGGGCATCGAGTGCGCGAGGTACAGGAAGAACGACCCGCCGGCAGTCCGATCGATGAAGTCCACCGCGCGCTGTGCGTAGCGTGTGGTGAGCTGGTCCTGCTCGGCCAGCTCGTCGACCGTCTCGAGAGTCTCGTTCCCTTCGATCAGGGGAAGTGGGGGGTAGGTGGTCTTCCCTCCCGTCAGAACCGGGTTTCCGTCGTAGTCCACCGGCCACATGTCGTTCGAGTAAGGGAGCCCGAAGTACACGTCGAACCCATGCTGGAGCGGGAGAAACTCCTCCGCGTCTCCCAGGTGCCACTTTCCGAACATTCCCGTCGCGTAGCCGAGCGGTTTCAACACCTCGGCGATCGTGGTCTCGTCCGGGTGGAGCCCCACTGCCGCCCGTGGCCCCAGCGCACCGCGAATCGAGACCCGTTCGGCGTAGCACCCGGTGAGCAATGAGGCCCTGGATGCTGAGCACACGGCCTGGGACGCGTAGAAGTCCGTGAAGCGCATGCCTTCGGCGGCGAGCCGGTCGAGGTGCGGGGTCGTGAACCCTTCCGCCCCGTAGACGCCGATGTCGCCGTACCCCTGATCGTCCGTGAATATCAGAACGATGTTCGGGGGCTGCTCCGCCGCACGAGAGTTGCTCGACCGATCACGCGACGGGCGGCATCCGGCGATCAAGCCGGCCCCGCCAAGGGTCATGCCCGCGGCGCCCAGTTGCCTGACGAACTCCCGCCTCGAGGGCGTCATGCCGACATGCTCTCTAGCTGACGATCCTCCGGATCGTGATCTCGTCCAGCCCCTCTTCCCGCAGCAAGTCGTTCAAGCGACCGAGATCCTGATCGATGATGAGCTGTAGACGAGTCATTTCCTCCTGGAGCAGGCCGTCGAGCCGGTCGAACACTTCGCGGGACTGATCCGTCGGCGGGAAGTCCCCTCGGGACACGCCGTTCAGGAGCGCGGCCAGCTTGTTGTTGATCTTGATCGGGAAGTTGAGCGGATCCTGGCGACTCTCGTTCCTCACCTGGTAGATCTCCGACTCCACGTCACCGAGCTTGTCCTTGACCAGGTCCCCCTGTTCGTGGATTTCCTCGTTCTCCGTCTGCTCCTTCCGGTCGTCCACCTCGCCTTTGATGGCGCGGATGTCGATGACCGCCTGGTTGGCCTGAGTGACCTTGTTCCGGACCTCCATGGCGAGGTCGAGCTGCGCCTGGAGTTGTGCGACGGTCACGGGCTCGTTGCGCGGGTCGAGCTTGACCTCGAACGCCCTCGACTGGGTCTCCCCGCTCGCGGTCAGACGCACGGTGTAACTGCCCGGTAGCACGACCGGTCCCTGGTTTCCTCCCGCCCAGAAGATCATTCCCTCGAAATCCACGTAGCCGGGATACCGTAGATCCCACAGGAACGTGTGGGCGCCGGCCTTGCCGGACGGGTTCCGCCGAGCCCCGCCGCCGAACCGCCGCCGGCCCTCGCCGGGCGCCGCTTCTTCGTCTTCGGCGGTTCCCTCGTACGCCTCGATCAGGCCGCCGTTCTCATCGAGGAACTCGAGCATCACGTCCGAGTCCTCGGCCAGGTAGTACCGCACCTGGACGCCGTTGCTGACGCCGCGATAGGTGTCGACCGGTGCGTATACGTGCACGCCTGCCTGAGCGATCTCCGCGCTCATCTCGCGTAGCGGCGTGATGTCGCGCATGACCCAGAACGACCGGCCGTGCGTTCCGAGCACCACGTCATTCTCCTTCACGACGAGGTCCGCGACCTGGACGTTCGGGAGGTTCTGAGCGAGAGAGTGCCAGCTGTCACCGTCGTCCCAGGACACGTAGACCGTGTTCTCGGAGCCGGCGAAGAGCAGGCCCGGGGTCATCGGGTCCTCACGGGTGGCCCGCACAAAATCGTCCCCCGGGATCCCGTTGACGATCTTCGTCCACGTGGCCCCGTAATCCTCGGTCTTCCAGATGTACGGGCTCCGGTCGTTGTCGACGAGATAGCGGATCCCCGACACGTACGCCTTGCCCGGAGTGTTGGGAGAGGCTTCGATCGTGTTGATCCGAACGAAGTCCGGCGCGTCCGGCGGGGTGACGTCGGTCCACGTCGGTTCGGCCGCCGAGGCGTTCCGGGTGATATGTACGAGGCCGTCATCGGAGCCGGCCCAGATCACGTCCGGGTCGTGGAAAGAGGGCGCGAGTGCGAACACCGTGGCGTAGACCTCGACGCCCGTCTGGTCTTTCGTGATCGGTCCGCCAGACTCGATCATGGTCTCCGGATCGGCCCGGGTGAGATCAGGGCTGATGCGCGTGAAGCTCTGCCCCTCGTTCGTGGTCTTCCACACGTGCTGACTCGCGGTGTAGAGGACGTTTGAGTCGTGGTGGCTGAACACGATCGGGAAGGTCCACTGTACCCGTTCGACCAGCGACGCCGAAGACTGACCCATCGGATTCTCGGGCCAGACGTTGATCGACCGGGTCTGGCCATTCTCCTGGTTCTTCCGCGTGAGCGTACCGCCGTAGGAACCGGCATAAATGATGTCCGGTCGATCGGGGTTCGAGGCGATGTATCCGCTCTCACCACCGCCGGCGGTGTACAGGTACCTATTCCTGGAGTCGCCTCCGTAAAGGTGGTTCCAGCCCCCGCTGGGCACGCAGGCCGTGGAGTTGTCCTGCTGTGCGCCGCAGATGTGGTACGGGAAGTGATTTGTCGTGGTGACCCGGTAGAACTGGGCGGTGTTGAAGTCGAGGTCCGTCCAGGTCTCGCCACCGTTGAACGAAACGTGGCCGCCGCCGTCGTTGGCCTCGATCATTCGCTTTGGGTCGCTCGGGGCGATCCACAGGTCGTGATTGTCCCCGTGGCCCACCGACATGCTCTCCATCGTCTCGCCGCCGTCGGTCGAGCGGTAGATGCCGACGTTGAGCGCGTACATCGTCTCACGATCCACCGGGTCGGCGTAGACCCGGGTGTAGTAGAACGCCCGCTGGCGCAGGTTGCGGTCTTCGTTGATGCGCTCCCAGGTCAGGCCCGCATCGTCCGAACGGAACAGACCGCCCTCGGCCGCCTCGATCTGGGCCCACACGCGGTCGGGGTCGGCCGGCGACACGGCCACACCGATCTTTCCGATGACGCCCTCGGGCATGCCGGGCGCCCGGGTGATCTCGTCCCAGGTCTCGCCGCCGTCGAACGACTTGAACAGCCCACTGCCGGGGCCGCCCGAGCTCATCCCCCACGACTTCCGCCAGGCCTCCCACAGCGCCGCGTACATGATGTCGGGGTTCGTCGCATCGATGCTGATGTCCTGCGCGCCCGTCAGCTCGTCGCGGTACAGGACGAGCCGCCAGGTCTCTCCAGCGTCCGTCGTCTTGTAGACGCCACGCTCCGGATTGGGAGCCGAGTGCTGGCCCCACGCGGCGACCCAGGCGGTGTTGCAGTCGTCGGGATGGATTCGAATCCGCGAGAAGTTCTGCGATTCCTCGAGCCCGAGGTGGACCCAGGTCTCGCCCGCGTCGTCGGAGCGGTAGACGCCGTCACCCTGCTGGATGTTGCCCCGCAGCTGCGTCTCGCCCATGCCAATGTAGACGACATCGGGATTCGCCTCACACACCTGCACCGCACCCACTGAGGCGCTGTTGATCTTGCCGTC
>JAOTZH010000018.1 GCA_029861425.1 Gemmatimonadota bacterium
GACATGCCGGCGGCGAGCCACGCGGAGCTCGAGGGGTTCTTCGAGAGGTGGCAGACGGCGATGGAGGAGATCGGTCTCTTCACCGGCGTCGACCCGATTCCGAAGATGAGGAGCTTTCGTCAGCTCTTTCAGCGCGCGCGCATGGACCGCCGCGAGCTCGGACTGATCGAGGCCTCGGCGTGGGAGATCATCAACTTTGCCGAGCGCGAAAAGAAGCGGGCCCGCGATCGGGCCAAGGACGATCTGGCCGACCCGACCTGACCGGCCGGCGAGTCTCGCGCCACCTGCCCGGAACTATCTGCCGAGCTGGATCCGTTTCGTCAGCTTCGCGATCAGCTCCGCGTTCGTCTCCGTTGCTCGCATGAGCCCCATCACCTCCGACATCGCCTCGACCGGCGCGTAGCCCCCGAGCTCACGTCGCATGGCCTGCGACACGGACAGCGCTTCGTCATCGAGCAGAAGCTCCTCGCGCCGTGTGGCGCTCGCGTCGATGTCGATGGCCGGGTAGATCCGGCGGTCCGACAGCTCGCGACTCAGCACCAGCTCGCTGTTGCCGGTGCCCTTGAACTCCTCGAAGATGACCTGGTCGGCGCGCGACCCGGTGTCGATCAGGGCCGTGGCGATGATCGTCAGGGATCCGCCGCCCTTCGATGGGTCGATGTTTCTCGCGCTCCCGAAGAATCGCTTGGGCTTCTCGAGGGAAGTCGCGTCGATCCCGCCGGTCAGGGTCCGCCCGCTTCCCTCTTCGGTCGTGTTGTAGGCGCGCGCGAGACGTGTGATCGAGTCGAGGATCAGAACGACGTCCTGCCCGAGCTCGGCCGCCCGACGCGCTCTCTCGAGCGTGATCTCGGCGACCTGGACGTGTCGCTCGGCCGGGTGGTCGAAGCTCGATGCCACGACCTCGCCGAGCCCCGTCGATTCCATCTCCGTCACTTCCTCCGGCCGTTCATCGACCAGGAGGATGAAGATCTTCGCCTCGGGCATGTTCTTCGAGACGCCCTCGGCAATCGCCTGGAGGACCATGGTCTTACCGGCCTTCGCCGGCGACACGATCAAGGCTCGCTGACCGACCCCGAGCGGACAAATCAGATCGATGATCCGGTTCGTGTAGTCCGGCTGCCCTTGACGCTCGAGCCCGCATTCGAGGATGATCTGGCGGTTCGGATGGAGTGCGCTGAGCCGGCTGAACTTCGGTCGGTGCCCGATGTCTTCGGGTGGAAACCCGTTGACGGTGTGGAGGTGACGAAGAGGAGCGCTCTTGCCGGGGCGAGGCGGCGTGCCGGCCTGCCCGCAAATCTCGTCGCCGGACCGGAGGTCGAACTTCGCGACGACCTTCGGGCTCACGTATATGTCGTCGTCGCTGGGGGTGTACCCGGCCTCCTTGCGACGGACGAAGCCCGCACCGTTCCCGAGACGCTCGAGTACCCCGAGAAACTCGTCGAGCGGACGATCGGGATCGGGCGTCATCTTTACTTCCTGACCCCCACCGCCACCGCCACCGCCGCGCCTGCCCTTTCCGCGGCGTCGCCGAGAGCGGTTCTTCTTCTGTCCGCCTCCCTGCCCCTGAGCCTGGCCGCCCTGCCGGTTTCCGCCCTGGCGGTTACCGCCGCTCGATCCCTGTCCGCGGCCGCGGCCGCCTCGACGTCGTTGGCCGGACCCTCCGCTTTTTCCACCGCCGGAGTCTCCCGACCCCGACCCACGGTTCTGGTCGCCGGAGCCGCGCGATTCTTCGTTCGTCACGTCTTTCTTCTCTCGTACTCAAAGAGGAAACATGCCCGGCCTTCCACGCGGAACTGATCACTGCCGGGAAGTGCTGGGCTCCTCACGGCGGGGGTTCGTGTCGAAAAAGCTCGACGCGAACTTCGTCACGCTCGAAGAGGTCGGCTCCGGACGCCAGGACACGTGTAGGTACTGGGGGGAGTCGCCCGAGCGACAGACAAAAGCCGCAAGGCACTTTGAGTATGGGGCTCCGACGCGCCGTTCGCCAGCGAATTGTAACAACGGGCGATAGCGAGCATTCGGCTCGGCTCGGCTCCAAACGTTTCCCCGAGCCGATCAAGACGTATATTCCCGCGTCCTTTTCCGGAGGCCGCGACGGTCGCGGTCCCCGTCCCGAGGAGTACGTCGAACGATGGAGTTGCAGTCATGAAGCGATACGGTTCAGCCGGGCTTGCCGGCGTTTTCACACTCGTGCTCGTCGCCTGCGGTGGCGGCGATGCGGGCTCGGACTCCGGCGCCAGCAGCGCGGCTCCCGCGCCTGCCCCGGCCGCTGCGCCAGCAGCACCACCCGCAGCGGCGCCGGCAGCGGCACCGGCTGAGGATGCCCCGATTGGCGAGCTTCCGGATGGCGTGACGATGGCTATGGTCACCGAGGGCGAGACGCTCTTTGCCAGCACCGGCCTCTGCTTCTCGTGCCACGGACCGACAGGTGAGGGCGTGCCGCAGCTCGGCCCGAACCTCACGGACAGCGAGTGGCTGAACACGGACGGGACGTATGACGGGATCGTCGGCGTGGTCACCGACGGCGTGGCCGAGCCGAAGGAAGCCGTCGCCCCGATGCTGGCGCGTGGTGGCTCCGCCATGAGCGATGATCAGGTCCGCGCGGTCGCGGCCTACGTGTATACGCTCAGTCACTGAGACGCGGCTTGAAGACGGCGACACGGCTGGCTGCGCTGGCCGTCGTCGCTGCGTGCGGGGAAACGGGTGACGCGGGGGACTCCGTCTCGGATGGAGCCCCCGCGACGCCATCTGCTTCAGCTTCCCCCGGCCGCTCTGTCTCCTCCTGGTTGAGCTTCGACGACGACCGGAGGACGGCATCCCTCTCCCTCGTGGCGGGTGACGGGAGTGAGAACGACGGCTGGAACTACAATGGCCACGCCCACGGGTCGGTGACCGTCGTCGTTCCGGAAGGATTCGAGGTCACGATCGACTTCACGAACAAGGATCCGGCCAACCACCACAGTGTCGCCGTCCTGGAGGCCTCCGACGCGTTTCCGGTGAGCTTCGACGGAGTCGACCCCGTCTTCGAGGGCGCGGCGACATCGGGGGCGACCTCGTCCACGGAGTCGACAGCCCTCGACGAGTCCGAGACGATCGGCTTCCTCGCGGACCGCGCCGGGTCGTATGCGTTCGTCTGCCTCGTCCCCGCACACGCCGCGACCGGGATGTGGATCGGATTCGAAGTCGCGAGCGACGGCGGAGTCGAGATCCGGCGAGGATCGGGAGGGGGTGACTAGGTGGAGCTGTTGCGCCGTGCCCTGCTCTGGGCCTCCACCAACCCCACGATGGCTCACTCGCTACCGCGCCGGACGTTCGTCCGGCGGGCCGTGCGCCGGTTCATGCCCGGCGAGAAGCTGGGGGACGCGCTGCGCGAGGCCGGGACGCTGGACGGACGTGGCATCTCGACGATCGTCACGATGCTCGGCGAGAACCTCGAGACTGCCGAACAAACGCACGCTATCGTCGACGAGTACGTGGGGGCGATGGAGGTCGCGGAGCAGCGCGGGCTGGATCTCGAGATCTCGATCAAGCCGACGCACCTCGGACTCGATCAGGACCCCGCCCTCGTGCTCGAGAACGCGGCGCGGCTGGCCGCGCGGGCGGAAGGTCATGGCACTCTGTGGATCGACATGGAGGGATCGGCCTACGTCGAGCCGACTCTCGATCTCTATCGCCAGCTGAAGAGGCGACACGCCAACGTGGGCCTGTGTCTCCAGTCGTATCTGCGGAGAACGCCCGCCGATCTCGAGGAGCTCCTGGACCTCGCGCCCCGGATTCGACTCGTGAAGGGGGCCTACGCCGAGCCCGCCGAGATCGCGTTCCCGGACAAGTCGGACGTGGACGCGAAGTTCCGCGAGCTCGCGGACACGCTGCTTCAGCACTTCGCTTCGGGAGGGGACGGGTTCGTCGGGTTCGGCACGCACGATCCCGCGCTCATCGACTGGCTCGCGGCGCGAACGGATGAGCTCGGGACGGCCCGCGAACGGATCGAGTTCGAGATGCTCTACGGGATCGGCGTTCGTGACCAGGACCGGCTCGTGGCCGCCGGCCGACCGCTACGCGTTCTGATCAGCTACGGGAGCGCGTGGTTCCCGTGGTATATGCGGAGACTGGCCGAGCGACCGGCGAACATCTGGTTCGTTGTTCGGAGCGTGGTGCGGTGAGCCCGCGCCTGGAGCGATCGGCCCGGATGCGGTCGGGGGCGCGGACGGATCGGTGGAGCCGAACCGCGGGGTTCACCCGCGGACCGGCTCCTGCCGCCAGCGGTGATCAGTCGCGGCTGTCGCGCACCACGAAGGTGACCTTGGCGTTCAGCCGGTACTTCGTGATCGTGTCGCCCTCGACCTCGGCCTGCATACCATCGACCCAGAGGTGCTTGATGTTCCGTACGGTCTCGGACGCTTCCTCGACGGCCCTGCGGGCGGCGTCTTCCCAACCCGTCTCTGACTCGGCGAGGATCTCGATGACTTTTGCGACTGCCATTTCTGCCTCCAGTGGTGTTGTTTCAGACGAACTGCTTGTGCATCGACGTCGGCCGGATCGAAGATCCGGGGCGGCCAAAGTAGCGAGAGTCGCGTGAGCGCGCCTCGGGGTGCCGGCGGGGTCTTCGCCGACGGGCTGCTGGACGGCCGAACGGCGTTCATCACCGGCGGGGGCAGCGGGATCGGGTACGGGATCTCTTCCTGTCTGGCTTCGGCCGGCGCGAACCTGTCGATCTTCAGCCGGAGCGAGGAGCGGCTGACCGGAGCGGCCGAGAGGCTGTCGGCTGAGTACGGGGTGGATGTCCACACGCACGCCGGAGACGTGCGCGATGCCGCCGCTGTCCAGGACGCCATGAACGGTGCGCGCGACCGGTTCGGCGGAGTCGACATCCTGGTGAACAACGCGGCGGGGAACTTCTACGCGCCGACCGAAACCCTGTCGGCCAACGCGTGGCGCGCGGTCATCGAGATCGATCTGTACGGGACGTTCTACGCCTGCCAGGCGGCGTTCCCGATCATGTCCGCACAGGGGTTCGGGCGCATCGTCTCGACATCGATGACGCTTCATTACCGAGGCTGGCCGCTCATGGCACACGCGACCGCGGCAAAGGCCGGAGTGGACGCGCTCACCAGGACCCTGGCGCTCGAGTGGGCACGGCACGGGATCAACGTGAACGCCGTGGCTCCCGGGCCGATCCCGACCGAAGGAGTGAAAAAGGCGTTCGAGGCCCCGACCAGTGGCACCCAGGACATGTTCGGCGAGCGCGCGATGGAGGCGTTCGCGACGCGGTTCATTCCGGTCGGACGGGTGGGCGAGCCCGCCGACATCGGGAACATGGTGACCTTCCTTGCTTCGCCGGCAGGCGACTGGATCAGCGGTCAGATCTTCGTGGTCGACGGCGGTGAATCGCTGGCGAGTCCGCGAGCGATCCCCGAGCCGGGGTCTCAGACCGAGGCCGAATAGGGCAGGAGGGCCCTTTCACGCCGGGCGATCAGCTGGTCGCCCTCCAGGGTGAGCGGAGCCGTGAACCGCTCGCCCCCCTCGGCGTCTCCGAAAACGCGGATCCGCAGGTAGTCGCCCGTCAACGCGCTCGCGCCGGCGGACGTGTCGGGATCGGCCGTCTGCTCCACGACGATGTCGGCGGTCGTGCCCGCCCGCGCGGCCCGGTAGGCGATCCCCTTCTCCACTCCGATCTCTCGAAGCTCCCTCGATCGGGCGGCCGCCACATCGCCGGGCACCCGATCCGGCAACGAAGCCGCCACCGTCCGGTCGCGCACCGAATACGGAAAGACGTGCAGATACGTGAATGGGAGCTCTTCGACGAGGGCCCTGGTCTCGGCATGGTGCGCGTCGGTCTCACCGGGGAATCCGACGATGATGTCGGCACCGAGGCCGAGCGGGTCGACCAGCCCCGCGATCTCGAGCACACGCGCGCGATATGCCTCTCGGGTGTGCCAGCGTCGCATGAGGCGGAGCACTTCCTCCGACCCGCTCTGCATCGGGACGTGAAGATGTCGGGCCAGCTGACCGCCGGAGTCCCGGAGGAGACCCACGAGCCGGTCGTCGATCTCCGTGGCCTCGATCGAGGAGAGACGGATCCTCGCATCGACTTCGCCCAGCAGGCGGGTGCAGAGATCGGAGAGGGTGATCCGTGGCTCGAGATCCAGCCCGTAGTGCCCGATATGGATCCCGGTAATCACGAGCTCCGGATGATGGCGCGCCAGCGCCTTCGCTTCCTCGATCACCTCGTCCGGCGGCCGTGAGATGGAGTCCCCGCGGGCCACACGTGTCGCACAGAACGAGCACTTCCGGTCGCAGCCATCCTGGACCTTCAGCCAGCCGCGCGTGCCGCGCACGTTACGAGCGAGCGGGCCCGGCGTGGCACTGGACTCCGCCTCGACGCCGAACTCCGAGAGAGCGCCCGCGACCAGAAGCGGGTCCTGACCCGCGACCACCCCGTCGGTCTCGGGCATATCCAGGTAGTCGGCCTCGCGCAGGGCCGTCGAACAGCCGGCGACGACGATCCGCAGATCCGGCCGCTCGCGTCGAAGCCGCCGGATCAACCGGCGGGCGTTGGCGTCCGCCTGGTTCGTGACTGTGCAGGTGTTGATGACCGCGACCTCGGCGTCGTCCGGGACGAACGCCGTCGCGGCGCCGCGGCTCTCGAGTTCCTGCCGCATGCGTTCGGTGTCGTACTGGTTGGCCTTGCACCCGAAGGTGTGGTACCAGACGCGGGGGGTGTCGCTCACGGGGTCCGTTACGCGTTCTCAGTTGAACCCGTCCATGCGAGGCAACGATCGCCGCAGGATCGGGGTTACAGAGTATCGGGAGTCCGGGTGGACTCCACAAACGTGTTACGTATCTTGACGAGGCCATGGCGGCGACTGAAGCCGTCGGCCCTTGAAGCGATGGAGGATTGGCGGAAATGATGGACAGGACACTCAAGAGGTTCGCTTACGCGGCCATGGTGGCGGCTGTGCTGCTGCCGATCGCGGCGTGTTCGTCGGACGCTCCCATGGGGCCGACGTTCCAGAACCCATCGACGATTCGCGTGGCGAACAACCTTCTCGGGCCGGTCCTGTTCTTCAGGGTCCGCGCTTGCGGTACGACGGATTGGGGCCAGGATCTTCTGCCCACGGATCCGATCGAGGGTACGATTCAGCCGGGCGAGTCCAAGGACTTCACGGTCGAGGCCGGCTGCTACGACCTCCAGGCACAGCACCTCGAGACGACGGACCCCGGTCCGCTCATCACGAAGGAGACGTTCGACCAGAACGCGTCGACCGTCGCGATCCTCAACTGGACGCTGGAGGAGACGCCCGGCGGGCCCAGCTGATCGCCGGCTCGGCGGCACGCGCGATCTGAAGGGGTACCGGAGGCGGCGGGGGTCTACTCGATCTCCGCCGCTTTCGTCGTCTCGGCCATCAGGGCCGGCAGGAAGACGAGCGTCGCCACCAGCACACACGTCATCCCGAGGCTGAGCAAACTGCCCATGCTCGCCATCCCGACGTGTACCGCGAACGCGAGATTTCCGAAGCTTGCCATCGTCGTCAGGGTGGCGAAGAGCACGGCGCGAGAGGTCGACGCGTTCATCGGATCCCGTCTGTCGTGACGGCCGACGCGGGCCTGATGGACCATGTGGATTCCGTTGTCGACCCCGACGCCGAGCAATAGCGGCAGGGCGATCACGTTGGCGAAGTTGAACGGCATCCCGAGCCATCCCGTGAGACCGGCAGTCCAGAGCCCGGCGACGAGCAGCGGTCCGGCTACGTACACCACGACGCGCAGGTTCCGCTGGAGCAGAAGCAGCAACACCACCGTGACGAGGCCGGCAGTTCCGAGCGCCGCCCGAAACGCCCCGACGGCCACCCTACCGGTTTCGAGCTCGCCGACGGCGCTCCCCGTCGCGTCGGGCACGACCTCTCGGACGCCATCCACGAACTCGCGCAGGGGCTCGTTGTCGATCAGGACGACCGCGGGCACTATCTCGACGCGGTAGCGCCCATTGGCCCCGATCCACCGGTGTCGCAGCTCGGCGGGCAGATCGCCGACGGCGACCGGTCCCGCGAGCTCCGCCTGCCGTAGCTGGGCGATCCGCCCCGTGAGCCCGCCCAGGAGCGCCCGCTCGAGCGCGGCCACCTGGCGGGAACGCTCCTGCTCGGGCCACTCGCCGACACGGCGCTCCCATGCCCTGAGGACGAAGTGGAGCTGCCGGGCCATGTCCGAGACCTCTGACGACCCCATCCACCTGCCGGCCGTGAGCACATCCGCCAGCCGGTTGACCGGTGTCGACCAGGACGTGTCCGCGCTGGCCCCCTCCCCTGCCGGCGGGAGACGCCCGTCCGCCGTCAACGCGGAGGTGATCCGTCCGAGCACGGGGAGCTTCGCCTCCTGGTCCGAGGGTACGAAGTCGAACACGCTCCGGGTCCCCTCCGCCTCGGCAAGGACGGACACATCCGTACGCACTTGCTCCACGGAAGGGCGATCGAGACGCAGTGCGGAGAGGGAGAGCGGTTTCGCGAGCGGGTCCGCCAGCAGCTCCCGATACGCGACCACGGACTCGCTCGCCGGATCGCGGAGGTTCAGGGGGTTGTGGTCGAACCGCGCTCGGGGGAGTCCGGCCATCGCGAACAACGTCATGCCGCCCACCAGCACGAGAATCGGCCGCCGCCAGCGGTGGATGAGCTTTCCGATCACCGGCAGGCCGCCCGCGGGCACCGGAGACCCGCCACGAACCGGAAATACGGACAGGAACGCGGGCAGGATGGTGACGGTGGCCACGAAGCTCACGAACATCCCGGTGCCGCCGATCACCCCGAGCTCGGAGACCCCGGTGAAGTCGGTTGGAACGAACGCGTAGAAGCAGCCGGCGGTCGTCAACGCGGAGATTCCGAGGGACGGCCCGACTTGCGAGACGGCGGAATCGACCGCGGCCGCCTGATCGTGACCCGCCCGAAGTCGGGACGTGTACCGGAGAATCAGGTGGATGGCGTAGTCGATCCCGAGGCCGATGTACAGCACCGTGAACGCGACCGAGATCAGGTTCAGCTGACCCACGAGGACCGCCGCGGCGAAGGCGGTCGTCACCAGTCCGACCCCGAGGGTGACGAGCGCGGCCGCGATCAGGCGAGCCGATCGCAGCGCCAGATACAGGATCAACGAGACGAGAGCCAAGGCCAGGAATCCGGACGTCGCCACGCCGTCGATGGCGTCGACGATCTCCTCCGACTCGATCGCGACCTTTCCCGTGAGACGGATGCGCACACCGTTTCGCTCGACCAGCCGCAGACCTCGCGCGGCCTCGCGAATCCGCGAGATCGCCAATCGGCCTGGCACCTGATTCTCGAACTCGAGCCGTGGGCGCACCGTGAGGGTCCGCCGGCGGTCCTGGAGGCTGGGCATTCGACCCTGTACGATCGCGCTCCACGGGACGTGCGCCTGACGACCTTCCGACGCCGCATAGGTCGTGGCCGTGAACAGTCCCAGGATCGGGGCGAGCGCGTTTGCATCGGCCGAATCGCTCCCGGCCGAGTCCCGTAAAGCCCGCTGGAGCGCGGTCGCGAGCCCATCGAGCGTGGGATCGGCCTCGAGATCCAGGAGAAGCGGAGCCGAAGACTCGAGCCGGTCGGCCAGTGCCGAGAGCGAGTCCGGGGCCAGATACATGAGACCGTGACGATCCCAGTACTCTCCGACGCCGGGGGAGTGCACCTCCGCGAATACCGCGGTGTCCGCTCGCAGTGCTCCGGCGAGTCTTCGGGCGGCGTCCTCGGCGAGCCAGGGGGTCTCACCGGTCAGGACCACGACGATTTCCTGCTCGTTGCCGGGGAACGCTGCCTCGTACGCCGCCTGGATCCGGCGGTACTCGAGGTCGTCGGAGACCATGCTCGAGGTGTCCGTGTTCACCCGCAGGGTGCGGGCCGCATGCCAACCGAGGAGCCCCGTGACGAAGGGGGTCACGAGCATGATAAGGCGGGCGTGTCGGCGCACCGACCGCGACCAGCCCAGGAGCCAGCGTTCGACCCGATCCGTGGGCCCTTCGTTCACCCTCCGCCTTCCCCCTCGACGCGCTCCTCAGGGGCCGGTGTCGTCGGAGTCACGCCGCCTGTTCCCGCGTTGACGTCCACGTTACCGGCCGCACACATTCGGATTCTAACAGGTTGGAACGCGCCGACCAGCAGGCGTGTCTCGAACCGGCAATCATCTTGCATGCCGCGGATCGTCGGAACGGCCCTTTGTGGCCTTTCCATGGTGGCTGGCTAGCGATCGAACGTATCTGCACGAATCAAGGGTGAGGGACTCATGAACCACCAGCTCGTCGAAATCGCACAGGCGATGGGAGCCAGAGGAAAAGGGATTCTCGCGGCCGATGAGAGCACCGGGACCATCGCGAAGCGACTGGACAGCATCGGCGTGGAGTCAACGGAAGAGAAGCGGCGTGACTACCGCGAGATGCTGTTCCGGACCTCTGATGCGTTGCAGGAGCACATCTCTGGCGTGATCCTCTTTGAGGAGACGCTCCGACAGTCCGCCGCCGACGGCACTCCGCTCGTGCAGCTGATCTCGGATGCGGGCTCGATCCCGGGCATCAAGATCGACAAAGGTGCGAAGGATCTGGCGGGCGCCCCCGGCGAGAAAGTCACCGAGGGTCTCGACGGCCTCCGGGAGCGGCTCGCCGAGTACTACGACCTCGGCGCCCGATTCACGAAGTGGCGGGCAGTCATCGACATCGGGCGCGGCGGCGAACCCGGCATGCCGAGCTGGTACTGCATCCTCGCCAACGCCCACGCGCTGGCCCGAATGGCGGCCCTTAGCCAGGAGCAGGGGCTCGTCCCGATCGTCGAACCCGAAGTCCTCATGGACGGCGACCACGATATCGACCGCTGTTTCGAGGTGACCGAGGCCACTCTCAAGGCGACGTACAGGGCGCTCTCCGAACAGCAGGTATTGCTCGAGGGCTCCGTGCTGAAGCCCAACATGGTCCTGTCGGGCAAGCTCTGCGGCACTCAGGCCGGGGTCGAGGAGGTCGCGGAGAAGACCGTGAAGTGTCTCAAGCGCGGCGTGCCGGCTGCGGTTCCGACCGTCGTCTTTCTCTCGGGGGGCCAGTCGGACGTCGAGGCGACCGCGCACCTGAACGCGATGAACGCCGGATACGAGATGCCCTGGAACCTCAGTTTCTCCTACGGCCGTGCCCTCCAGGCCGCGCCGCTTCAAGCATGGGGCGGAAGTCTGGACAACAACCCGAGCGCCCAGTCGGCGTTCCGACACCGCGCCCGGATGAACGGACTCGCGACCCTCGGAGAATGGTCGATGGATCTCGAACAGGCCGCCCCCTGACGAGAACCCCGTCCAGCTACCCGGCCGCCGGCCGGGCTTCAGCGGAGTGAGGCTTTACGGCCCGCCTTCCGTATCGAAGGCGGGCCGTTCTGTCTCGTAAACGCAGCCGGCGTCGAGACAGGGTGTCAGGGGCGGAGCCGGCGCATCGTCGCCGCGAACACCGCCCGCGTCTCCTCCTCGTGAGCCACCACTCCGTGCTCGACCATCCGGTCCCCCTTCACATACACGGCCGCGATGTCACGCGCGTCTCCCCCTACGAGCCACGCGTCGATCGCGGTTTCGGGGCGGTGGCCGGCGAGCGCGGCGGCCTCCCCGTTCAGGACGATGATGTCGGCGCGACCGCCGATCTCGAGACGGCCTACGGGTCGCCCCGAGGCTCGGGCACCGCCCTCGGCGGTGCGGCTCCAGAGCGCCGCCCCGACCCCGGTAGCGTCGCCGAGACGGGCACGCATCCGGTCGCGGAGCCGCTGTCCGTATTCCAGGACGCGGAGCTCCTCGATCGCCGAGATCCGAACGTTGGAGTCCGTCCCGATCGCCGCCACACCGCCTCCCTCGAGATGCTCGCGAGCCTCGAAGATGCCGTCCCCGAGGTACGCCTCGGTGAGCGGGCAAAGGACGACTCCGGCACCCGACTCGCGGATCGAGACGCGCTCGCCGGGGGTCGCGTGGGTGGCGTGAACGAGATTCCATCGCGGGCCGGCCTCGACGTGGTCGAACAGGAGCTCGATCGGCGTTCTCCCGAACCGCTGGCCGCACTCCTCCACCTCCGTGGCTTGCTCGCTGACGTGGATGTGGAGGGGCGCCTCGGGGCCGAGCAGCCCGCTCGCCCCCTCCACGAGCTCGGCGAGGTCCGCGGCGGGGACCGCCCTCAGCGAATGGGGTGCCACCCCACCGACCGCTTCACCCAGGCGCGCGACCGCCGCGAGGAACTCCTCCGGCGACTCGTGGACGAAGCGGTGCTGCTCCGCCTCCGCCGGCGCAGCGTCGAAGCCTGACGTGCGGTAGTAGACCGGGAGCAGCGTGAGCGGCAAGCCGACGGCGTCCGCGGCGCGCAAGACGGCGTCCGTCATCTCGGGCCCGCGCGACCCGTCCACGCCGTGCAGGAGATAGTGGAACTCCACGAGGTGCGTGAAACCGCCCGCCAGCATCTCGGTGAACGCCATCCGGGCCACCGAGTACGCGTCCTCGGGCTGGAGGGAGTTGGCGAGGCGGTACATCTCCTCGCGCCAGCTCCAGAAGGAGTCGTTTCCGAGAGCGGCTTCGCCCCGTCCCGTCAGGGCCCGCTGGAACGCGTGGGAGTGGGCGTTCGGCATTCCGGGGAGGGCCAGGAATCCATCCCACGGGGGATCGGCCGGGGCAACCCCCGTAATCACGCCGTCGGCGTCGAAGGAGACCGCGCGACCGTGCTCGATCCCCGTCGGAGTCAGCACCGCCTCGAAGCGAAGGGTTCTCGTCATGGCGCTACGGTGCGCAGCGAGCCGGACCCGCGAAACCCCTTGCCGCCCGCGGGCGTTCCAGTTCGAGCTCCCCGGGGCGATCGCAGAGGGCCGCGACTAAGGCGACGGCGTCCGCCTGGACGGAGCCGTCGGCCCCTCAGTTCATTCGGGAGAGCTCTCCCCCCAGGGCCGCCGCGCTCGGCACCCGGTCATTCGGGTTCTTGGCGAGCAGGCGGTGGATCAGGGCGCAAACGGCGTCGGGCGTACCTTCGGCCAACTCGCCGAGCGGCGGCGGCTCTTCCCCCAGGACCTTCGCGATCAGCGTGATCGCCGATCCTCCGTCCAGCGGGGGACGCCCGGACAGGCACTCGTACAGGACGACCCCGACCGAATAGAGGTCGCTGCGTTCATCGATGTGCTCGCCGATCAGCTGTTCAGGTGACATGTAGGCGGGCGTCCCGACGAGGGCGCCGGCCTGTGTCAGCGTCGAGGACCGCTCGGACAGACATGCGACCCCGAAGTCCATCACCTTGAGCACGCCCTCCTCGTCGAGGAGGAGATTTTGCGGCTTGATGTCGCGGTGGACGACTCCCTGCGCATGCGCGATGGCGAGCGATTCGGCCAGCTGGGCGGCGACGGCGAGGACCGCTGAGACCCCCAGCTTTCCACGGCTGTCGATCAGGTCTCTGAGCGTCAGTCCTTCCACGAACTCCATCGTCAGGAACCGTACTCCATCCGCCTCGCCGAAATCGTGGGTGCGCACGACGTTCGGGTGGGAGATCCGACGGGCCAGCTTGATCTCCGTCTTGAACCGCTCGAGCGACTCCGCGTCCGCGATGAACTCCGGCCGGAGCATCTTGATCGCGACGTCTTCCTCGAGCTCGAGATCGCGAGCCCGGTATACCGCACCCATGCCGCCGTGCCCCAGCAATCCGGCGATCTCGTACCGTTCGGCAAAGGTCTCCCCCGCCTGGAGCTGTCCGCCCTCGAAGGGCTCGGCGACCGTACCGGCGCCGCGTGCCGCGTCGATCTCCTGTCGCAGCTCGCGAACGCGGGTTCGGAGTCGCGTCTCGCGTGCCCGGACCTCGCCGGCCATCGAATCGAAGACCCTCGCCAGCCGTCCGAGCGCGTCCGCCCGGTGTCCCACCTCCGTCAGCGAGCCCCGATCGTAGGCCCCTGCCTCGACGGAGGCCGCCGCCTCGATCACCCGGTCGACCTGCCGGAGGTAGTCGACTTCCTGATCGCGAAAGCGCTTCTTTTCGAGGGACGCGTCGATCCGCGCCCGCAGGAGGACGGGGTCGAACGGCTTCGGCAGATAGTCCTCCGCACCGTTCTCGATGCACCGCACTATGCTCCGGATATCGTCGAGGGCGGAGATCATGATCACCGGGATATCGCGTGTCGACGGGTCGCCCTTCAGCCGGTCGAGCGTCTCGTATCCGTCCATCTCGGGCATCATCACGTCGAGCAGCACGAGGTCGTAGGGCGACTCGGCCACTCGTTCGAGCGCTTCGACACCGTTTACGGCGCACTCCGGTGCGTGCCCTTCCCGCTCCAGTCGGCGTCGCAGGACTTCCCGGTTGTTCTCGTCGTCGTCGACCACCAGGATCCGCGCTCGACCATTCTCCGCCGATCGGTCCGCGTCCGTAGCCTGTCGGGACGACTCCCGCTCGGCGGTCGCGATGCCCGGCGGCGCGAGCTTCTCCGCCGCCTCCCGGATACGCTCGAGATCTCCGGTGAACCCCTCGTCGGCGGCCACGTCGGGCATGCCTCTCAGGGCCTCGACCGACGCGAGCACGCGCTCTCGTGGGGATTGGAACGCCGCGTACAGGGCGCGAACGTCCTCGTCGGACGGCTCGGAGAGCGTCGGCGGCAAGGCGGTGTTGATCTCCTTCAGGATGTCGCCCGCCGCGCCGATGATCGCCTCGATCTGCCCCCGACGGGCGGCGTGGGCCTCTCCCTCGGAGTCTTCCAGCAGCATCTCCGCGAACCCGACGATGTGGTTGATGGGCGTGCGAAGCTCGTGACGCAGCTGCTTGGCGGCCTCGGGGACGCCGGACTCCGGGGAGTAGGAGCTCATGACCCGTCTGGCAGGAGGGCTTCGATCTTGGAGAGCAGCCGCTTGAGCTCGATCGGCTTGGTGTCGTAGTCGTCGCACCCCGCCTCGAGCGCCTTCTCACGGTCTCCGGCCATCGCGTGCGCCGTCAGGGCGATGATCGGGAGCGACTCCGTGTCCGGATTGGCCCTGAGCTGACGCGTGGCCTCCCACCCATCGATCTCGGGCAGGCTCATGTCCATCAGTACAAGGTCGTACTCGCCCGTCGACGCCTGCTCGACGCCCTCTCGTCCATCGACGGCGATCGCGACCTCGAAGCCACGGCGGGTCAGTCGCCGTGACAGCATGTCGCGGTTCATCTCGTTGTCCTCGACCAGGAGAATCCTCGGCATCAGTCGGTCTCCGTCATCGGCGAATCACTCTCCCCGCTTTGTGTACCGTTGGCGGGCAGGAGGAGGGTGAACGCGGATCCGACCCCCAGCTCGCTCTCCACTCTTACGTCCCCGCCCATCATCCGACAGAACCGCTTCGTGATCGCCAGACCGAGACCCGTCCCGCCGTACTTGCTGGAAGTGGCCGCTTCGGCCTGCGAAAAGGCCTCGAACACGCGTTCCAACTGCTCCGGAGACATCCCGATCCCCGTGTCCGTCACCTTGAACTCGATTGTCTCCGTGTCTCCCTCTCCCGCGCGGGACACGGCGAGCCCGATCGTGCCGGCTTCCGTGAACTTGCTCGCGTTCGACAGGAGGTTGAGAAGCATCTGCCTGACCTTCGTCAGGTCACCGTTCATCTGCCCCGGCTCACCCTCGTACCGGAGATCGAAGTCGTTCTGGTTCTTCTCGATCAGCGGCCGCGCGGTGGTCAGCACGTCGTCGATCATCTCGGCGACCTCGAACGTCTCGTAGAACATCTCCATCCGCCCCGACTCGATCTTCGAGAGATCCAGCACGTCGTTGATGAGCGACAACAGGTGCTTCCCGGCGGTGTGGATCTTCTCGAGATCGGCCGTGAGGTCGCCCTGGCCGAGATCCTCCATCTCCTCCTGTACAAGCTCGCTGTAGCCGATGATCGCGTTCAGTGGCGTGCGCAGCTCGTGGCTCATGCTCGCGAGGAAGCGACTCTTGGCGCTGTTCGCGGCCTCGGCCTCGCGCCTTGCTTCCAGAAGCTCCGTGATGTCGTGATAGATGCCCATCAGCCCGACGCGCTCGCCCTCCACGAGGACGGGGACGCCGAGGACCTCGACGTCGACCGTGGAGCCGTCCTTCCTGTTGCGGCGTCCCATACCGTGAATGGGGCGATCGAGCGCTTCCGTGGTGTAGCCGATCGCCTCGGAACGGGTCTCTTCGGTCGTGATCAGCGTGTCGAGCTTCCGGCCCACCGCCTCCTCTGTGCTGTAACCGAACAGCGTCTCGAACGCCGGGTTGCAGGAGACGATCTCGTGCTCGGCGTCCAGCGTCACGATGGCGACGGGGCTGTTCGAGACCAGCGTCTCGAAGTACTCCCGCTGGTTCTGAGCCGCCGTGTAGAGCCGCGCGTTCTCGATCGCGATCGCGGCCTGCGGAGCGAAGAGGTTGAGGAGCCGGAGATCTTCCTCGTCGAACACGTGGTCGGGGTCGGCATGCACGGTGGCGATCGCGCCGACGAGCCGTCGCCCGATCATGAGCGGCGCGGCCATGACCGAGTGAACGAGAACGTCCTCGTACTGCACCGACTTCCCGAGCCACTCGTGATAGGAGGGAATGATGAGCGGCTCGTTCGTCTCTGCGACGTGTCCCATCGCCCCTTCGCCGAGCGCGATGTGCACCCCGATCGAGTCCACGCCCACCTTCTCGCTCGCCACGATCACGAGCTCCTGAGCATCTTCGTCCCAGATGGCGACCTCGCCGCCCGTCACGCCGATGAGCGTGACCGCACGGGCGAGGACAGCCTGGAGGACTCGCTCGAGCTCCAGCTCGGAAGACAGATCGCTCATCGTGTCGAGAAGGGCCCGGTGTTCCTCGACCCGCTCGCGCTCCTGCTCGAGTAGCCGCGCGCGGCCGATCGCGATCCCGGCCTGATTCACCGCTGCCGTGAGGATCTCGAAGTCGTCCGGGCCGAACGCGGCGGGCTCGGAGCTCTCGACCACCAACACGCCGATCGTCATGCCGTTGACCCTCAGGGGCACGTCGATCTCCGACCCGCTCGCCAGGCTCGGCAGGTACCCCGACTCCCCGCGGACGTCTGCGGTGTAGTGGAGCTCGCCGTCCTCGATCGCTCTGGAGCTCAGGCCTTCGCCGGCCGGGATGCGCCACTGGTCGGGAGCGTCCGGCCAGCCGATACTCGCCTGCAGCACCCGGTCGCCGGTGTCCTCGTCGACCACGAACGCACCGAGGAAGCTGTAGCCGATCGCCTCGTCCTGAAGCCCGTGGACGAGCGAGCGATAGACCGCGGCTTCGTCCCGCGCCGCCGCGATCTCGGTCGTAAGCCGGAGCAGCGCGCCCTGACGCCGGGCGGCGTCGTTGCCGTTCACGACCCCAGCTCCCGGGACCCCGGGCAGTGGCGACTCATGACCCGACCCGCGTCGCGACCACCTGCCGTACCTCGGCGAGCAGCTCTTCCACGGCAAAGGCCCGCTTCTCGAACACCTGCTCCACGCCGCCGTTCAGCCGCCGGCGGTCTTCGACGGTGAGCTCCTTCGCCGTGATCACGATCACCGGAACGTCATGCATCTCCGGCCGCGCACGGAGCTCATCCAGGAAATCGAACCCGTCCATCTCCGGCATCATGAGATCGAGCAGGATCAGGCCGGGAGTGGTCTCCTGGAGGACCTCGAGGGCCGCCCGACCGTTTTCCGACTCGAGCACGTCGACGTTCTCGCCCTCCAGGGTGCGACGGATGAGGTGACGCGTGGTCGCGTCGTCCTCGACGATGAGGACGGAGGAGCGCTCCTCCCCGAGGTGTCGGCGAAGGACCTCGACCAGACGGCCTCTGTCGATCGGCTTCGACAGGAATTCGGACGCGCCGAGCGAGTAGCCGAGGTTCCGGTCATCGATGATGGTCACCATCACGACCGGGATGTCCGACAGCTCTGGATCTGCCTTGAGCGCGGTCAGCACCGCCCACCCATCCATGCCCGGCATCAGCACGTCCAGCGTGATCGCCGCCGGCTTCTCACTTCGCGCGAGCTCCAGCCCTTCCTCGCCCGTCTCGGCCTGAAGCACACGGAGGTTTTCCTTTCGGAGCGTGCGGCTGATCAGGTCCCGAACCGCGGGGTCGTCGTCGATCACCAGAACGGTCGCTCCGTCGGCGACCGGGAGATCGACCCTCTCCGCCGCTTCCGCCGACGACTCGTCGACCGGGCTCGGGTCTTCGGACGCGATGCCTTCGACCGATATCGCCCTTGGAAGTCTGACGGTGAACACGGACCCCTCGCCGGGCGTGCTCGACACCTCGACATCGCCACCCATCATCCGGCAGAACTCGCGGCTGATCGCGAGTCCGAGCCCGGTGCCGCCGAACTTGCTGGTCGTCGACGCTTCGGCCTGAGCGAAGGCTTCGAAGATCCGGCTGACCTGCTCGTCGTCCATGCCGATCCCGGTATCTCGAACCGAAAAGACGACCTGTTCGCCGCGTGCACCGTCCGCGACCGGATCCGTGCCGACAGTCAGTGTGATCGTGCCATTCTCGGTGAACTTGGACGCGTTCGAGAGCAGGTTGAGGAGGATCTGCCGGATACGCGTGACGTCCGCCGTCATCTCGCCGAGCCCTTCCGCCGAATCGATGACGAACCGGTTCGAGTTCTTCTCGACGAGCGGAGTCACGGTCGAGGCGACGCCGTCGACGACCTCTTCAATGTCGAAGGTCTCGACGAACAGCTCCATCTTGCCGGCCTCGATCTTCGACAGATCGAGGATGTCGTTGATCAGCGTGAGCAGGTGCCGGCCGGCGCCGTGGATCTTCTGGAGGTCCGGGATGAAGTCGTCCTGTCCCGTGTCTTCCGCATCCTCCTGGAGCATTTCGCTATAGCCGATGATCGCGTTGAGCGGCGTGCGTAGCTCGTGGCTCATGCTCGCGAGGAACCGGCTCTTCGCGGTGTTCGCGGCCTCGGCATCGTGACGCGCCGCCAGGAGCTCGGTGATGTCGTTGTAGAGGCCCATCATGCCGACACGCTCGCCGCCGACGATGACCGGCACGGCGCGGATCTGCACGTCCACCAGCGATCCGTCCTTGCGCCGACGTTGTCCGATGCCCGCGACAGCCCGGTCTCCCGCGGCTTTCGTGTATTGCTGCGCTTCGGCTCGGCTCTCGTCGGTCGCGATGTGGTCGTCGAGGTTCTGTCCGATGAGCTCGGACTCACGGTACCCGTACAGGGCCTCGAACGCGGGGTTGCAGGCGATCACATGGTGATCCCGATCCAGCGTGACGATCGCGATCGGGCTGTTCCCAACCAGTTCCTCGAAGTACTGCTTACGGTTCTGGGCAACCGCGTAGATGCGAGCGTTGTCGATGGCGACCGCGGCCTGACGGGCGAAGAGCTCCAGCAGCCGCATGTCGTCCCCCGCGAACTGCCGTTCGCGGTCGGAGTGCCAGAAGTTGATCGCTCCGACCAGCCGGTTCCGGATCACGAGTGGGACGACGGCGGAAGCGTGGACCTCGATATCGGCGTACCGGTCGAGACGCCCCTCCCAACTCGCATAGTCGTCGATGACAAGCGCCTCCCGAGACGCCGCGGCTTCGCCCATGAGACCCTGTCCCAGCGCCATCCTGGTCCCGACCGAAACCTCGGTTGCGCCGCGGTGCGCGACGATCTCGAGCTCCTCCGATTCGTCGTGGTAGATGGCGAGCTCGCCACCGCTCACGCCCAGGACGGACGTCGCCCTGCCGAGTACGGAGTCGAGCAGACTCGACAGATCGAGCTCGGACGTGAGATCCGCGAGCGTGTCGAACAACGCGCTCTGTTCCTCCGAGCGTCTTCGCTCGCGGGCCAGAAGCCGGCTCTGCTGCTCCGTGAGGCGGGCGCGACCGATCGCGATGCTCGCGAGATCGGCCGCGGCCGTGAGGATCTCGAGGTCGGCGTCGTCGAACGCCTCCGTCGTCTCGCTTTCGACTACGAGGACTCCCACCACCTCCGCGTCCAGTATGAGCGGGACGTCGACCTCGGAACCGGAGCTCAGTCCGGGCACGTAGAGCGGCTCCTTCGTCACGTCGGGCGTGTACCGCAGCGCTTCGGCCTTGACGGCAAGCGCGCTCAGCCCCTCGTCCTCGGGGATTCTCCAGCCGTCGGCGAGCCCCGACCACCCGACGGAGGCACGGAGAACGCGTTCGCGCGCGTCCCCTTCGATGAGGAACATCGCCACGAAATGGAAGCCCAGAGACTCGTCGCGGAGGCCTTCGACGACGTTGTGGCAGACTTCGCTCTCGTCGGTGGATGCGGCGATCGCCGCGCTGAGCCTCAGCAGCGCGGACTCACGAGCCAAACCGCGTTGTGCGCGGCCGTCGGCGGAAGAGTCGCCGCGGCCGGCCGTGTTGGACTGATCGGGCATGCGCTACCCTCGTCCTGGGGTCGGGGCCGACACGATACGGAGCGACAGGTGGCTTCACCAGACGATCGACCGCTCGTCTTGCGTCCGCCCCTACGCGTCGCTTGGTTCCACGAAACCCGCGCCACGAATGGCTCATCACCCCGGCGGAGACCTTCGATGCCCCCTCGCTCACGCTTTCACATCCCGCGATTCGCGTTTCTCGTCTCTCTCGCCGTCGCCGCGTGCTCGACCCCTTCGGCCCCACCCACGACCGGGCCGTCGCCCGGTGACGCGTCAGGCTCCAGGGGGCCGCGCGGAGGCGACGACGAGGGGCCGGCCGCATACGACAGCGTGATCACCGAGGACGCGGTAACCGACGCCGGGATGCTGGATGTCCACACGGTGGACGGGAAGACGTTCTTCGAGATCCCGGACTCCTTGCTCGCCCGCGACATGCTGCTGATCAGCCGCATCGCGCGGCTTCCGGCGGGGCTCGGAGGGTTCACGCCGGCCGGAAGCAAGACGGCCGAACAGGTGGTCCGCTGGGAGCGTCGCGAGAACGACATCCTGCTCCGCAAATACTCTTTCCAGCAGGTCGCGGACGACTCGCTCCCTATCAGCATTTCCGTCGTGAACAACAACTTCGCCCCGATCCTCGAAGCGTTCCCGGTCGAAGCGTTCGGACCGGGCGGAGCCGACGGCGAGGATGAGGGCGGGGCCGGTGACGCCGCCGAGACGGTGATGACGGACACGACGTATGTGATCGACGTCACGGACTTCTTCGTGACCGATGTGCCGGCGATCGGCCCCCTGTCAGGCGGGCAGCGGCAGCAGTACCAGGTCCGCAGAGTCGATCCGGACCGGACGTTCATCGAATACGCGCGGGCCTTCCCGCTGAACGTGGACGTCCGACACACTCTTACCTACGAGGCGACACGCCCCCCATCGGACACGAACACGGGGACGATCTCGCTCCAGATGCACCAGTCGATGGTGCTCCTCCCCGAGGAGCCGATGCGAGCCCGGTACGCCGACCCGCGCGTGGGCTACTTCTCGATCGATCAGATCAACTTCGGCCTCGAGACCCAGAAGGCGGGCACGCAGAGCTTCATCCGGCGGTGGCGGCTCGAGCCGACCGATGCCGAGGGGTACCGGCGGGGCGAGCTTGTCGACCCGGTGAAACCGATCGTCTACTACCTCGATCCGGCGACACCGACCCAGTGGAGGTCCTGTGTGCGGCAGGGCGTGGAGGACTGGGGGCCCACGTTCGAGACCGCGGGATTCAGCAACGCGATCATCGCGCGGGATGCTCCCACACCCGATGAGGATCCCGAGTGGAGCGGCGAGGACGTGCGTCACTCGGTCGTCCGGTGGGCCGCGAGTATGGTGCGAAACGCCATGGGGCCCAGCACCTCGGACCCCCGCACGGGCGAGATCATCGAGAGCGACATCGTCTGGTTTCACAACCATCTCAGGTCCTACAGGAACCGGATCATGCTCGAGACGGGGGCCTCGAACCCGCTCGCGCGGTCGTTGCCGATCGACGAGGGCATGATGTGCGAGGCCATGCGGCAAGTGATCGCGCACGAGGTGGGGCACGCGCTGGGCCTCCCCCACAACATGATCTCGAGCTCGGCCTACCCGGTCGATTCGCTGAGGAACGCCGGCTTCGCCGGTCGAATGGGCGTGGCGCCCTCGGTGATGGACTACGCCCGCCAGAACTACATCGCGCAGCCCGGGGACGGGATCCGTGGGGCGGCCTACATCCGGCAGATCGGCCCCTACGACCATTACTCGATCAACTGGGGCTACCGGCTGCTCCCGGAGGCGGCGACACCGGAGGATGAGCGACCGATTCTGGATGCCTGGATCCGGGAGAAGGCCGACGACCCCATATACCGCTACGCGCCGCAGCGCGGAGGGCTGCTCGTCGACCCGCGTCAGCAGACCGAGGACATGGGAGATGATCCCGTCGCCGCCAGCGGATACGGCATCGCCAACCTCCGGGCCGTGATGCCTGATCTGATCGAATGGACGGCAACAGATGGCGAAGACTATGGCGATCTGGCCGAGCTCTACGGTGAGCTCGTGGGTCAGTGGAATCGATACGTCCGACATGTGCTGACGGTCGTCGGCGGCATGTACGAGGTGCTGAAGGCGAGCGATCAGGATGGGCCCGTGTACGAGCCCGTCCCGAGCGCGGACCAGCGCGCGGCGGTGGCGTTTCTCGTCGATGAGGTGTTCGAGGGCGCCGGCTGGCTCGACGACACCGACATCCTGCGCCGGATCGAGCACGCGGGAGGCGTCGACCGCGTCCGCGTACTCCAGTCCGGGCTACTAAGGGGGCTCCTCGACCCCGGCCGGATGCAGCGGATGGCGGAGATGGAGCTCCACGAGGGCCCGGGTGCGTACACGCAAGCGGATTTCCTGGAGGACGTGAAGGCGGGCATCTGGTCCGAGCTCCGGCAGGCCAGCCCCATCGACCCGTACCGGAGGGCCCTGCAGCGCGCTCATGTCGAGCGGCTCGAGTGGCTTCTCACCGAGGAGCCGACCGCGCTCCCGAACAGTCCGTTCCTGTGGCGTACCACCGTCGACGTGAGCCAGTCGGACATCCGGCCGCTGGTCCGCGCTCAGCTCGGCGACTTGCGGGACGAGACAGCGCGGTGGGGGCGCCTGACCAACGACCGCATGACCCGCATCCACCTGGAGGACATCGTCGTCCGGATCGACGAGATCCTCGATCCCGGCGGGCAGTGATGCCGAGGGGATCGAACCGGTTCGATCGGCGTATGATCTCCGCTTGACCGGCGCTATCTTGTCGCCCTTCACCACATCTCGGGGGGTCCCCCCGTTCAGTTCTGACCTGGAGCAGCCTCAAATGCACCGCTTTCATCGATTTCTCGCGACCCTCCTGGTCTGCGGTCTCGGTTCGTTCGGTTTGGCGAGCGAGATCTCCGCGCAGACGCGGGTCTCCCCCGATCAGCCGTCCTTCGCGGGCGCACTGCTCGGGTTTGGCAGCTCGGCCGTCGTGTCCGGCGACCGGGTGTTCGTCGGTCGTCCGGGGCAGAGCGATCTCTTCCCGATGCCGGGTTCCGAAGCCGGCACGGCGCACGTGTTCGCCCGCACCGCGGACGGCTGGGAGGAGACGGCCATGGTCGCGGCCGACGATGGCCACGTAGGGGACGGCTTCGGTCGTGCGATCGCGGCCGGGGGGGACCTGATGTTCGTCGGCTCACCCACCCGCGACGACGGCGGCGCCGTCTACGTGTTCGCCAGCAACGCGGATGGATGGACTCAGATGGACCGACTCGCACCTCCGGGTCTCGAGCCGGGCGACCGGTTCGGACAGGCCCTGGCGTACATCGATCAGAACCTGATCGTCGGCGCCCCGGGGCGCGGGACCGCGGGGACGGCGTACTCGTTCTACGTGACGGACGGCGGCGCCGTCGAGCACGTGGAAATTCCCGCGGAAGGCATGTCGGCCGACGCGAACTACGGGGCCGCCGTCGCGATCGAGGGCGACCTCGCGGTCATTGGCGCGCCGGGGCCGTTCAGCCTGAACTCCCTGGCTGGAGCGCCGCAGTTCCAGGCCGGTACGGCGGTCGTGTTGCGTGGCGGGAAAGCCGACTGGGCGCAGGCGGGACGGCTGACCCCCACCGGCGGCGGCGCCTTCGGCCTCGCCGTGGCGCTGTCGGATGGCCACGCGTTCGCCTCATCGCCGCTCGACACGCAGGCGAGCGGGGCGGTCTTCGAGTTCGCGCCCGACGAGGCCGGAGAGTGGGGGCAAGTCGCCAAGGTGACGCCGGCCAGCCCGCTACCGGGGAGCTTCTTCGGGCTCTCGATGTCGGAGGGTGGTCAGGAGATGGTGGTCGGCGCGCCTGGCGCGAACGGCATGGCCGGCGCGGCGTACGCCTTCACGCGTGGTTCCGACGGCGCGTGGTCGGAGTCCCACATGTTCGGCGAGCAGACGACGGGCCTGCTCGGGTTCTATGGAAGCGCGGTCTCGGGCGGCGACGACGTGATCGTGGTCGGTGCTTCCGCCGCCGAGTTTTTCGAGGGGATCGGATTCGTCTACGAGCGGGAGGCCGACGGCTGGACGCTCGCCGGCGGCATCGTCGAGGGCGAGGGCCTGCTCCCGTCCGTCATGGGCGAAGAGCAGAAGTGCTCCGAGGAGGGCGCCGCCGCCGGATTCGCCTGCGAGGCGGTCGATCTCGTCTCGTTCATGTCGATTCCGGACGTCGGCGGAAGACGTGGCATCCTGATCAACGACGTCTGGGGCTGGACGGACCCCGATACGGGCCGCGAGTACGCGATCCTGGGGCGATTCGACGGTACGGCGTTCGTGGACGTGACCGACGCCGCCAACCCGCGCTACCTGGGCAGCCTCCCGCTGACGGACGGCGCCAATCCGAATCTGTGGCGCGACATGAAGGTGCACGCGAATCACACCTTCATCGTGGCGGACAACGCTGGACAGCACGGAATGCAGGTGTTCGACCTGACCCGTCTCCGCGATGTCGGCAGCGACCCGGTCGAGTTCGATGAAGATGCGATCTACGACGGGATCGCCTCGGCCCACAACATCGTCATCAACGAGCAGACCGGCTTCGCCTACGCGGTCGGGAACAGCGGCGGTGGGACGACGTGTGGCGGCGCGCTGCACATGATCGACGTCCGCGATCCGAAGAGCCCCACGTTCGCCGGCTGCTACGCGGACCCGGGGACCGGGAACGCCTCCACGGGCTACACGCACGACGCGCAGTGCGTCGAGTATCAGGGACCCGACGAGGACTACCGGGGTCGCGAGGTTTGCTTCAACGCGAGCGAGAACGCCCTCGGGATCGGCGACGTGACGGACAAGGACAACCCGACTCCGATCGCCTCCGCCTCGTATCCGAACGTGAACTACTCGCACCAGGGGTGGCTGTCCGAGGACCACCGGTACTTCTATCTCAACGACGAGCTGGATGAGCTTTCGGGAGCCGTCGACGGCACGCGTACCCTCGTGTGGGACGTGGCCGACCTCGATGATCCCGTGCTCGCCGCCGAGCATGTGTCGGACAACAAGGCCACGGACCACAACCTCTATATCCGCGGCAACTTCATGTACCAGGCGAACTACGTGAGCGGTCTCCGCGTGTTCGACATCTCTGATCCGGAGAACCCCAGGCCGGTCGGATACTTCGATACGGCCCGTGGAGAAGACGTTCCGGGGTTCGCGGGCGCGTTCAGCACGTACCCGTTCTTCGAGTCAGGCAACATCCTGGTCTCGAGCATGCGCGAGGGTCTGTTCATCCTTCGGAAGCAGCAGCCCGAGCTGGTCCCCTAGCCGGTCAGTGGGGCCAGCGCCGCTCTTCGACACGTTCGAGCGGCACGAGCTGGCGAGCCGGGCGATACGCCGTCCGGCTCGTCAGGTCGTACTGGTCGCCGGGGAACAGGAAGTAGAACCGCCCCTCCTCACCGATCATCCGCTCGTGATCGTAGATGGCGACGAGCGACTGCCCGATGACCTCGAATCGATCGCCCTGCACGACGATCGCGGTGTTCTCGTCGATCCCTATCCCCAGCAGCTCCGGATGGGCCGCAACGATCTCGATCAGGTCGAACTGACGGTTACGCCGCAGCAGGTGCTGGTCGATCGCGGAGTTCTTCAGGAACCCGAACCCGACCTCGTGATCCCCCATCATCACGGTGTTCCCGCCCGTGTCGCCACGTGCCAGATACGAGCCCTGGATGGTCGCTCCGGCCGACGATCCGCCAATTACGCCCCCCCGTTCGAGGACTCCCCATAGAGCCTCCTCGGTCTTCGTCCCCAGGTACGCGTCGGCTAGCCGCCACTGACGGCCGCCCGGGAACCACACCCCCGAAGCCTCCTCGATCGGCCGCGCGAAAGCGTCCGTATCGGCCTCCGCCGGATCCGTCGTGTGGACGACCGTCAGGCGGTTCGCGCCCAGCGTCCTGAAGGCACCCAGCCCCCCGTAGGACTGGTCGTATTCCGGGGCGCCGCCGGCGGTCGGGATCACCACGAGGTTGGCATCGACGCCGCCGGCGAGGTCGATGAACCGGCGGACGATGGCCGTGTCGCGCATCGCACCGCCGACGATCACGAGCGACCCTCTCCGCGGGCCGATCTCCTGAGCTGGACCGGGGTCGGGTCGGACGAGGCCGAATGCTGCGAGCACGATGATCGCCAGATACGAGCGACGCATGGTTTTGCCTCCGGTGGCGGCGGACGAATCGGGAAGTCGGTGCAGGACGCTACGTTCGCCCGCCCATCGCCGCGACCGTCGGGCGGACGTCCCCCCCGTGGACGGCATGTCCGTGACCCGCGCCTGCACCGCGGAGTCTACCGATTGTCCATGTGGGAAGGGGGCTGTGATGAAGAGCAGAATCGGATGGACCGCCTTGCTCCCCGTGTTCGCGGGCTGCGGCTTCGCATACGGAGCCGGGGCCGGAGTCGTGCACGAGGAGGTCTACTACGACGAGGCGGCGTACGCGTCCTACGGCGGCGTCTACTTCGACGTCGACTACGCCCGGCGGGTGAACTACCGCCGTCTACCGGTGCCCCGCGGCCATCTGCCGCGAGCAGGCCGGTGCAGGATCTGGCTCCCCGGGGTCCCCCCGGGCCAACAGCCGAGACACGGGTCGTGTCGCTCGCTTCAGCGGCGGGTCCCGCTCGGGGCGTGGCTTCTTCACCGGTCGCGGGACGTTCCCGGGATCGTCGAGCTCACGCACTTCGATGCCCGACGAACCGGTGTGTACACCCGGCACTTGTACGATGTGCGCAGCGGGCGACGGGTGAACCCCTGGTAGACGGCGCGCACTGACCCACGGGCCTGGCCCGGATCCCGGCGGCATCGCGAGACGGGGTCCAGGAGGCCGGCCCGGCACACCACCCGTCAACGGACTGGCCGTTCTCGCGGGACGGCGCGAGCTTGCGGCCCGACGTCTGGCGGCCAGAGGAGCCGGCAGGCCACCCGATTCCGAGGACGGCAGATGCAGGAGACCCCACGCTCCAGCCGCGGAACCAGAAGCCGCGGCGCTCTCTTCTCGCTCGTCGGCGCTCTCTGCGCGTTCGCCCCACAACAGGCCTCCGGACAGATCTCCGGCCTCTCGACGGCCGACAGCCTTCTGACGCGCGAGATCTTCGCCGAGCTGATCGAAATCCCCACCGTCTCGAGCACCCCCGAGACGGTGGTCGCGGCGCGAGCCATGGCGGCTCGGTTACGAGCAGCGGGCTTCCCGGCGGAGGACGTATTGGTCGGTGGGAACGAGCCCGGCGGGAATCTCGTCGTGCGCTTCAGGGGAACTGGGGAGCAACGTCCGATCCTGCTCATGGCGCACCTCGACGTGGTGCCGGCGCTGCGCTCCGACTGGTCTTTCGAACCCTTCGTGTTCCGCGAAGAGGACGGGTGGCTCTTCGGTCGCGGCACTACGGACAACACGGCCGGTTCGGCCATGCTTGTCGCCAACTTCATCCGGTACCGTCGGGAGGGATTCGTCCCGAACCGTGACCTGATCGTCATCCTCACGCAGGACGAGGAGACATCCAGCGGCGGCATCAAGTGGCTAATGGGCGAAGGTAGCGAGTGGATCGAGGGGGTCGAGTATGCGCTGAACACCGATGCGGGTGGCGGGAGTCTTCGAGACGGGAGACCGCTCGACTTCAACGTGCAGGCGAGCGAGAAGGTCTACCTCACCTTTCAGCTCGAGGTGAAGAACCCCGGGGGGCACAGCTCGGTCCCGCGGAAGGACAACGCGATTTACGCTCTTACGCGAGGTCTCGACCGACTGGCCGCCACTGAATGGCCGGTCCAGTTCAACGAGATCTCCCGCGCCTACTTCCAGGCCGGCGCCGAGATCGAGACCGATCCCGCGGTGGCCGCGGATATGCTGGCGGCAACGGATATCCCGGCGAATCCGGAGGCGATCGACCGGCTCGCGGCCGCGAACCCCTACTACAACGCGGTGATGCGTACGACCTGCGTCACGACCCGTCTGGAGGCCGGCCACGCCGACAACGCCCTGCCTCAGACGGCGCACGCGACCGTGAACTGCCGGGTCCTTCCCGGAAACTCGACCGATGAAGTCGCCCGCGAGTTGGCCAGGATCCTCGACGATGATCAGATCACGATCACGCGCGTGAACGATCCGACGCCGAGCCCCCCGTCGCCGCTCACCCCGAACCTGATGAGCGTGATCGACGACCTGAGAGAGCAGTTCTGGCCGGGAGTGCCGATCATTCCGTCGATGTCCACCGGAGCGACGGATGGGCTCTACGTTCGCAATGCGGGCATCCCGGTGTACGGAGTGTCCGCGCTGTTCGGGCCCGAAGGAGACATCAGGGCTCACGGTCGGGACGAGCGGGTCGGTGTGACCGCCTTCTTCGAGTCCGCGCAGTACTGGTATCTCCTCGTGAAGACGCTGAGCTCCTGATGAGCCCGTGCGTCCGCGTCCGCCGACGACGAGCGTGGGTCCCGATCGCGTTCGGCCTGGGCCTCACCGCCCTCGCCGGACCAGCCGTCAGCCAGCAGGACGCAGCGGAGCTTCGGGGATCCTGGGAGGCGCAGGGATACGTCCTGTCGGGAGGCGCCACGCACGCGGTCCGGGGTCAGATCCACTTCACGCAGACCGACTGGCTTGTGCTCTTCTTCGTCATGGACGGGGCTGAGCCGGCGCGGGGGTCCGCCGAAGGCGGACGGTATACGCTCCAGGGCGACCTCCTCACGTTCGAGCATCTCCACCACCTCTCGGTGGGGCGGGAGCTCGCCGGCCTCGCGGCGAGCCCGCTCCGCATGGAGACCAGTGCGGAGGGGGCAAAAGAGCCCACGCGGATCGAGCTCGACGCGGATTCGCTCACGCTGCTGTTCCCCAGCGGGAACCGCATGACGTTCGTGAGGAGTTCCGCCCCGTGATTCGGGGGTTCCCGGCCGGTTCGGCGCCTCGGCAGATCCCTCGCCGCGAGGCCGTCCGGCGCCTCGGCATCGTCGCCGCGGGCGGCGTCTTCGGCGGTTGTGCCGGCGCGAGCGTCGCTTCCGATCCACTCGCGGCTCCGGCCGTCCGGCCCTGGACGCGCGACTGGGCGGCGGTCCACGTCGCGCCCGAACTCGTCACGCGGACGATCGTGGGCCTGAGGCCCTACCGGAGCTCGGGGTTCGTCCTCCGAACAGAGATGCACGACGACAAGCCCGTCGTGCACAACTACGGGCATGGCGGCGGCGGCATCACCATGTCTTGGGGCACCGCCCACCTGGCGATGGAAGAGGCGCTCTCCACCGAACATCGCGAGGCCGCGGTCATCGGGTGCGGCGCCGTGGGTCTGGCGACCGCGCGCCTGTTTCAGAGACACGGCTTCAAGGTCCGGATGTATGCGCGCGATCTCCCGCCGGAGACGACCTCGAACATCGCGGCGGGCCAATGGTCGCCCTTTTCGGTCTTTTCCGCCGGATCGGTCACCGACGCGTTCATGAGCCAGTTCCGTCGAGCAGCCCGGCTCGCGTACAGGCATTACCAGGACCTCGTCGGACCAGATTACGGCGTCTCCTGGATCGACAACTTCTCGCTCTCGTCGAGCCCGATCGGCGCGGGGGCGCTCGAGCGCGAGATCCCGGACGTCTTCCCCGGTATTCGCGACCTCGCGCCGGACGAGCACCCCTTTCCCGCCCCGTACGTGCGGAGGGTGGTGACGATGATCGTGGAGACCTCCACCTACCTTCGCGCGATGGAGCGCGATGTCCGCCTGGCGGGGGCGGATATCGTCGTGCGGGAGTTCGTGGATGTCGCCGAGCTCGTCGCGCTCCCGGAGCCGATCGTGATCAACTGCACCGGACTCGGGGCCCGCCAGCTCTTCGGAGACGAGGATCTCGTTCCGGTCCGGGGACAGCTCGAGGTCGTCCGACCGCAGACCGAGATCGACTACATCCTGCTTCCGGGAAATGGCCTGTACATGATGCCACGCAGGGACGGAATCGTGCTGGGGGGCTCGTTCGAGAACGGGAACTGGTCCCTCGAGCCGGACCCGGCGACGTCTCGCCGGATCGTAAGCGGGCACGTGGAGCTCTTCGGCCAGATCGCGGAGAACATCGCCGCTCACCAGGCCGCCATCGGCGCCGACGCGACCTGGTGACACGGGTCATCGTCTCGGCCCGTGGCGCGCGGCGCTGGCGGGCCGGCCACCCCTGGATCTATCGATCTGACGTGATCAGCGAGGCGTCGGCGTCGGGACCCGGTGTGGTCCGCGTCGAGGACGAGGCGGGTCGTCAGGTCGGTCCCGCCCTGTATTCGCCCGCCTCCGAGATCCGGCTGCGGATGCTGGACCGTGGCGAAGCGACCATCGATGCGCAGTGGTGGGCGGGCGCGATTCGTACGGCAGCCGCCCGCCGGGCCGGGATCGGGGCCGACGCGTACCGCGTGGTGCACGCGGAGGCCGACGGGTTGCCGAGCCTGATCGTGGATCGATACGGACCCTACCTGGCGGTCCAGCTGCTCTCCGCGGGGCTCGAGACGCGCCGGGCAGAGATCATCGACGCTCTCGTGGTGGAGCTGTCGCCCGCCGGGATCATTCTCAGAAACGACGTTCCCGTTCGGAAACGCGAGGGCCTCGAGCGCGCCATCGAAGTCGTCCACGGCGACATCCCGGAGACGACACGAATCGAGTCGGAGGGCGTCGCGATGCTGGTCGATCTACGGGGAGGTCAGAAGACCGGGAGCTTCCTCGATCAGCGCGAAAACCGATGGCTCGCCGGACAGGTGGCGCGGGGCCGCGGCCTGGACCTCTGCTGCCACGATGGGGGGTTCGCCCTGCACATGTCGGGGGCGTGCGATTCGGTGCTGGCGGTCGACCAGTCGGCCGACGCCCTCGGGAGGCTTCGGGGCAATGCCGACCTCAACGACATCGAGAGCATCGAGACCCGTGAAGGGAACGTATTCGACGTGCTACGCGAGATCGACGAGGCGAAGACGCCGTTCGACACGATCGTGCTCGACCCGCCTGCCTTCGCGAAGAACAAGCGCTCCCTCCCCCGTGCCCTCCGGGGCTACAAGGAGCTCAATCTCCGGGCGATGCGAGCGCTGGCCCCGGGCGGCCACCTTCTCACGTTCTCGTGCAGCTACCACGTGTCCCGAGCCGCATTGGAAGACATGTTGCGGGAGGCCGCCGGGGACTCGGGCCGCCGCCTCGTCGTCGTCGCTTCGCTCGCCGCCAGCGCGGATCACCCGGCGGTTCTTAACGTCCCGGAGACCGCCTACCTGAAGGGGCTGATGCTCAGGGCCCTGTGAGACGACCTCGCGCGACCACGTCCAGCTGAGAGGGTGGGGACCCGGGCCACCTCCCTGAGGGGTTGGCGGCTTTGTGGGTTCGTGTGTCAGTCACCACCGCCGGCGACCCGGGTCTAACAAGAAGAACACCGCTGGGCCGTTTGCGTTCCCGAGCGCGGTCGGCCAAATACGTGTTCTCATGTCGACCAAAGACCTCGTGCTCAAGCTGCATCGCTGGGGGGGATTGGCCACCGGACTGGTCGCGTTTCTGCTTTCCCTGACCGGCGCGGTTCTGCTCATCACCATGCCGGCGGATACCGCCCGGGCGGGCCAGATCGGCCGCGCCAACACGGGGGCGCCACTCCTGCCTCCATCCGCGATCCTAGCCGCCGCGAGGGCGACGATGCCCGACGTCCGGCCGCGGAGTCTCGAAATCCGGTTCGTGGACACGCGTCGGGCGGAGGTGCAGTTCTCGGAAAACACGATCGCGTCCATAGACCCGTGGGATGGGTCCGTCATCGAGGTGCGGCCCGAGAGTGATTCGCTTTCCGGCGACTGGATCCACTTCCATTCGAATCTCATGCTCGGCGCGATCGGGAAGTCGGTCGTGGGCATCTCGACCATCGTTTTCGTGCTTCTCGCCGCCCTGGGCCTGTGGCTCTGGTGGCCAAACCGGCGGACGGTGCGCCGGGCGTTCCTGATTCAGCTGCGCCGCGGGTTCAAACGCGCCAACTACGACATCCACAACGTGCTCGGCTTCTACTCGGCATTGTTGCTCCTCATCCTCGGCCTGACCGGCGTTCTGCTGGCCTACCCCGGGTTGCAGGGGACAACCGCCTCGATTCTCGGCCGGGTCATGCCGGAGGGGTCACCGCCGGCAGCGCCTCCGGCGGCGGAGGCGAGTCGGACGGCGACGGACTCTCCCCCGGCCGGCCCGGACGCGACCATGGATGACACTCCCGCGATCGATCGGGCGTGGGCAGCGGCGCGGGGCCTGTATCCGGACGCACCCTGGCAGCGAGCCTTCCTCGTCGGGACCCCGACGCGCTTTCGGGTCCAGGTCGGCGCTGGGGATCCGGGGGATCTCCACCGCCACCACCTCATCCAGCTCGATGCGGAGGGAAGACTGGTGCGCGTGACCCCGGCCGACCGAATTCCGCTTCGGACCCGCCTCCCGGTGCTGGTGGGGCGTATTCACACGGGGGATATGGGCGGTGCCTATCGGGTCGCGGCCTTCCTGGCATGCCTCGTGGGGGTGACGCTTCCGGTGACCGGCTTCCTGGTCTGGTTCCCGCGTTGGCGGCGTCGCCGACGGGCGGGAACGGCCGAAACCTAGCCCGAGACCAGAAGCTTCGAGACTTCGTCCGAACCGAGAAATCGGTCGTCGGCGTTCACATACCAGCTACGGCGCGCGGGCAGCCGCAGTCCCCCTGCCTCGACGCGCCCCTCGAAGACGATATACTCGCCGTCGTTGATCGACTCGTCGTGGTAGAACCGGCATCCGACGACCTCGGCCGTGTCCGGGTCGAAGTAGAAATACCACGTGTCTCCGCCGACGTCCGCGTCGTACGTCACCCGGATCGCATCCACCGTCTTCCCCATGAACTCGGTTTCGAGCGGATCCGGATCGATGTGCGTGCCGGGATCCATCAGCTTCATGGGCAAGCCGGCCAGGTAGCCGAAGTAGCTCCGCCAGAAGAACCCGTCCTCCCGCAGAAGCCGCATCTCTTCCATGATCTCGGCCGGAATCTCGGCCGAACCGTTGACGGACACCGTCATCTCCGCGTCGGTCGTCGCGTACTCGATGTCGTGGCCCCGGTATCGACCCGCCATGGAGAACGTGGTCCCGTCGGGCTCCATCGTAATGTCGAGCGCCACGCGCTCCTCACTCTCCGAGCCGGTCCCGTTCCAGGACAGACTGACGGACCGGTGCGACCCCACCCCTCCCGGCTCGTGC
>JAOTZH010000162.1 GCA_029861425.1 Gemmatimonadota bacterium
CGACGGAGCTTGGCGTCGTCGTGCGGGTTCTCACGGCTATAGAAGTAGTTCTCGGCCCAGGGGCCACCGTACGAGACGAGCAGAGTCGGGGTGTACACCCTTCCCGTTTCCACGAAGAGCTTCACGTAGTCCTCGTAGACGGGGAAGATCGGGATCGAGTGCTCGAGACCGGGATATCCGTCGATCGTCTCGGTCAGGTTCTGCTTGATGTTCAGCGACCCTTCGGTCGTCGGCATCAGCCCGAGCTCGCGGGCCGCCATGATGATGTACTGCCGCGCCTTTCGCGCCCCGGCCACGTACATCTTGATCGTCTTCGTATCAAAATAGTCCGAGTAGCGGGAGAGGATGTTCTTCGCGTCCTCGGCGCTGTCGATGTTGTCCTGCCAGAAGACGCCCGGTCCCGTGGAGTAGATCCGCGGCCCGAGGACGGAGCCCGTCCGGACCATGTCGGAGTACGACAGCACTTCGGTATTCCCCGTCTGGGGATCACGCGTCGTCGTGACGCCATAGGCGAGGTTGGCCAGATAGGGCCACACGTCCGTCCGGTGAAGCCCGTCGCGCGCCCGGAGGTGGGCGTGCGCGTCCACATACCCCGGGACGATCGTCTTGCCGGAGACATCGATGATCGTCGCGTCGTCATCCGCGGCGACCTGGCCGCGGGCCCCGACTCCGACGATCCGGTTGTTCCGGACGACCACGTCCGCGTTCTCGATCACCTCGTCACCGACCATCGTGATCACCCGGCCGCCACGGAGGATCGACGTCCCCTGAGGAATGTCCCGCGTCGCCTCGATGACGACGCGGAACTCGGCCGGCTCGTAGCCGTCGTCCTCTTCTTCTTCTTCGTCGTCGTCCTCCTCCTCGTCGTCCTCCTCCTCCTCGCCCTCGGTCGGCTCGCCCTCCTCACCGCCCTCGTCCTCTGCCGCTTCTTCGGCCCGTCGAACCGCCGCCACGCTGTCCTCGTGGGCCTCGGCGTCGTCGAGGTTGTAGACGAAGTGGGCGTTCCCCAGCGACCAGTGGATGGTCCGGCCGTCCGCCCCCCAGGACGCGAACTCGCCGCCGATATCGGTGAGTCGTCTGGCGGGGAAGGACGCGTCCTCCGGATTGCTCACGTTGATGGTGGGGGTCGTCCCGATCCTCGGGACCGTGACCGTGTAGAGGTGTCTCTGGACCTCGGCGAGGGCCTGGTCGCCCCGGGGCGCCATCTTGAGGCTCGTCGGGGTCAGCCCTTGTTGGGAGCCCTGCGGTGTCGCCCCGCGGACCTTCACGTGCTCCTTCTCGTCCGTACCGTCCCAGCGGACCGAGACGAGCGCGTCAGGGAACCGGAAGAACCAGATGCGGTCCGACCCCTCGACGAAGTGCGGCCCGTTTCGCCTGTCGCTCGGCGCGATCACCGTCGCGGGGCTTCCGTCGTCTCCGTCCGGACTCGCGGGGACCCACACGATCTCGTTGGCGGGCGCGCCGCTCGCTCCCTGCGACTGGTAGCTCTCCACGAACCCTCGGAGCGCCACGATTCGGTCGTTCGGCGCCCACGCCGGCGTGAAGTACGTCCCGGCGTTCGAGGTCAGCCGGACTCCATCGCCCCCGTCCGAATCGACGTGGTACAGGTGTCCCTCCTCCCCGTCCCAGGTGGCGTATGCGAGCGACTCGCCGTCCGGCGACCACGTCGGGTAGTGCTCCGAGACGTCGGCGGTAGTGAGCCGGCGCGGATTCGCGCCGTCGGCCTCGGACACCCACAGCCTGTCCAGGGCCGTGAAGGCCAGCCGCGAGCCGTCGGGTGACGGAACCGCATCGCGGATCTGCCGGACCCTGAAGGTCGGTGTGTCCTCGATCGGATAGTCGAAGTCGACCCGTGGCGCCAGATCGAGGTCGAAACGAACGCGGAACGGGATCTCCTCGGCGTCCCCGCCCGCTACCGGGAGCTTCCAGATCTTCCCCCCGTACGAGGCGACGAGGAACCGCGAGTCCGGCGTGAAGGACATGCCGGGTAGCACGTCGAGCGTGGCGCGGGATTCCTGGTCGTCGTGCTGCACGGGGTACGCGAGCCAGCGCTCCGTACCGGTGTTCAGATCCCGCACCATCAGACCCGTGTGATCTTCGTGCCGCGTCCCGAACACGACCCATCGACCGTCCGGGGAGAGCGTCGGGCGAATCGCGGACCCGTACCGTGACGACTTCGTGTACCGCTCACCGGTCTCGCGATCGTAGGCCTCGAGCTGGTACTGCGGGAACTGCGCGTTGTACGTCCAGTCTCCAGTGCGCCGCGCGTACCAGATGTATCGGCCGTCCGCGGACATCGCGGGACCGATCGTCTTGAGGTTCTCCGGCTCGTCGATCAACTTCTCGCCGGAGCCGCCATCGATGTGAAACAGCTTGATCCGCGGAAGCGCGCCGCCCCGGAAGTTCCCCATCGCGGCTACGACGTACTTCCCATCGTTCGTCCACTCGGGGGACTCGGCCCGGTTGGCTCCACCCTTCGAGATCTGCGTCGTGTCCGACCCGTCGACGGCCATGATCCAGATGTTCTGGCCGCCGTCGCGGTCGGACGTGAACGCGATGTGGGATCCGTCTGGCGAGAATCGCGGCTGCGCGTCGAACGCCATCCCGGAGGTGAGCTGCGTGGCATCTCCGCCTTCTAACGGGATCGTGAACAGATTGCCGAGGAAGTCGAACACGATCGTGCTTCCGTCCGCGCTCACGTCGAGGGAAATCCAGCTCCCCGACGTCATGTCGATCGGGACGGAACGGTCGGGCTCGAGCGGTAGATCGGCTTCCTCATCCTGGGCGAGGAGCGGGCTGCTCCCGGCAGCAAGGGTGGCACTTACGCCTGCAAGAAGCGCGAAGGCACGGGCGGACACGGGGCGAAGCGCTGCGATCATGTTCGGTCCCTGGAACGTGTGGACGAAGCGGGCAGACGCCGCTGATGTGATCACTCGGGTCGGCATGTGTCAATGAATCTTCGTGTCCCGAGGCGGCCGGAGGCGCGTCGTTTCACCCGGGCCTCGCTCGTACGTTGAACAGCGAGAATCGACGCCCTGTACAAATGGACGGATAGATGAAGACCGCCGGATTCCACCACATCACGATGGTGTCCTCGGACGCCCCGCGAACGCTCATTTTCTACCGCGATCTCCTCGGGTTCGACCTCGTGAAGATTACGGTCAATCATGACGATCCTTCGGCGTACCATCTGTATTTCGGTCTGGACGGCGGCCGGCCCGGGACGATCCTGACCTTCTTCGAGTGGAAGCATCTCCCGCGGGGGCGATTCGGAGTCGGCGGAGTCCACCACGTGGCGCTGTCCGTGTCGGACGCCGAGGCGCAGCTCAGGTGGAAGCGGCGGCTGACGGATGCTGGCGTTCGCGTGACCGGCCCGTATGACCGCGGGTACTTCCGGAGCATCTACTTCTCCGATCCGGACGGGCAGATCCTCGAGATCGCGACGGCCGGTCCCGGATACGCCTTCGACGAACCGGCCGACTCGCTCGGCACGGCGGTGATCACGCCCGACGCCCATCGGTTGAGGGGTCGGCGAGACGAGGCGGCGATCGCCGATCTCACGCATGGCGAGCCGGTCCCGACCGTCGACGCAGGCATGGCGATCACCGGCGTGCATCACGTTTCGGGCATCACCGACGACGTCGAACGTGCCCACGAGTTCTACGAAGGCGGGCTCGGGCTCAGCCTGGTGAAGAAGACCGTAAATCAGGATGACGGCGAGACGCCGCACTGGTTCTGGGCCGAGTACGATGGGACGAACGTCGCGCCGGGCAGTTCGATGACGCTTTTCGAGTGGGGCGCCGCGGGCTCGCCCGCGCGGCCGGGCAGCGGGCAGACGCATCACATCGCGTTTCGGGCCGTCGACGGCGAACAGCAGACGGCCCTCGTAGAGCGGCTCGCGGAAGCCGGCGTGGAGACGACTCCCGAGATCGACCGGGTATATTTCCGGAGCGTCTACTTTCAGGCTCCGGATGGTCAGCTCTGCGAGATCGCGACCGACGGACCCGGATTCGCCGTCGACGAACCGGCGGACTCGCTCGGTTCGCGGCTCGTCCTGCCACCCTGGATGGAGTCGAACCGCGAGGCGATCGAGGCGTCGTTGACGCCGCTTCCGCTACTCGTCGACACGGCCGAAGCCGTCGAGTGACGAACGAGAGCGGCGAGTTCGGGGTCGGAGACGACGGGGGCGAGTACGACCCCCACGCCAACACACCTCTGCTCACAGGCGGGACGCGGCCGGAGTCGGCGGACCTCGCCCTAGTGCTCCTGCATGGCCGGGGGGCGGACGCGGCCGGGATGCTGCCGCTCGCCGACATGATCGCCGGAAGCGGGGTCGCCGCCCTGGCGCCGCAGGCCGCCGGGCTCGCGTGGTACCCCGCCCGCTTCATGGAGCCGATCGAACGAAATCAGCCGTGGCTGGATTGCGCTCTGGGCCGAATCAGGTCGATCGTCGCGGCACTGGCGGACGCGGGGCTTCCCCGTGAGCGGGTGGTACTCGGGGGCTTCTCGCAGGGCGCCTGTCTCGCCACGGAGTTCGTCGCCCGATCGCCCGCGCGCTATGGGGGTGTGATCGCGTTCAGCGGAGGCATGATCGGACCGCCTGGAACCGTGTTGGCGCGGGCTGGCTCGCTCGAGAGCACGCCGATACTAATGGGGTGCAGCGACCGGGACCCGCACATTCCGCTCGAACGCTTTCGCGAATCGGCAGAGGCACTCGAGCAGATGGGCGGTGCGGTAGACATGCGCGTCTACCCGGGGCTCGGCCACACGATCAACCACGATGAACTCGAAGCCGCCCGCGAGCTCGTTGCGCGGGCGACGGCCGACGGCGCGACAGAGGGTGGGGAATGAAGCAGATCAAGATGTTGGGCTTCGCGGGCAGCCTGCGAAAGGCGTCGTTCAACCGTGCTCTGTTGCGGGCCACGACCGAGGTGGCGCCCGGGCACATGGAGATCGACGTGTTCGATCTTGCGGACGTCCCGCTCTACAACGGTGACATCGAGGCGGAGGGCGACCCGGAGCCGGTCGCCGCGCTCAAGCGGGCGATCCACGCGGCCGACGGAGTCGTCATCGCGACGCCCGAATACAACCAGGGGATGCCGGCGGTGACGAAGAACGCGATCGATTGGGCGTCGCGGCCGCCGAAGCCCCAGGCGTGGGACGGCAAGCCGGTCGTGATCATGGGTGCGTCCCCGGGGCGGCTCGGTACCGTGAGCGCACAGCGCTCGCTGAGGGAAACGCTCTCGGCGGTGAACGCGCGGGTGATGCCGCAGTCGAGGGTGCTGCTGAGCGGGGCGGGGAAGGCGTTCGAGAGCGGTATGCTCGTAGACGAGGCGACGCGCGAGCGGCTCGGCAAGTTCATGAACCAGGCGGCCGAGTGGATCGCTCGCCTCGAGGAAGCCGCCGCGTGAGCGAGGTCGTCGTCTTCGAGCCCCTCGCGGACGACGTGCAGGTTCCGTCCCGCTCGACGGATGAGTCGGCGGGCTACGACGTTCGCGCCTACCTCAGGGGCGGACCGATCAGGGTCTACCGCGGCCCGGCGGGCGACGTGTCGAAGGAGATGCCGGAGGCCTCGGACGACGGCTTGCGACTCGTGCTCGAGCCGGGCGATCGCGCCCTGGTGCCGACCGGCTTCAAGGCGCGCCTGCCGAGCGGATACGAGGCGCAAATCCGGATGCGCTCATCGCTGGCGTGGAAGCGCGGGCTGATCGTCCCGAACGCCCCCGGCACCGTGGACGCGGACTATCCGCACGAGTGGTTCGTGCTCGTGCTGAACGCTGCCCCGGAGCCGCTGGCGATAGAGCACGGGGAGCGGATCGCCCAGATCGTGCTCAATCGTTATGAGGTCCTCCCATGGGAAGCGGGCGAGGTGGGGATCTCCACGGATCGCCGTGGCGGGCTGGGGAGCACCGGTTCACAGTGAACACGCCCGAGCTGCCCGACCACCGGCGCTACGGCGACCGTGAGATCTCCAAGATCCTCAAGCGCGCGGCGCAGATGCAGCGAGAATCCCCGGCCCGCCCCGATCCTTCGGGACTCACCCTCGCCGAGCTCGAGGAGATCGCCCTCGAGGCCGGGATCGACGTCGACAACCTCCGGATCGCCGCTTCGGAGGTGGACAAGCTGCCGGACGACACCCTCGAGACCCGATTCCTCGGCGCGCCCCTGGCCCAGCGGCTCGAGCGCACGATCCCGGGCGAGCTCCCGGCATCGGCGTTTGGCAGCCTGGTTCCCATTCTTCAGACTGAATCCGGGATGACCGGGCAGGCCAGCACCGTCGGGAACACGCTGAGCTGGGCCTCGACGCCCTCGAACAACGCAGCTCGTTCGCTCAGCATCCTGGTCGTTGCCGAGCACGGGGAGACGCGGCTCCAGCTCGAGGAGCGGTCCACGCAGGCCGCGATCGGATTCCACGTGGGATTCAGCAGCGGCGGGCTGGGGTTCGCGATCCCAGCGGGGCTCGGCCTGGGTACGACGGCCGGCGTAGCCATCGGCTTAGGGGCCGGAGTCGGGGTCGCCGGCGTGTTCTACCTCATCGGGCGTACCCTCTACAAGGCGACCACGAATCACCGTCGCCGACGAGTTCAGGTGATGTTCGACAAGCTGGCGGATCGTGTGACCGCGCTCATCGCCCAACACACGCTCCCCGGCGATAGCTCCGGTTCTGGCGCCCTCCCGTCGAGCGAGGTTAGCTAGAGCCCTCGGGGCCACGCTCAGAGTTCCCCGCCGACCCGGGCCGGAGCGGGTCGCAGGCCCAAACGGGGCTAGTAGACGATCCGGTCGATGTGGAGGGACGAGGGCGCCGCGGGCTGCGGGCCGTTCAGCCACGTCGGCCACCACGTGTTCGACATCACGAACATGTCGTCTCGGGGCACGCCGCTCGTAAACTCCGCCATGAGTGTGCCGTCGACCAGAAACCCGACACGGTCGCGCGCCCACTCGATCCGATAATCGTGGAACCCGTTCGCCGGGTCGAACCCGAGCGTCATCTGGACGTGGTTCGTCTGCTTCCCCTGGACCCACGTCGTGAAGAGAATCGTCCGGGACCCGTCGTTGAAGATCTCGATATCGATCTCGTCGTTGCGCCTCCGGACGCCCTCGTAGAAGAAGAGCGCCGAGATTGACCCGGGCGTGTCAGGCGTCCGCAATCGCGCCTCGATGTCCCGATACTGGTGACGTTGCGCCGACTTGATTTCGGCCCCGTCCCACGCACCGGCGGGCAGCGTCAGCAGGAGCAGACCCGCAGGGTCGTGGCTCACGTTCGCGGGATCGAGCCATCCCTTCCCGAGGGCGTGGTTCTCGGCCGTCCAGCGCGTCGCGTCCCACGCTTCGAGCTCGTCGACCACCGGCGGAGGGGGAGGCCCACCGCCGCCGTTGCCATTCCCGTTGCCGTTTCCGTTCCCACCGCGCGCAGTTGCGACGTCCGGTCCTGTCGGCGTGAACGCGGCCTCCGAGCAGGCCGTCGCCACGAAGAGGCAGGCGAGGATCAGAGCGGTGTGGTGGCGAGTACTCATGAAAGCTCCAGGTGCCGCGTGGGTCGAACAGACGACCCCGGCGCCGCCGTTGATCGGCGTCACCGGGGCCGTCGTGTCCCTCGAGCGGGGCCCCTCGTGCCCGGTTCTCGGCTAGCGCAGGCGCGCGCTAGCTCGCGGGTCGGACCAACGTCAGTTCGCGGGCCGGACGTTGATCTTCGGGGCACAGACCTCATCCCCGAAGTCGAGCGGATCGAGCTCGCCCGTGACGCAGATCCGATATCCGCCGGACTTGTTGACGAGGATGTCGACGTCAAGGGTCCCGGGGCTCGGGTCCTCGTCCGCTTGCGTATACCCGAAGCACTCGTTCGGTGCCTGGGTCGGCCCGCCGCACGTGAGGTCCGCCGTCGAGCTCGGGTCCACGGTCACCTCGCCGCCCGAGGGGACGATCCCGTTGTTGTTGACGATCCGCAGGCGCACGAGCGCGTTCTCGATCGGAGACATTCTCGGCATCGGCGTGCGGGCCTTGACCGAGAACGACACGGTCTCGCCGACCTCCGCGTCCATCGGCGCGGGGGCGAACACCAATTCCGCTTCCCGGACCAGGTCCGTCGCGTAGAACTCGGTGAAGCTGCCGGCCGATCCGCCGGGGCCGGCCCGGAAGGCAGTTGCCACCACGGCGCGCGGCCGGAGGTCGAAAAACCGTTTCGCGACGCTGGCGAACGCGGCGAGAACGCCGTCGCGCGGCGCGGCGGCCAACTCCTGCGCGGCGCAGAAACCGAGCGTCGCCTGCTCCAGGATCGTCCGGTTTTTCTGAATCAGCGTCTCCTCTTTCGTCGCCGGCACCGGCGAGCAAAGCCCGACCTCGAGCACGGCGGGCGGCGTCGCGTCTGGCGCGAACTCGTCGGGGTGCGGGATCAGGTTGAACTCGTAGGCCGCGAGCGGAGTCGAGAGGAGTACCTCGTTCGTCGGGCTCTTCGCACCTTCGAGATCGGAACCGAAGAGGAGCGTCGTTCGGCCGTGTAGTGCGGTCTCCCAATCGAGGGACGGCTCGACGCCCCACCCCTCGGCGTGACCCATCGCCGGGTTGATGAAGCAGTCGTTGCGGTGGTCGGAGCACACGGCGTTTGTCCCGGTCGTGATGACCGCGAACGTGCCGAGATCGCCAAGCGGATCCGTGAAGTCGGGCGGGGCCCCTGCGGACGAATAGCCGTCCCACGGCTCGCACGCGGCAGCGCCGTCGCACGGGTCGAAGGCCAGAGCGCCCGAAGCCTGGGTCGCGAGCAGAAGCGTCGTCAGGAAGGTGTTCCCCTCGACCGGGTCGCCGTCGACCATCGCGTCCATCGCCTGCTCGACGAAGCCGGCCGCCTGGTAGAACCCGGCGGTGTAGGAGTCGTCGTCGCCCGCGGCGCAGTAGTCCTCCATGTCGGACACGAGGTCCAGCGCCTGGGATTTGAGCGAGCCCCGACCGTTGTCCTCGAAGTACCGGCGACCGGACGAGGTCGCGTCGGACAGGTCGCACCCCGTCCCATTGACGTTGAAGCTCGGTTCGAGTGGTGCAGAGCCCTGGTCCGAGCAAGCTACGAAGACGAGCGCCGCCGCGAACACGGCGCCGAGAACGCGAATCACCAACGGTTTGATCATCGGAAAACCCTCCCCTGGCTGGCCACGCCGAGTCACCCGACGGCCACGCGTAAAATGGGTAGGCCTGCAGTGTGGTGCCACCCTGGTTAACGCAGCATACGGCGCCGAGAGCACACAACTCGCAGACACGCGAGGAGTTGCGACGAACCGTCG
>JAOTZH010000019.1 GCA_029861425.1 Gemmatimonadota bacterium
CGACTTCGCCGAAGCCGTGGAAGAGGCGGACCTGGTGATCGAGGCGGTCTGGGAAGATTTCCAGCTCAAGACCCGGGTGTTCCGGCAGCTCGACGAGGCGGCGCCGGAACGCACGATCCTGGCGTCGAACTCTTCCGGGTTTTCCATCGGCGGCCTGGCCGGCGCGACCGACCGCCCGGAGCGGGTGATCGGTTGGCACTGGGCGACTCCGGCGTCGGTGATCAAGGTGGCGGAGATCACCGTGCACCGCGGCACCGCCCCTTCCGTGGTGGAGGCGGTGGTCGAGACGGCGCGCCGCTGCGGCAAGCACCCCGAGGTCATCCAGGATCAGCCGCTCGCGTGGGGCTTCGTCGCGAACCGGGTCTTCTCGGCGGCCATGCGCGAAGCTCGTCAGATCGTGGCCGAGGGCGTGGCGACGCCGGAGCAGGTCGATCGGTTGATGAAGGACTGCTACCGCTGGCCGGCGGGGCCCTTCGAGATGGTCGCCGCCGTGGACTCCGGGTGGGAGGAATGATCCGGCCCGGAGCGCGGGCATGACCTCACCCGTCATCATCGGCGTCCTCGTCGCGTATCTGCTCATCCTGCTCGTCATCGGGATCTGGGGCAGCAAGGAGTCGCATGACCTCGAGGGCTACTTCGCGGCAGGCAAGAAGCTCCCGTCCTGGGTCCTGGCCTTCTCGTCCAACGCCACGGGCGAGAGCGCCTGGCTGCTTCTGGGGCTGACCGGCACGGGGTATGCCCTCGGGATGCACGCCCTGTGGATCGTGATGGGCGAGGTGATCGGCGTCGCGATCGCCTGGGCCTTCGTTGCGCAGCCGTTCAAGGCGTACACCGACCGGTTCGGGTCCATCACGGTGCCGGACTATCTCGAGGATCGCTTCCACGACAGGGCTCACGCGTTCCGCGTGGTCAGCGCCGTGATCATCCTCTCCATGGTGGCCTTCTACGTGGCCGCCCAGCTCACGGCGACGGGCAAGGCGTTCGATTCGTTCCTGGGGACCGGCTACCAGACGGGTGTCTACATCGGGCTCGGCGTCATCCTCTTCTACACCGGGGTCGGCGGCTTCAAGGCGGTCGCCTACTCGGACTTCGTCCAGGGCGTCCTGATGTTCGGGTGTCTGCTCACGCTCCCGTTCGTCGGCATCGCGGCCGTCGGCGGGTGGGGCGCGTTCGTGGAAGGGCTCAGAGCGGCCGACCCGGCCCTGCTGTTACCGGGCGGCGGGCTGGGCTTCACCCCGGTCGGGATCGCCAGCGCCCTCGGCTTCCTCGGCGTGGGACTCGCCTTTCTCGGGGCCCCACAGCTACTCGGGCGTTTCCTCGCGGCACGCGATCAGCGCGAGATCGTGAAGGCTGGTCCAATCGCCGTGATCTGCATCATCGTCTTCGACATGGGAGCGATCTTCGCCGGGATGGCCGGCCGGATCCTGTACCCGGGACTCGCTGACCCGGAGACGATCCTGCCCGAGATGGCCGCCGGTCTCTTCCCCGCCCTCTTCACCGGGATCTTCCTGGTCGTCGTGCTCGCGGCGATCATGTCGACGGCCGATTCCCTTCTGATCCTCGCGTCCTCGTCGGTCGTCCGGGACATCTATCAGAAGATCTTCCGCCCCGACGCCCCGCAGCGCACGCTGACCAGGCTCGGGAAGATCGTGACGGTGGTGCTCGGCGTGACGGGTTTACTGATCGCCCTGACGGCGGAGCGCGTGATCTTCTGGTTCGTGCTGTTCGCGTGGTCCGGGCTCGCCTGTGCCTTCGCGCCGGTCGTGTTGTGTTCGCTCTTCTGGGCGCGGACGACTCGAGTCGGCGCGATCACCGGGATGATCGCCGGGTTCGTCGTAACGATCGGATGGGTCGTGTGGTTCAAGGACGGCTTCTACGATCTGTACGAGATGCTACCGGGCTTTGCGGCCGGCCTTCTCGCGACCATCGGCGTGAGCCTCCTCACGCAGCCGCCCGAGGGCGCGTCCGAGGAGATGGCGGAGATCCGGGCCGAGATCGGCCGGCGGTAATCAGCGTCGCGGTGATCAGCGTCGTTCGAAGACGATCCCGCGGACACGACCGGACGAAACCGTGAATCCGTTTGCCAGACCCGTCCCCGGTTCGAACTCGAGCCGGTTGAACCCCCGCGGGTCGATCGCGAGCACGTGGGGCTCGAACGGTCGCAGTCGCGTCGAGTCGTCCCCCTGGACCAGGTACACTTCGCCTCCCCGCAACTCGATCGCGTAGGACACGTCGAGCTCCTGGCTGTAGAACGACCCGACGAAGCGTTCCAGCTCGCTGGCGTCCGGCTCCCAGGCCTCGGACTCTTCCGTGGCCTCGGGACCCGTCGGGGACGCCTCGTCCTCCTCGGGCGCCTCGCTTTCGAACAGCCAGATATCGGCGAGCTCGAGGCTCAGGTCGCCCGGGTTGATGTGGCCGAGATTGCACAGACAGATCACGGAGAACCGCTCCGCGGGAAAGCGGATGAACTGCGTCCGAAATCCGAGCATCCCCCCCGCGTGGGACGTGATCTCGAGCCCGCGGTATTCTCCACGTCCGAGACCGAATGCGTACTCCAGCTCTGTCCCGTCGTTCAGGACCCCGCGGGTCAGGGCCAGCTCGGTCAGTTCGGCCCAGCGCCCGTCGGTCTCGTAGAACATGCGGTCCCACTGCGCCAGGTCCTCCACCGTCGTGAGCAGATTGCCGTCGCCCTTTCCGTGAAAGTGCTTCAGCCACGTGCGATATGCGTCCCGCGGGCGGCGGTCGTAGCTGACGACGCGGTTGGGGATCACGGCAGCGTAGTCTTCTCCCCACGTCGTTGCCGACATCTCCAGTGGTGCGAAGAACTCCTCGAACGTGTACTCCTGCAGAGTCTTTCCGGTCACGCGCTCGACGATCTCCGCGAGCAGGATGTACCCGGAGTTGCTGTACAGGTACTCCGACCCTGGCTGGAAGTTGAGCGCCTTCTGGCGGCTCAGGAACTCGATCCCGCTGTCGTTGTCCCAGTAGTTCTCGTAGTTCTGCCGCGCCATCTGCATCAGGGCGAGATAATCCCGGATGCCGCTCGTGTGGTGGACGAGGTGTCTGATCGTGACCGGCCACTCGTAGCGGGGGATCTCCGGCACGTATTCCTGGATCTCGTCGTCCAGAGACAGCTCCGCGTCCAGAGCGAGCCGAGCGATCGCCGCCGCGGTGAACTGCTTCGACGTCGACGCGATGTAGAAGACGGAGGTCTCGTCGAGCGGGACCCCGTAGTCGAGATTCGCGCTCCCGTAACCGCGCGTGAAGATCAGCTGGCCGTCCTCGATGATCCCGACGGAGCACCCCGGAGAATCGATCCGGTTCCAGGCCTCGAAGAGCGCATCGGTGGCTGCTTCCTTCTCGGCGCGCCCCTGCTGCGCGACGGCCGGGATGGGCGTCGCGAGCCACACTGTCACGAGGGCGAGGATGGTGCGGCGGCAACTCGGGGTTCGCATCCACACGGACATGGGGTCTCCGTCGGAGTTCGGGTCGTCGACCGGCCGATGCTAGAGACGTGACACCGTCCGGACCAGTGGGTCGACCGGAGGGTGAGGACGGACCTAGGTTCGATCCCTGGTTCACCCGTCGATTCGGAGGCTTCAGATGAGCGAGTTCACCCGCCGTGACTTCATGACCGTTTCCGGGCTGGCAGCCGGAGGTGCCGCACTGTCGTCCTGCTCGACGGACGGTGGGGGGACAACCGGGGCGAGCGGCGGAACGGCGGATCTCATCGTGACCGGCGCCAACGTCCACACCGTCGATGACGCGCTGCCGCGCGCGAGCGCCTTCGCCATCCACAACGGTCGTTTCGTGGCGGTCGGCTCCGACTCGGACGTGCTCGGCCTTCGCGCGCCTGGCACCGAGGTCATCGATGGGCGCGGGCTGACGGTGACCCCGGGGTTCATCGACACCCACAACCACCCGTTCTACTCGGGGACGAAGCACCTCAAGCAGGTCGACCTGAGCGTCACATCGATCGCGGGCATCAAGAGCGCGCTCCAGGAGCGCGCGCAGAACACCTCGCCCGGTCAGTGGGTCCAGGGCTTCCTGTACGATGACACGAAGCTCGAGGACGGACGCCCGCTCACCCGTGTCGACATCGACGACGCCGTCCCGGATCATCCGGTGTCCGTCACGCACCGCGGCGGCCATACCGGCGTCTACAACTCGAAGGCGTTCGAGCTCGCGGGCATTACGGCGGACACGCCCGACCCCGAAGGCGGGAAGTTCTACAGGGAAGGCGGCGAGCTCACGGGGCGCGTCGCCGAGCACGCGAAGGAGCCGCTGGAGAGTTTGATCCCGGCGGGGACGACGCGCGAGGAGCGGCAGGAGAGCATCCGGCTCATCGGCGACATGATGGCGAAGGCGGGACTGACGTCCATCCACGAGACCGGGGGCGGGACGCAGAACCTCGTGGCGTACCAGGATGCCCGGGACGCGGACGAGCTTCACTTCCGGATCTATCTGTTCCCTTCGGGCTCGTACGGGGGCATCGCCAGTCCCGAGCTGTTCGACGGCCTCAAGATGGCCGGCATCCGGACCGGGTTCGGCGACGACATGGTGAGGATCGGCGGCGTGAAGTACGGGGCCGACGGCTCGGCATCGGAACGAACGATGGCGATGTCGACCCCGTATGTGGGTCGACCCGACGACTACGGTATCCTCACGATGAACCAGGAACAGATCTACGAGGCCGTCGATGACGCGGTGCGGCACGGCTTCCAGGTCGGGATCCACGCGAACGGCGACCTCGCGATCGAGATGTGCCTCAACGCCTACGAGCGAGCGCAGCGGGACATGCCGCAGGCGGACCCTCGCTTCCGGCTCGAACACTGCTCGCTCGTGAACGACGACTTGCTTTCCCGCATCCGGGATGTGGGTGCGATCCCGACCCCCTTCTTCACCTACGTGCACTTCCACGGGAACAAGTGGGGCGAGTACGGGGCCGAGAAGATGGAGTGGATGTTCGCGCACCGTCGGTTCCTGGATCACGGGATTCCGGTGGCGGCCGCTTCTGACTACCCACCCGGGCCCTTCTCGATGATGATGGGGATCCAGAGCATGGTGACGCGGACGGACATGCAGGGCCGCGAGTGGGGGGCGAGCCAGAAGATCTCCGTCCCCGAGGCGCTCCGGATCTGCACGATCAACGGCGCGCACGCGGGGTTCGAGGAGGATTCGAAGGGTTCGATCACGCCCGGGAAGCTCGGCGACTTCGTGATGCTGGCCGAAGACCCGCACGACGTCGATCCGTTCGCGATCAAGGAGATCGAGGTCGTCCGAACGGTGGTCGGAGGACGCACGACCCACGAAGCCTGAACTCCGGCCGGCCGCGCTCCGTTACCTTTGGTACACAGGGAACGTCCCTGTACGAGCCCTGTTGCATCCTCGGGAGACGTCCGTGAGCCAACGCCGACCTCCGATTCGGCCCCGACGGGTGGTCTTCGCCACCCTCGCCGCGATTTTGTCGGTCGGGCTGTCGGCCCCGCTGACGGCGCAGGACCCCGTGGGTCTGCCGGCCGGAGGCGCGACCGACGACGGATCGATGGGGCGCGTCGTCGTCGTTCTGATCGACGGAGCCACGGCCGCCCCGATCTCCGAAGCTCTCGTCAGCCTCGACGCGCTGGGGCGACGAACGCTCTCCGATTCGGCGGGCACCGCCGTCTTTCTCGACGTCCCGCCCGGAGCGTACACGCTCCGCTTCCGGCACATCGCCTATGGTGAGCAGACCGCTCTGGTCGAGGTGGAGGGGATGACGAGCGCGATCATCGGAGTGCAGCTCGACCCGAGAGCCATAGCCGTCGCGCCGCTCGAAGTGCTCATCGAGCAGCGACCCCGATACCTCGAGAATCAGGGCTTCTACGATCGGCGGGCCGTCGGGATGGGGTCGTTCTTCGACCCGTTGTTCGTCGAACGGTGGGGCCAGGGCGCGGCGGCTTCGGCTGACCGGTTCATCAAGCTGCTGGTCGACATGTCTCCCCAGCTGGCGAGCATGACCGGCACGACGGCCAGCAACGGAAACGCGTGGGAGGCGAGCATCGGGGGCGGGTTCACCGGTCAGTGTCCCGCCATATACATCGACGGCCAGAGGGCGTTCAATGATCCGGGACTGAACGGTCGCGCAAGCCGGGAACTCGACATGCTCTCCACGTATACGCTCGGCGCGGTCGAGATATACGCCAGCTCACACGGGGTACCGGACTTCGCTCTGGAGCCGACCGTCGGGTGCGGCTCGATCGTCATCTGGACCAACCGGTGGCGGGGACGCACCCGCAAGGTGGGCGGAGCCGACGTCGAGCTCTGCGAGCCGGCCAACATGGATTTCGTCCAGATCGAGGGCGACATCCGTGATGAATACACGGGCGTCCTGCTCCCCGGCGCACATGTCGTTGCGACGACCTATGCGGCCGCCGACCCGGAATCGCTGAAATCGCGAGAGATCATTGCCGACCAGCACGGGCGGTATCGGGTGTGCGACGTTCCCCCGGATCACCTTCTGACGCTGCAGGTGGCTGCCGCCGACCGCACCGGGCCCGAGTTCCAGGTCCCGGTCGACGACGGACGCATCCTGCAGCGCGACCTTTCGCTCCGTGTGGCCGGGCCCGGCAAGGTGGTCGGCCGGGTGCTGGACCGCGCCACAGGCGCGCCCGTGGCTACGGCCAGCGTGGGCGTCGTCGGCATGACCCGGCGGACGCAGACGGACGATCAGGGCTATTTCGTGATGGACGAGGTGCTGCCGGGCGATCACGTCGTCGAGATCGAGCACCTCGGGTTCGAGCCGATCGCGGAGGTGGTGTCGATCGTCGCGGACCGAACGGTCGACCTCAACGTCCACATGAGCGCCGATCCGATCGAGCTCGAGCCGCTGGTGGTCACTGCTGTCCGTGACCGTCGACTCGAGATCCGCGGGTTCTACGAGAGACGCACCTGGGGAGACCGGACCGGCCTGGGCGAGTTCCTCGGGAGCGAGGACATCGAGCGTCGCAGTCCGGCGGCCGTCACCAACCTCTTGAGAGAGATGTCCGGCGTTGAGCTGCGATGCTCGGGCTCACGCGATTGCGTGGTCCAGTCGTCGAGGGCAGCGGGCTGCTCCACGATGAACATCTACATCAACGGAACGCTGACGATCGGAGAGAATCGCGCCTCCGGAGCCGGGCCGCGCGGCTCTCGCATTACTGTGGACGAGCTCGTTCGCCCGTCCGAGGTCGCCGGCATGGAGGTGTACGCCGGCGGAGCGACCGTCCCCGCTGAGTTCAGCGGTCTGACCGGCCGCTGCGGCGCGATCGCGATCTGGACGAAGTGACGAAATAGTCCACGCCCCGTTCGCCCTTCGGCCGGCTTGCCCCACTGTGTGCCGGCGCCGCGCCTCACCCGGAGCGTGGCAACGAGGTGTCGGCCGTGATACCGTGCGACTCTTCCCAACCACGTGGACCCATCGAACGAGGCTGGCATGAGCGACGTTCTTCTCGTCGAAAAGCTCGACGGACATATCGCGAAGTTGACCATCAATCGCCCGGACAAGCTGAACGCCCTGAACGGCGAGGTGCGGTGCGCGCTTCTCGGAGCGCTGAACGATCTCGCGTCGGACGACGACGTACGCGTCGTCATCCTCACGGGCGCGGGCGACAAGTCCTTTGTCGCCGGAGCCGACATCTCCGAGTTCAAGGATGCCCGTCCGGTCGACCAGTACCGCTCGATGGCGGGGAGTAACGTCTTCTCCGCCGTGGAGCAGTTCCCGAAGCCCGTGATCGCCATGATCAACGGGTTCTGTCTCGGTGGCGGCTGCGAACTCGCGATGGGCTGCGACATGCGCGTCGCGGCGACCACGGCCAGGATCGGTCAGCCCGAGATCAATCTCGGGTTGATCCCGGGCGGCGGCGGTTCCCAGCGCCTGCCCCGACTGGTCGGTGAGGGATGGGCCATGCGGCTGATCATGACCGGCGAGATGATCTCGGGTGAGAAGGCGGCCGAGATCGGGCTGGTCGAAGCCGCTCACCCACTCGAGGAGCTCGAAGGCGCCGTGATGGAGCTCGCCGCGAACATCGGCATGCGAAGCCCCATGGCCCTCCAGGCCGCGAAGGAGACGATCCTCGCGGCCCGGCGGATGCCGCTCGACGAGGGGCTGAAGTTCGAGCGCGGCTGGTTCTCGCTGCTCTTCTCGACGGACGACATGGACGAGGGTGTGTCGGCGTTCCTCGAGAAGCGGAAGGCGGAGTTCAAGGGCAGCTGACGAGAAGCCGGCAGCTGACGAGAAGCTGGCAGCTGACAAAAAACGCCCGGCCGCATTCGCGTGCCGGGCGTTTTCGACATCATGGTCCGGGGAACTCCCGGGGCGACCGTCGAGCCTTAGCTGGCCTCTGGGACCACGTTCACGAACCGGCGGCCGCCGCGGCGGACCTGAAACTCGACGTGCCCGTCGGCGAGCGCGAAGAGCGTGTCGTCCTTCCCGCGCCCGACGTTGCGGCCCGGGTGGAAGGGCGTGCCGCGCTGGCGAACGAGGATCGACCCCGCCGACACGCGCTGACCCCCATAGCGCTTGATCCCGAGGTACTGGGCATTCGAATCGCGACCGTTTCGGCTGGAACCGACACCCTTCTTATGCGCCATCTCTACGCGTCCTTCTCTTTGATCGCCTTGTCGATATCGCTCTTGAGGATGCGGCCTTCCTTGCCGCTCCCTTCGATGGTGGCGAGATCGATTCCGTTGGCCGTCGCCAGCTCGAGCGCGGCGGGCGTGATGTCGTAGTCGCCGTCTGAAGCATCCTCGACCGGGGCGTCCCCGACTTGGGCCGCGGCTTCCGTAGCCGTCTCTTCCGCGGCCTCGACCACCGTCTCCTCGGCGACGTCGGCCACGGTCGCTTCCGCGGAGGCCTCGACGACTTCCTCGACCACCGGCTCGTCGGCTACGGCTTCCTCCACCACCGGAGCGGCCTTCTTGATGGGCTGTTTCTTCCCCTTCGGAAAGGAGATCTCGACAATCTTGATCTCGGTGTAGCCCTGCCGGTGACCCTGCTTTTTCCGGTAGCCTTTCCGGCGCTTCATCTTGTACACGACGATCTTCTCGCCACGCCCGTGGCCGACGATCTCCGCCGCTACCGCGGCTCCGTCGAGCGACGGCGTACCGACGCGAATGTCCCCATCCTTCTCCGCGAGCAGGACCTCGTCGAACGTCACCTTGTCGCCAGGCTCGGCGTTCAGCGTCGGGATCCGAAGCGTCGCCTCGGGATCCGCGCGGAACTGCTTCCCCTGAGCCCGAAAAATCGCGTACATGCGTCTATCTCGATCCCGGTTGTTCCGAAAATTGCCAGCCGAAAATGATAGGTTTGGGCGTACCGGGTGTCAATGTGGCGGAGATGTCGAAGACGGCCGCGTCGCGGGGCCGCGGCATGCCCCGAAGGACCTAGGTCGTCACGTACTTGGCGGTGACATCCGTGTCCGCCGGGTGGGCGAGCAGGCGGAACTCGTCGAGCCCGAGCAGGGGGTCGTCTCGCACGTCGAGATCGAGATTCAGATCCGCCCCCAGTCCGCTCAGGAACCTGGGTTCGTTCTCGAGCAGGTGAAGGGCGATCACGGGGTGCGTCAGGATCGTGATGCCGCGCTCCCTGCCGGCACGGGACACGCGGGTGAGAGCCCTCTCGATCCGGCGAACGACCGTCTCGGGTGCCAGAATCCGGCCCGTTCCCTCACAGTACGGACACGGTCCCGTCATGCGCTGATCGAGGCTGGGGCTGACTCGCTGCCGGCTCATCTGGAGCAGGCCCAGCTCCGAGATCGTGAAGATCTTCGTGCGCGCGCGGTCGCGGCCTATGTGCGCGCGCATCTGCTGGACGACCTTGTTCCGCGACGCCTCCTCGTCCATGTCGATGAAGTCGATGACGATGATTCCGCCGACGTCGCGCAGTCTCAGCTGCCGAGCGATCTCGACGGCCGCATCCAGGTTCGTCCGGAGAATCGTCTGCTTCGGGTCCTTCCGACCCGTGTAGCGACCGGTATTCACGTCGATGGATACGAGTGCCTCGGTCTGCTCGATCACGACGTGTCCGCCAGACGGCAGATCGACCTTGCGGCTGAAGGCCTTCCGGATCTCCTCCTCGATCCCGAACTCGTCGAAGATCGGCGCCTCGCCTGCGTACAGCTCCACGCGATCCAGCAGGTCGGGATCGACCGTGCCGAGGTACGATTTGATCTCGTGGTGCATCTCCGTCGAGTCCACGGTGAGCTTGTCGATCTGGTCGCTGAACACGTCTCGGATGATCCCGGAGGTGAGGCGGGCGTCCTGGTACACGACCGCCGGGGGCTTCACCCCCTGCTGCCGCTTCTGGATCTTCTCCCAGGACTTCCTCAGGGTCTTGAGCTCTCGATCGAGCCCCTTCTGCGTCAGTTCCTCGCCGACGGTCCGAACGATCACGCCCCCATCGCTCTCCTTGAGCATCTGCCGGACCATCTTCTTCAGGCGGCCCCGCTCCTCGCGGTCCTCGATCTTTCGACTGACCCCGACGTGTGTGCTGGTGGGCATGTACACGAGGAAGCGGCCGGGCAGCGAGACCTGGCTCGTGACCCGGGCCCCCTTCGTGCCGATCGGCTCCTTCGTCACCTGCACGAGGATCGGTTGGCCCTTCTGCAGGACGTCCTGGATGGGGGGGTAGGTCCTGTCGCGGCGGCGGCCGCGGCCTCTTCCCCTCCCGTTGCCGGCTTGCCCGTTCTCGTCATCCTCGTCCTCGTCGGACACGAGATCGGAGGCGTGGAGGAAGGCGGCTTTCTCCGCGCCGATGTCGATGAAGGCGGCCTGGAGACCCGGCACGATCGCCTCTACGACACCGAGGTACATGTCGCCGACGATCCGCCGCTCGTCGGGGCGCTCGTGCATGAGCTCGACGAGTCTCGAATCCTCGAGTATCGCGACCCGCTTTTCGCGGGCTGTCGCGTGGACGACGATTTCCCGGCGCACGCTACTCCGCGTGTTCCGAGCCGCCGTCCACTGTCGGGGCCGTTAGGATGCTTCGCACCTGTGCGGACGAGGTATTTGTCAGGCTCACCCGCAGGACGGATGACCCTCCGAAAGAGCTGGGTCCTGTTACAGAGTGTGTCGGTGATCGTCACAAACGCCCGACTTCACTGGCGGGCGTCTGAAGTTAGGGCATTCCAATCCCAGTCGGAAAGGAGCAACTGCGGTTCAGCCGCGACCACACGGAACTCGGGCTCAGCCCTGGCCGTGCTCCTTCAGAAGCTCCCTCGAGATGACCATCTTCTGGATCTCCGAGGTTCCTTCCCCGATCTCGGTGATCTTGGCGTCTCGCATCATGCGCTCGACCGGATACTCGCGGGAATACCCGTACCCCCCGTGAAGCTGCACGGCCCGCGTGGTCACGTCCATCGCCGCCTCGGAAGCGAAGAGCTTTGCCATGGACGCTTCCTTCTTGTAGGGCTTCCCGGCCATGCGAAGACGCGCGGCGTGATAGGTCATGACCCGGGCCGCGTGGATGCTCGTATCCATTTCGGCGAGCATGAATCTCACGCCCTGGAAATCGTTGATCTTCCTGCCGAACTGCTCGCGCTCGCCCGTATAGCGGACGGCTTCATCGAGCGCGCCCTGAGCAATCCCGATCGCGTGGGCGGCGATGCCGATCCGGCCACCGTCGAGCGTATCGAGGAATATCGGGAACCCTTCGTCGATTTCCCCCAGCACGTTCGCATCCGGGACCTCGACGTCCTCGAAGATCAGCTCCCGCGTGTCCGAAGCGTTCCAGCCGAGCTTGCGGAGCTTCTGGCCCACCTGAAAACCCGGCATCGCGTCGAGCTCATCCGAATGCCCGAACCCGACTCTGGTCGCTTCTTCGAGGTCGCACGTCTCCTTGGTCAAGATGAAGACGGTGATCCCTTTCGCGCCTTTCTCGGGATCCGTTACGGCCCCGACGACAAAGATCTCGCCTACCCCACCGTGGGTGATCCAGGTTTTCTGGCCGTTGAGGACCCACCGGTCGCCCTTCTTCTCGGCGGTCGTTCGCATTGCCGCGGCATCGGAGCCGGAACCCGGCTCGGTCAGCCCGAAGCCGCCGAGCACCTGACCCGAGGCGAGCGGTGTCAGGAACCGCCGCTTCTGCTCCTCGGTCCCGAATCGAGCGATCGGGGTCGCGCAAAGAGACGTGTGGGCCCCGATCATGATCGAATGGCTGCCACAGACCCGAGCGAGCTCCTCCACGGCGATGGCGGACGCCAGGATGTCCATCCCGGCGCCGCCGAACTCCTCGTCGAACGGGATCCCGAAGAGGCCGATCTCGGCCATCTTCGCGCCGTTCTCCCAGGGAAACTGCTCCGATTCGTCGAATTCGCTCGCGACCGGGGCGATCTCGGCCACGGCGAACTCCCGGACCATCTCCCGGATCATCTCATGATGATCGTCGTAGAAAAGACTCAGGTCACCCAAGAGACCCCCGCCATCCTTTGTATTTGGCTCAATTGGATTGTCAAAGTTCCAAGCGGTAACGTATCGGGGACGGCATTCGCATCAAAACACCGCGCCGGCGATCTGGCGCCGTGGTGAACCGCCTGTGCGGGACCGTCACGATCGGGCCGGGACGGGCGTTCTGGTTTGGGTTTCGGAGGTCCGCGGCGCTCGAACGCGCCGGCAGGCGTGGACGGGGGAATCGTGGACTTCGAGGCGGCATTCAACAGCCACCAGGAATCGCTGTTTCGGTACGTCAACCGTTTGGTTGGCGACGCCGATCTCGCGTCGGACGTGGTGCAGGAGTCGTTCGTGAGGCTCCTGAGTCATCCGCTTCCCGACGACGAAGTACGACGATGGCTGTTCACGGTCGCCACGAACCTCGTTCGGGACGACGCCCGAATGAGGAGTCGAAGGCAGCGGTTGCTCGCCGAACGCTACGAGCGTTCGGATATGGCGAGCGATCCGGCCGATGTGCCCGACGAGGTCGCGATGCGGTCGGAGCAGATCGCGGCCGCTCGCGCGGCGCTGGAGCAGCTTTCGCCGAGAGATCGGCAGATGCTGATGATGAGAGAGGAAGGGTTCCGGTACTCGGAGATCGCGAAGGTGATCGACGTCGCGCCGGGATCGGTCGGGACCTTGCTGGCCCGCGCATTGCGACGATTCGCGGCAGCCGTGGACCCGGCGCACATAGATGATGAGGAGTCGGAGTGAACATGCACGCAGCTGACGGCATCCACGTCGACGACGGCGCTCTTCTCGCGCTGATCGACGGCGAGTCGGCGCCCGGAGCGGAGCCCCGGACGCACGTCGACTCGTGCGATGACTGTGCACGGCGAATGGAAGAGCTGCGTTTCGCGAGCCGACGGCTGGCTGGCGCGCTCGAGTCCGTGGACACCCCGTCGCCTCTGACGGAGATGCCGGACGAGCTTCGCGATGCGGCCGCGGCGGCGGTGACTCCGATCCACTCGGCCTGGCGCCGTCGGCTCAGGGGCGGGCGATCCGTCGCGGCCGCCGCCGGTCTGATCCTCGTACTGGCGGCCGGCGCTTATGCGGTGCCCGGGTCCCCGCTGCGCTCGATCGTGTCACGTTCGGTGGACGCGCTGGGATCCCTCTTCGGTGGCGACACGGTCGGACCGATCGATCCGGGGCCCTCCGCGGTAGGGGTCGATCCAGTCGACGGAGCCGTCACCGTGTCGATCGAGGGCGCCACCGACGACCTGCGCGTGACCATCCGTCTGGTGGATACCTCGCGCGCCTCGGTCTCGGCGCGTGGCGCGAGCTTCGTCGGCCAGCCCGGTCGCCTGCGGGTGACCGATGCGGCGGGCGACATGACGGTCGAACTCCCAACCGCGGCCGAGGGAACCGTCGAGGTCAACGGCGCCCCCGTGGCTCGCTCGACCGGAGGGGCGATCACACGACTGCCCGGGGCGGATCTCGTTCCGGCGGTGATCGTCGTCGAGACAGCCGGGTAGCACCACTTCGGCAGACCAGGTCTCGCGGCAGCGGTGTCGACGCCCGCCCGGCTCCGCACCATGGCCTGAAGCTGACACCGGGCGTAGCTGAGGGCGTCGTTCCTCTTGGTTTCCGCATTTCTGGCAAGCGTGGTCGGCTTCGCGTCTCTCGGCGCGCTGCAGGACACGACCGGCACTCTCTACGGTCGCGTCCTCAGCGGCGATACCGGCACGCCCGTTGTCGGCGCCTCTGTCAGAATCCGTCACGGCGGAGCCTTTCGGCTCCTTGTCACCGACGACCGGGGCGCCTACCGGGCTGAGCGACTCATCGCCGGCGACGCGCTCGTGGTGGCACAAGCCCTGGATCACGCGCCGCTCGAGGCGGCTGTGAGGATCCCGGCCGGTGGCGAGGTGCCCCTGGATCTCGAGCTCGAGATTCGTCCAGTCGAGATGCCCATGTTGTTCAGCCTGGTCGAGGCATCCAAACTCACGCTGCCTCCGCCGGGGCTTGTACGAGGAGGTCTCCGCGAGGAGGGCGAGACGGAGCTTCGAGCGCTGGATCAGAGCCCCGGAGTCTCGGAGCTCGGGCTCGGCAGATGGCTGGGCCCGGATCCGTCCGACCCCACCAGCACGCTCTATGTCCGCGGCGCGGTCGCCGACCTGAAGCTCGTCGTTCTCGACGGGGCTCCCGTCTACGCCCCGTTTCACCTGAGCGGGTTGCTCGATGCCTTCCCCGACGGGGTTCTCGAGGATGCCACGATCTACGTGGGGGGGACCCCGGCTGAGTACGATGGCGGCCTCAGCTACGTACTCGACCTGGAGGTCCGGGAAGGCGAGAGGGACCGGTTCCGCATGGCGGGCGCCGTGGATCTGCTCGGCGCCACCGGTCGAATCGAGGGCCCTATCGGGAAGTCGGGGCGAGTGCTGCTCAGCGGACGTGGCCTGCACGGCGCCGGGTATCCCCTGCTCACCGGATCGGGCGAGCTGCCGTACGGGTACGGGGACGCGCTCGGCCGTCTCGATTTCGGGATCGGCGGGGGGCACCTGTCGGCGACCGGCTTCTGGAACCGCGAGTCCGTCCTACTCGACATCGGGAAGCTGGAAGGCGCGGCCCCGGAGTCCGCCTACTGGGGCAACGGCGCCGGATCAGCCCGGTATGCGACCCCGTTTGCCGGCGGAACGCTCAACGTGAACACCTCGTTCGGGCGATTCACCACCCGGATCCCGGCGCTCGACCTCGAATCCGAAGGGCCGGTCGCCTTTACGACCGTCCGAGGCGAGACGTCACGTAGCCGGACGGGTGCCTCCTACGAGTTCGGCACCGGCGTCCGCTGGGAGATCGGTACGGGCTTCGACACGCACGAGACGGTGCTCGATCAACGAACGGTGTTCGGCGACACGACGATCCACACGGTCGCGAACGCACAGGTCGGTGCGATCTGGGGCGAGGCGACCTGGAATCCGACACCCGAGGTCGAGGTCCGGGCGGGCCTGCGCAGCAGCTACTTCAAGCCCGACGGCGTCGCGCGCTTCTCGCCCCGCGCCTCCGCGCTCTGGCACGTCGACGAGAGCGCGCGACTGAAGATTGCGGCCGGCCGCTTCCATCAGGTGGTGCGCGGCCCCGAGACGATTCTCTCGGGTGACCTCACGGGACCCACGCTCGGGGGTGGCGGGCGACCACAGCTCGACCTCCCGGGGCCCATCATCGGCTCGCAGCTCTTCGCGATCGCCGGCGCCACGCACCTCGTGCTCGGCCTCGAGAACGACCTGTCGAACGGGATTCAGATTGGCCTGGAGGGGTACTTCAAGTCGTTCGACGGCCTCCCCGAGGCCGAGGACCTGTACTCATCCGGTGCCGACCTGTGGCTGCAGGCCGACGAGGGGCCAGTGCGCGGCTGGCTCGGGTACTCTCTCGCCTGGGTCTGGGACAACCAGCCGGCACAGGCGACCCAGTTCGTTGGGCGTCAGCTGCTCAGCGGGGGTCTGGCCACGGCCCTCGGTGGAGTCGACGTCGGCCTGCGTCTCGCCTACGGTGCCGGCCTCCCCTTCCAGGAGGTCACGCCGGTCGGGGAGGGAGCCCCGCGAAACCCCCGACGCGACGCCGGCGATGCGCCGCCTCCAGCGCTGTCCGGAGCCCCGGACGATTCGTACCTGAGGATCGACGCCGAGATCTCCCGTCGCTGGGTGGGGCGGATCGGGAACCGGTCGTTCGAGATCGCGCCCTACGTGCGGTTGTTGAACGCCCTCGACCGTCGGGACGCCCTCTTCTACCGCGCCGCGGAAGAGGGGCCGACCCGACCGATCCCGCTCTCGTCGGTTCCGGTCCTGGCCGTCGTCGGCATCGCCTGGACCTTCTGAAGCCGTGCCATGCGTGTCACAGAACGCCGACCCCAGACGTCTCTGATCGCGGGGCCGAGACACGTGCTCTCCGGCCGCCCCGGCTCGGCAGGGCCGGAGATACACCGAGAGATGTCGAGGCGAAGCCGTGAAGTTCCATAGAGAGATGAGCGGGCGGACGGTCGCGCGACGGTTCGCGGCGCCAGCGTTCCTGCTGCTCTGCGTGGCGTGCGGACACGACCCGTTCGCGCTGTCCTCGGAGGCGGTGGAGGATCACCGAGCTCGCTGGCTCGCCGCCGGCATCGACGACTACGAATACGACTATCGGCGCCAGTGCGAGTGCCTGCCGACTGACACCCGGCCCGCGAGGGTGAGGGTCAGGGACGGGCGGGTCGCGACTGCGACGTACAGCGACTCGGGCGAGCTGGCGGGAAGCTTCGCGGCCTATCCGACGGTCGAGGAGCTGTTCGATCTCGTCGACGAAGCGATTGTCCGGGAGGCGGCCATGCTGGTCGTGTCCTACGACTCGCGACTGGGATACCCGACGAAAATCACGATCGATTACGATCTTCAGGCAGCGGATGATGAACTCACGATCGAAGCTCACAACCTCGTTTCGGCACCGGACACCGGCGTTTTCCAGGATCTGGTGGCTCGCTAGCCTGACGGTCCTGGTAAGCGGCTGTTCGGACCCGTTCGGCGTCGAACAGGACACGCTCGATCAGGCGCGGGCCCGCTGGGCGAGCCTGGGCGTGACCGACTACTCGTTCGAGTTACGGCGATCCTGCTTCTGCGGGCCGGACTTCACCCGACGGATCAGGATCGACGTCGAGAGCGGCTCGGTGATCGGGGCCGTCTACGTGGACGACGGCCAGCCGGTGACGACGCCGCTCGGCGAGCTGTCCACGATCGAGGATCTGTTCGACGAGATCCAGAATGCGATCGACCGCGAGGCCTTCACCCTGCTCGCGGAGTACGAGCCTGTGTTCGGCCACCCGACCGAAGTCTCGATCGACTTCGACATCCAGATCGCGGACGAGGAGATGGCCTTCGACGTCAGGAACCTGGTGTTCGCGGTCGCGGGCTAGACGCGTCAGCCGCCGCGGGTACCGCTGAACGTGCCCGAGCCCAGCTGCCCGTATTCGCAGGTGCCCTCGTAGGAATTCCCCTCGACGGTCCCCTTGTAGACGATCTCTCCGGCCTGGCTGTCGAATTTGAGCTCGACGGAGCTTCCATCGACGCTACCGGTCACCTCCGCTTCGCCCAGCGCGCCGGTATACGTCCCGGTGATCGTGGCGCCGTCCTGGACGAGCTCGAAAGTGGCGTCGCCCGTGCCGGCATCCAGATCGACCGCCAGCACCCACGTGCCCGTCATGTCCTGAGCGACCACGCCGCCGACGAGAACGAAACCGATCGCGACGGCGCCGAGCACCGCGCGTGTGAGTGTTTTCATCAGATCCTCCTATCGATCGCCAGGTGAGAAGAGCGGCCGAGCTGCCGGCAGATCATCGGGGATGGGATCGCCCACGATGATGCTCCTCGGCTCGGACTCGGTGAATCCCATGAACCCGAAGCCCATCTCGTCGGTCGTGGGGCGCCCCCAGCGGACGGCCCGTGTGGCGTCCGGGTTCGACGGATTGTCGGCCGAGTTGTCCCAGCAGGCACGGAAGTAGATGTCGGTCCCCGCGGGCACCTCCAGCGGGTCCCTGAGCCAGTAGTCGTGTTGCCACTGGAAGTCGTACGCGGGCACGTCGAGCAGCGGCCGGACCGTGCCGTCCGGCAGACGGGCCTCGTAGTAGGCGGACTTGCCCCGCAGGTGCATGTGCGGGTTAAAGCGGAGAATCTGCACGTCCCTCTCGAACGTGAAATCACGATCGTAGCAGTAGTTCGGGGCGCCCGCGGGGATTTCGAATCGCCACAGTCCGAGCGATTCGCTCTCCATGACATGACGAATCTCTGCTCCCGGCTCGTAGAACTTGATGCCCGCCTCGGTCATGATCTCTTCGGCGCTCCCCGGGCCGGCTTCCTTGTGGTAGTGCATCTGGAACGTGACCGTCGTCCCCTTTCGGAGAAGCCGGCTGTAGCCATCCGGGTATTCCCGATGCTCGTAGCCGGGGGCAATCCCCCCGATCGGCCGCGCGATGATGTGGTGCACGGTCGGGCTCCCGGGGTGGAACTCCACGGCCTTGACCCAGCGATCCTCTGGCAGCAGCTCGGCCGGGATCTCGACTTCGATGTCGACGTACTCGTCTTCGACTTCGTCCAGAACGAGATACGGCTCCGGAAAGCGGACGATGAGGTCGGGCTCGCCGATGGCCCAACCCCCGCTCCTCTCGGACTCGAAGATGCGTGCATCGGGCGCCTCGGCGGGATCGCCCTCGGGCGAGCCTGCGACTACCCAATCCCGTATCGTCGCCACCTCGGTCTCGCTGATGTACCGCTCGTTCGAGAAATGGCCGAGGAAATCCCCCGACGCGTGCCAGGGCGGCATGCGACCCGCCTCGAGCTGGAACACCATGAGCGGGCCCCACTCGCGGGTCTCCTCGTAGCTCGTGAACGACTGCGGGGCGACCATCCCGCCGAGGTCGAGACCGTTCTCCCGGTGACAGTCCTGACATCTCGACTGGAGAATGGGCAGGACGTCCGCGTGGTATGTCGGGGAGGCCGGCGAGTCGGCGCGAAACGCGAGCAGCGCGGCGCCGGCGACCAGCGGCACGGCGAGGATCGTGAGGACCTTCGTCCTCGTGACGCCTGCGGACATGGTTCCCCCTGTGGCCAAGCGAGATGGCGAGGTCGAAGAATAGAAGCCGCGGACCCGCGTGAGCCAGAGGACGCGTGCGACGCGACGATCGCGCTAGACCGCGGCGGGTTCCTCGTCGCTCCACCCCGTGAGGAGCACCACGGCGAGCACCGCGATCGATAGCCCGAGCCACGGGTTGAAGAGCGCGAGCGCGCTTCCACCGAGCAACGCCGTCCCTCGACCGGTTCGGCCGCGGACCATTTCCATCGACACGTATGCACAGGCGAACCCGGTGAGCACCAGCGTCAGCGCCAGCGCGATCGGGAGCATCGGGCGCAGCGCCGTGACGAGCGGCAGGAAGAGATAGAGGATCGGGATCCCCCACATGTAGTAGGAGGCGATCCCGGTGTAGAGGGAGTCCATCGCTTTCCGCCCCTCCGCCCAGCGGTTCACGATGATCACGTGGACACCCGTCCACAGGATGCCCTGGGTGGGATAGAACGGTACGAGGAGGCCCATCGCCGCATTCCGTAACCCGGTACTCAGGTGGGTGCGCGTCACGTCGATCTCGATCTTCTCGTCCGGCCGGTTCTCTCCGGCATGCTCGAGGATCGCGATCCCGGTGATCATGTCTCCGAAGAGGACCACGTAGCCGATGAAGGCGAGGCTGACGATGTCCGGATCGAGCATCAACGAAAGCGCCGGGAATCCGATGCCGAAGGGCGACGCCTTCTCGATCAGAGCCCCGATCGGTGGGATGACGAAGCCCCCCTGCAGGATGCTCTGGCCGTCCACCACGTACACCAGCTCACCCGCGAGAATGCCGACGACTCCTCCGATTACGAGCCCCGGAAGGAGTCCAAGCGACACGAACCACGAGAACGACCGCGACTTCTCGCGGAGACGTCGCACCGGAATCGAGAACGCGAGTAGAAGCGAGATACCGATCGCCAGGGACATCGAAATCGGCATCGCGAAGAGGTTGTCCGGGGCATCATCGAGGAACACGCGTTTTAGCGCGGCGATGGCGGCTCCCATGATGATGGCGGCCTTCAGGGCTCTGGGGATCGCGTCGATAAAGCGTCGCCCCAGGCCCGTCGCACCCAGGACGAGCAGGATGATCGCCAGGTCCAGCGACATCGCGATCATCGCCTGGAACTTCTCGTCGGGAGTCGGGAACCGATCACCGAGGACGAGGGTCAGCACGAACGGAAGAGCGGGCGTGATCCAACCGGTCGCGAACGGTTCGCCGAACAGAAGCGGGGCCGAGGTGATGAGGAGGGCGTGAAAGAACGCCATCGACACGGCTTCGTGGAACGTGAGCCCGAACGCGCCGGTCATGACGGGTACGAGCGCCAGACCCGTCGCGGCGGAGAGGAGGATCCCCTGAGCAAACTCCGGCGCTTCGAATCCGACGTGGAACCCGGGAAGCCGCGTGGTGAACGGACCCCACCGCAAGCCCGGCTGGGCGGACCCGACCTCGCGCTCGATCATCTGCCGCCCCGTTTACGAGTCGTCAAGGCCCTCCGCCGGAGCCCGGGCCATCCGGAGCAGCAGCGCCGCGAGGACGAGCCCGGCTCCGATTCCGGCCACGAATTCCTGCTCCAGGTAGGTGCCCGCGAGCCAGGTCGCGCCTCCCGCGAGCCCGAAGGACACCTGGAAGTTCAGCCACCAGCGCGCGGGGCTACCGACTGTCGGGTCGCGTCTCCCCACGGGGGCGCGCTACGCGTCGATCGGGCGGGAGACCGGAGCTTCGTCGTCCGTGTCGGCCCACCCGATCGCGGCGCCGGTGACGGCTCCCCAGATCAGGTTGAGCAGAATCACGAAGACGAAGACCAGAGCGCCGAAGTCCGCGCCGAACCACCCCGCGTCGAGATCGATCGGATAGACTTTGAGAAGCATGTAGAGGCTGACGAGCAGGCTGAAGCTCGCCCCGCGCGTGCCTGGCGAAACACCCGGCACGTGGGGATAGAGGACCCCGAGCACCATGCCCCACACGGCGGCGGACCCCAGGGGAACCAGCAGCTCCGAGCCTTCCCCGAAAGACGGGAGCGCGACGCCGAGTGCGGCATCGAGGCCGAAGCTCCCGATCAGCCACCGCGCGATGAGGGCCGCGCCCCCCCCGAGCAGCCCACCCAGCAACCCCGTCCCGAGTCGGCTGCTCAGATCCAGCCGACCCTCGACGTCGGGACCGTATCGGGCCGAGCCCAGCAACACGCCGGTCGCGGCGATGCCGACCACGAGCAGTAACACGCCCCCGCTGATCGTCCCGCGCCCAGTGCCGAGCAGGAACCCACCCGCACCCAGCGCGACAAGGCTGACCACACGCCAAAGAAAGGGCGAACCCGGGAGCCTGGCTTCTTCTGTCATCTCAGCTCTTCTCCAGGAAACGCCGAATCCCGGCCTGGCAGTCGTCAGTGAGACGCGCCAGTGCGTTCACCCTCGCCCCCGCCCCGATCGCTGACTCGAACCCCATGTCGTCCGCCGCGTAGAGTAGCCGCTTCGATAGCGCGAGCGCGGACGTGCTTCGGCCCGCGAGGTCGACGAGGAAGCGATCCGCGTCAGGGTCGAACGTCTCATCGGGCAGAACTCGGTTGACGAGTCCGAGCTCGGCGGCGCCCGCGGCCGAGACGGAGTCTCCGGTCGCGACGAGCTCAAACGCCCGTTTCTCGCCGAGATTTCGTCTCAGGATCGCGATCACCATCGCTGGAACGAACCCCAGTTTTACCTCGGGATACCCGAACGAAGCGCTCTCCGCCGCGAGCACCATGTCGCAAGCGGTCGCGAGACCGCATCCACCCGCGAGCGCCCGGCCGCGCACGAGCGCGACGATGGGCGTCTCCAGCCGTCGCATGAGGAGGAAGAGCTCGCCGAGAGACTCCGCGTCGCCGAGGCTCGTCATCACGCCCTCCTCCACCGCCGACTGGACCTCCCGCAGGTCCGCCCCCGCGCAGAAATCGGGGCCGTTCCCCGCTACGGCGATCACCTTCACACGCTCGTCCGCGCCTGCCAGGGCGAGCGCCTCTTTGAGCTCGGCCAGAAGCGCGATATTGAGGGCGTTGCGCTGCTCCGGACGATCGAGCCGGATCCGGTTGACCCCCGTCTGTTCGTCGATCTCGACTTCGAGGTGCTCGAACATGTCCTGGCTCCCTAGGCCTGTTCGGCCGGTGGGCGGCCCGGTCGGTCCGCGTCCCGATCCAGCAGCTCGTCGGAAACGTCGATCTCCATCCGGAGGAGCGCCGTGGCGAACGTCTTTCCCTGGGCATCCAGCATCAGCGACACCGTCCCCCCGCCACCCAGCGACCGGTGCAGCAGGAAGTTGAGCGCCCGCAGGTTGGGAAGCTCGAAGCGTTCGACCTCACCTTTGCAGATACCATCGAAGTGTTGCTTTACACGTTCCGCCGTAACCTCTTGTACAAGAACAGGATAAATGGACGGCCTGAAGGCCACGAGACCGATGTTTGCCGTGTCTCCCTTGTCCCCCGAGCGCGCGAACGCGATCTCCCTCAGCTGGACCCTCATAGCTCCACCGTGTCCACCGTGACCCCCGTCTCCACCGCTCCACGATCGATCAGCGCCGGCCAGTACGCGACCACGTCCTGGACTCGCGGGCGGCCGCCAGCGAAGCCGGTCACGGTCGGCGGACCCGCGAGAATCAGGGGCGCCATCTCACGGGTGAACGCCGCGACCGTCGCCCGATCCGCGTCCCGGACCCCAACGCGCAGGGTCACCTCCGGCAGCTCGTCGAGCGGCGGCCCGGCGAGCGCTCCGTGGCAGGCTCCGGCACCGATGTACTCGGTGCGGACCTCGTCGAACTCCAGCCCCAGGTACTCGAGTCGGCCACGGAGCACTTCGTTCCCCCGCGCGGCTTTCTCGTATGCGTCCGGCCACGCGTATGTGAGCGTCCCGACCGCCTTGAAGCCGTCACTGTACGCGATGGAGACCTTGAGCTTGTCAGTCCTCGCCCGCCCGCGAACGCCGCGCACCTTCACCCGGTCCTCGCCCATGTCCTGAAGCTCGATTGTCGAGAAGTCGGCGACCACGTCCGGGGTGATGTACTCCTCCGGGTCCCCCATCTCGTAGACGAGCTGCTCCGTAACGGTCTCCCACGTGACGCGGCCACCCAGGGCCGCGTGCTTCGTGACGACGAAGGTCCCGTCTCCGCGCGCCTCGATAATCGGATATCCCGGGACCGTGAGGTCGATCTGCCTCCAATCGACCAGCGAGTTGCCACCGGTCGCCTGGCAGCCGCACTCGTTGATGTGGCCGGCGACGACACCCGAGGCGAGCAAATCCCAGTCGTCGGCGGCCCACCCGAACTCGTGGATCAGCGGGGCGTACGTCAGCGCCGTGTCCGTCGAGCGTCCCGTGATCACGATGTCCGCACCCTGTTCGAGCGCTCGTACGATCGGCTCGGCACCGAGATAGACGTTCGCGCTGGCGACCCGGTCGCGGACAGTGGAGAGCGGCTCACCTGTCTCCATGTGCGAGAGCGCATGCCCGCCGTCGATGAACTCGTCGAGCCGACCCATGATGTCATCGCCCCGAACGACCGCGACCCTGAGAGGCCGCGGTAGATCGACGGAGGCCAGGGCGAGCCCGAGTGCCTCACGGCACCCGACCGGGTTCACTCCGCCCGCATTCGATACGACCCGCACCCCCCGATCGACGAGGTCCGGCGCGAGGTCGACCATGAGCTGAACGAAGTCGCGGGCGTAGCCGGCCTCGGGACTGCGCTCACGCTGTTTCTGCATGATCGACATCGTGATCTCGGCGAGGTAGTCGAGCATCAGGTAGTCGATCGCGCCGGTCCGCACCTGGAGTTTGGGCGCCTCCTGCCAATCGCCCCAGAAGCCCTGCCCCGATCCGATTCGGACCACCTTCTCGGAGGGGTCGGAAGCGGCCTCGAGCGCCTCCTCGGTCGCGGGGTCGAGCGTCGTCTCGTCCGGGGCATCCAGCACGGCCGCGCCGGTCCCCATGTCGAAAGAGGGGGCTCCGGGAGAGGCCGGGGGCCGCCAGCCACGCGGATCCCCCTCCCGCGGAGATGGTCCTCCGCCGCCGGGGCCGTCTCGCTCGGAGCTCGTCACTGGCTGCTCCCCGGTCGGCTCGACCGGGTTCTTCTTTCTATCCATCACGCGTCGTCCGGAAGAGTGAAAGTGCCGATGTGCGGTGCAGGATTATTGAGCGCGCACCGAAGCGATAGCGACAGGGCGGCCCGCGTGTCGTCAGGCGTGATGATCGCGTCGACGAACCCCCGCGCCGCCGCGTAGGTCGCGTCGAGCTGCTCGTCGTATTCGGCTCGCGTATGCTCGATCGCCGCGGCCGTCTCGTCGTCCACGGCCTCGCCGCTCGCCGCCGCCCGGTCGATCGCCGGCCCATGCACCGCCCGGACCGCCGACTGGCCTTCCATCACCCCCATGCGGCCAGTCGGCCACGTGAAGATGAAGTCCGGGTCGAACCCCTGGGCGGCCATCGCGTAATAGCCCGCTCCGCTCGCGTGGTTGATCGTGAGTACCATCTTCGGCACCCGGGCGGTCGCCATCGACTCGACCATGCGGGCGCCCGCCCGGATGATCCCGGATTGCTCCGCATCCGTCCCGATCATGAACCCGCTCACATCCTGCACGAAGAGGAGCGGAGTGCGGTGCCGATCGCACAGGTCCATGAAGTAGGAGACCTTCTCGGCGCTGTCCGCGTAGACGATGCCGCCGAACTTCGGGGGCTTGCCCTCCCCCGCCGGGTACATGCCGCGCCGGTTGGCGATCACCCCCACCTTGAACCCGTCCAGACGCCCGACCCCCGTCAGCATCTCCGGCGCGAAGTCCGCCTGGAATTCCTCGAACGGCGCGTCGTCGAGGATCGTCGCGAGCAGCGCTTCCATGTCGAAGGGCTGGCGGTGATCGATGGGAAGAAGCTCACAGGCGTCACGTGGAGGCCGAGCCGGTTCCTGGGGGGCGTCGTGCCTTGCAGGACGGGTGCGTTCGGGCAGGTCGCGGACGAGCGACCGAAGCTTCTCGATGCAGGCCGAATCGTCGGGGACCCGGTAATGGGCCACGCCACTGACCCGGTTGTGCATGTGAGCACCACCGAGCTCCTCCGAGCCCACTTCCTGGCCCGTCGCTCCCTTCACGAGATTGGGGCCGCCGAGCCCCATGAAGCTCGTCCCCTCGACCATCACGATCACGTCGGAAAGGGCGGGCAAATAAGCTCCGCCGGCGATGCACTGCCCCATCACCGCCGCGAGCTGCGGGACGTGGAGGTAGTGACGCATGATCGAGTTGTAGTAGAAGATCCGGCTGGCCCCGTACTTCCCGGGAAACACCCCCCCCTGGTAGGGGAGGTTCACGCCGGCCGAGTCAACCAGGTAGATGATCGGGACCCGGCACCGCATCGCGATCTCCTGCGCTCGCAGGATCTTGGTGATCGTCTCCGGCCACCAGCTCCCCGCCTTGACGGTCTGGTCGTTCGCAACGACGACGACTTCCCGACTCTCGACCTCCGCGATCCCGGTCACGACACCGGCAGCCGGCGCCCCACCGTCGTAGCGGTCGTGCGCGATCAACAGACCGATCTCGAGAAGACTGCCGCCCGGGTCCACGAGCAGATCGATGCGCTCGCGCGCAGTCAGCTTTCCCTTGTCGTGCTGGCGGGCGACGCGTTTCTCGCCCCCACCTCTCTGGAGGCGGGCCTCGAGAGAGCGAAGCTCGGTCACGAGCTTCGCCATCCGTGAGCCGCCCGCTGCCTCCGCCGCGGACACCTTCGTCACTCGGCCCCGGCCGTCGTGCCCGCGGAGTCGGCTCCTTCGCGCTCGGCGAACCAGCTTCGGATATAGTCGACGGCATCGGTCGTGGGCGTGCCAGGTCCGAAAAGCCGCCCCACCCCCTGCTCCTGCAGGGCCTCGATGTCTTCGTGCGGGATGATCCCGCCCCCCGTGACCAGGACATCCGACATCCCCTGCTCGACGAGGAGATTCAGCACGCGCGGGAGGAGCGTCATGTGCGCCCCGGACAGGATGGACAGCGCGACCACGTCCACATCTTCCTGCAGCGCCGTGGCCGCGATCATCTCGGGCGTCTGATGGAGCCCGGTGTAGATGACCTCCATGCCCGAATCCTGAAGCGCGGCCGCGATCACTTTGGCCCCGCGATCGTGCCCATCGAGGCCCGGTTTTGCCACCAGCACGCGGATCTTTCGGTCGTTCAAGCGCCAGTCCAGTCGGTGTGTGATTCCCGCCGCTTCTCGGGCCGGAAGTTACCGATCGGACCTTGGCGGCGGCAACGCGGTTCGGTCGACCCGAGGAGCCCGCGCGGGGGTTGCTTCAACCGGGGTTCTGCGGCACCCTGCGTTCTACCCGCGCCGGGGTTCAAGGGGAGGCCGAATGGGCGAAGATGCTGCCAGAGTAAACCGGATTCTGCTCAACCTGGCGGCGTTCGTCGTGATCGTCGCCGGGATGCGTGCGGCGTCTCCGCTTCTCGTGCCGTTCCTGCTGGCCATGTTCCTGGCGATCCTCTGCGCGACCCCGCTCCGGTGGCTGACCTCCCACCAGGTCCCACGCGTGATCGGCGTCGTCCTCCTCGTGATCGTCATCCTCGCGCTCGGGACCGTCGTCGGCGGAATCCTCGGCACCGCGATCGTCGACCTGACCCGTCAGGGACCGCGGTACGAAGCCGGCTTCCAGGAACAACTCTCGGTGCTGGTCGCGTTCGCCGAGCGGCTGGGTCTCCCCATCTCGAGACAGACGATTACGGAGTACTTCGATCCGTCGCGCCTGTTCGATCTGACGCGGACGCTCGTCACGAGCATCGGGCAGGTGCTGACCAACGGGGCGCTGATTCTCCTCACGATGGTGTTCGCCCTTCTCGAGATGTCGGGCTTCCCGCTCAAGGTGCGAGCCGCGTTCGGCGATCGGGACGCGGACGACGCGCAGGCGAGCATGCACGACATCGGACTCAGCATCCGACGCTACGTCGCGCTAAAGACGGTCATCAGCCTGGGCACCGGCATCGGGATCTACGTCTGGCTGCAGGTCATGGGGGTCGACTACGCGATCCTCTGGGGCGTGGTCGCGTTTCTCCTGAACTTCGTCCCCAACATCGGCTCCTTCATCGCCGCGATCCCGGCCGTTCTGCTGGCCTTCATCCAGCTCGGACCCGCCTCCTCGGTCGTCGCGGCGCTCGGCTTTCTCGTCGTGAACGTCGTGTTCGCGAACCTCCTCGAGCCACGCGTCATGGGCTACGGTGTCGGCCTGTCCACACTGGTCGTGTTCATGTCGCTCGTGTTCTGGGGCTGGGTGCTCGGACCGGTCGGGATGCTGCTGTCGGTGCCGCTGACCGTGATATTCCGCATCGTGCTTGCCACCAACGACAGCACCCGCTGGATCGCCGTCATGCTCGGGTCGGAGCGCTCGCTCGAGCCGATGGTCACGGTGTCGACGGCGGAGCCGGCAACCTAGCGGAACCGACAGCCTGGAGCCGGGCGGGCGGAAATCAGCCCGTCAGCACCTCGCGGAAAATCGTGATGGCCTGATCGAGTTCTCCGTCCGTGAAGTCGAGGTGGGTGACGGCGCGGAGATCACGGTCGTTGTAGGAGAGCAGCGCCAGGGCGCGCTCACGACATCGCTGGACCAGCTCGGGAGCCGGCATCGCCGTCGAGCGGAAACGGACGATGTTCGTGACCACGCCTTCCAGGTCGAGCTCGACGCCGGGCATCTCGGCGAGCGGCTCCGCCAGCTCGCGTGCGCGTCGATGGTCTTCCGTCAGACGCTCGCGGTGGTGCTCGAGGGCGTGTAGCGCGCCGGCGGCCATCATCCCGGCCTGCCGAAATCCGCCGCCGTAGAGCTGCTTGAAGCGGCGCGCGCGGGTGATCAGGTCGGCCGAGCCGGCGAGCACGGAGCCGATCGGGGCGCCGAGGCCCTTCGAGAAACAGACGCTCACGGTGTCGAATCCCCGGGCGTAGTCGGCCTCCGAGATGCCGGTCGCCGCGCAGGCGTGCCAGAGCCGGGCACCGTCGAGGTGCGCGGCCAGCCCCAGGTCCTGCGCCGCGCCCAGCACCTCGCGCTGACCGTCGAGCGGCCAGAGGGAGCCCCCTGCCCCGTTGTGAGTGTTCTCCAGACACACCAGACGGGCCGGGGCGGAGAGCGACCGAGGCGTGTAGCCGTCGAAGGAAGGGCTGGCCTCGCGAAGGGCGTCGGCGGTGAAAACCCCGCGATCGCCGGCAAGAGGCCGGACCACGACGCCGGAGATGGGTGATGGGGCCCCGGCCTCACCGAGCCAGATATGCGCGTCCGGTCCGACGAAGACGGCGTCGCCCGGCTCGGTGTGGGCGCGTACGGCGAGCTGGTTGGTCATCGTCCCGCTCGGCATGTACACGGCGGCGTCCATCCCCAGCAGCGCCGCGACCGTCTCCTCGAGCAACCCCACGGTCGGGTCGTCGCCATACACGTCATCGCCTACCGGGGCGAACGCGATGGCGGCGCGCATCGCTTCAGTCGGCCGGGTGACCGTGTCGCTACGGAGATCGATCATCTCGATGACCGCGGCGGACGAATCAGTCCGTGAACAGCGGCGGGGTCTTCCGGTGGAAGTCCGTCGCATCCTGGTAGGCCTTCGCGAGCCGGAGCGCTTCCGCGTCACCGAAGAGCTTTCCGACGAACGAGATGCTCGTCGGCGAGCCGTTCTCCTGGTAGCCGTTCGGGACGACCACTTGCGGGTGACCCGTCAGATTCGTCAACAGCAGCATGCTCCCGCCAAAACTCGGGGTGACCACGACGTCGATGCCCTCCATCGCTGCCTCGAACCGCTCCATGGCGATGGTGCGGAGCCTGTTGGCCTGCAGGTAGTCGACAGCGGGGATCATGCGGGCCTTACGGAAGGTGTTCGGCCATCCGCCGCGCGTCTGCCGGACGAGCAGGTCATCCCGCCCGCTTCGTGAGAGCTCGTCGAACGCCGCGCCGGCCTCGGCGCTCAGGATGATGCGCATCGCGGCGATCGGCAGGTCGTCGGGCGTCTCCACCGGAATCGGATCGATCCCGAACTCACGGACGACCTCGAGCGAGCGGAGCGCAAACGCGTTCGATTCGTTCTCGGGCTCGTTTTCGGCCGCCTGATCGAACGCGCTCTTGTAGTAGCCGACGCGGAGCTCGGAGATCGGTCGTCCCTCGTCCCAGTCGAACGCTACATCTCTCGCGGTCCCGTCCACTCCGTCCGCGCCGTGGATGGCGTTCAGGACGAGCGCGCAGTCCTCGGCGCCGCGACAGATGGGCCCGAGTTTGTCCATGGTCCATGAGAGCGCCATCGCGCCCGCCCGGCTCACCCGCCCGAAGGTCGGTCGCAGGCCGGAAGCCCCGCACCGCGTCGACGGCGACACGATCGACCCGAGCGTCTCGCTCCCGATCGCGAACCCCACGAGCCCGGCGATCGTGGCCGACGCCGAGCCCGCGGAAGAGCCGCTCGATCCCTGCTCGAGGTTCCACGGGTTGTTCGTCCGCCCGCCGAACCACACGTCGCCCTGGGCCAACGCACCCAGCGTGAGCTTCGCCACCAGAACGGCGCCCGCCTCCTCGAGCCGCTTCCCGACGGTCGAGTCCTCGAAGAGGTGCTGCTCCTCGTAGGGCTTCGCGCCCCACGTCGTGCGATACTCGTCCTCCGCCAGAAGGTCCTTACCACCCCATGGAATGCCGTGGAGAGGCCCGCGGTAATGCCCGCGCGCGATCTCCGCGTCCGCCCGCGCCGCCTGACGCATGGCGAGATCCTCCGTCAGCGTCACCACGCACTCGAGCGTCGGACCATGCCGTTTCAGTCGCGCCAGGTACATCTCCGTGAGCTCGGTCGACGTCACCTGGCGCGTGCGGACGAGCTCGGCGAGATCCGTGACCGGCCAGAACGCCACGTCTTCCAGACCACCCGGACGCTGGATTCCCCGAGGGCGTGTGTAGCGGAAGACGGTCGACTCCGCCGGGTACGACTTCCAGGGAAGGACGGGCTCGAACCGTACGGCCGGTGCGACGCTGTTCGGGATGTGGACCTCGCGCAGCTGCTCGTAGGCGGCAAGCTGGCGGTTCAGGTCGTCGACCATCAGGTCGAGCTCTTCGTCGGTAAACTCGACACCGGCCACTCGAGCCGCATCGTTGATCATCGACGCGGTGAGCTCGTTCGCCTGTGACTCCTGGAGCCGGCCCCAGAGTGCCGACGGAAGCGCGGTCGCACCCAGCCCCATGGCGGCGAACACCGCCATGAACGATCGACGGTTCAGACCTTCATCCATCCGATTCCCTCCTGAGCTTGAACCGCTGAATCTTCCCGGTAGCGGTCTTGGGAAGATCATCGACGAAGTGAATCCAGCGCGGATACATGTACCGCGGGAGCCCGTCCTGACAATGCCGGACGAGCTCGGCCCGGAGATCGCCCCCCCCAACGGGTGGCTGGCGGTCGACTCCGGGGGTGCGCGGCGAGTCGGGCCCACCGCGCCCGGCCAGCACGACGTGGGCCTCGGGCTTCACCAGTTCGTTGTCGTCGGCCCGGCCCACGACCGCCGCCTCCAGAACGGCGGGGTGCTCGATCAGACGCGCCTCGATGTCGAACGGCGAGCACCAGATCCCTCCCACCTTGATCATATCGTCCGCTCGGCCCTGGTACTGGAAGTAGCCCTCTTCGTCCCGAACGTACTGATCGCCCGTTCTGAGCCAACCGTCGACGAGCGTCGCCGCGTTCACGTCGGGCCGGTTCCAGTAGCCACGTGTCACGGAGCCGCCTCGGATTTCCAGCCGGCCGGGCTCGTTCGCTCCGGCTTCCGTGCCATCCTCCGCCACGATACGCGCCTCGTACCCGGGCACGAGCTGCCCCGTCGCACCCGGCTTCACCGCCCCGGGGGCATTCGAGATGAAGATATGGAGCGCCTCCGTGGAGCCGATCCCGTCGAGGATCTCGAGACCCGTTTGATCCTTCCAGCGGCGGTACAGGTCGGCCGGAAGCGGTTCGCCGGCGGAGACGCACAGTCGAAGCGAGCCGACGTCGGGCGCCGCGGCGGCGTCCAGCCGTTCCAGCTGGGCCGCACAGAGGGTCGGGACCCCGAAGAAGACCGTCGGTGCGCAAGCCTCGATCGTCTCGAACGTGGTCTCGGGCGTGGGTCGTCTCTCGTCGAGGATCGACGTCCCTCCGACGTGGAGCGGGAACGTCATCGCGTTTCCGAGGCCGTACGCGAAAAAGAGCTTCGCCGCCGAGAAGCACCGGTCGTCTTCGTCCAGGCCGAGAACGCCGACGGCATAGTGGTGACACGTGATGGGAGCGGCCCCGTGGCGGTGAACGACTCCCTTCGGACGACCGGTCGTGCCGGACGAATAGAGCCAGAAGGCGACGGCGTCCGCTCCCGCCGGCGCGGTCTCCAGCTGGGCCGAGCTATCCGCGATCCGCTCGACGAATCCGCCGTCCTCATCGAGGACGAGACCCTGTGCGCCGGTCGCCGCCATCGCGAGTGCCGGCACGACTTCGCGCGCGAACTCGGGGGAGTAGACGATCGCGGCGACGTCGGCATCGGAGATCATGAAAGCCAGATCGTCCGCCCGGAGCATGACGTTCACCGGCACCGGCACGATCCCCGCCTTGATCGCTCCCCAGAAGACGTAGAAGAACTCGGCGCAGTCCTTCACGACCATGAGCACTCGATCGCCCGGCGCGGCACCCGCTTCGAGCAGCGCGTTTCCCGCCCGGCCGACGCTCGTGGCGAGGTCCGCGTAGGTGACCGAGCGTCCGCCGTCCTCGGCCGAGTCAGTCGGCGGCGCGGCCTCGACGATCGCCGTCCGCGGCCCTCGGCCCTCGGTCAAGTGGCGATCGATGAACCAGCTCGCGGCGTTGAAACCCGGATCGAAGGCCAGTTCGGCCGGCGTCATGGACGAATCGATCGTCAAAACCGGAGAAGTCATGCATGTAGATGTCATCGGGCGGCCGCCGCGTCGAGGGGACTCGCGCCAAAGTGTCCCGTCCGGTAGCGTTTAGCCCGGACTAAATCCGACCCTGCACGGCGGTTTGGGGGTACGGGTCCGCCGACAGCGTGCAGGGAGACCCGATGACGTCGCGTACGATCCTCACATCGCTCGTGTTTTGGGGCCTGGCCGGACCCGCCGCGGCCCAGGAGACCTACAGCTCGGATCTGCACGACTTCCGTGTGGTCCCCGTCGCATCGGGCCTCGAGCACCCCTGGTCGATCGCCTTCCTTCCGAGCGGAGATATCCTCGCCACCGAGCGACCGGGACGGCTTCGAGTCATCCGCGATGGGCGGCTGCACCCTGATCCCATCGCCGGCGTGCCTGATGTCCGCGCGCGCGGCCAGGGGGGACTCCTCGAGGTCGCGCTCCACCCCGACTTCGAGACCAATCGCCTGGTCTATCTGACCTTTTCCAAACCGAACCGCGGCGGCTCGGAGGCCACGACGGCGGTGGTCCGGGGCCGATTCGACGGCCACGCCCTGTCGGATCTCGAGGAGATCTTCGAGGCGGAGGCGTGGAGTCGCGGCGGCAACCACTTCGGATCGAAGCTCGCCTTCGACCGGGACGGCCATCTGTTTGTGACAGTGGGGGATCGCGGGGCGAGCCCGTTCGAGCTCGGGGACCACCCCGCCCAGCACCTGACCAACCACCAGGGGAAGGTCCTTCGTCTGCACGACGACGGCCGCGTCCCCGCAGACAATCCTTTCGTCGGCCAGGACAGCGCCCTCCCGGAAATCTGGAGCTTCGGCCACCGGAACCTCCAGGGTCTCGCGTTTCACCCGGAGACGGGGGACCTGTGGGAGACCGAGCACGGTCCTCAGGGGGGTGACGAGCTGAATCTCGTGCGCCCGGCACGCAATTATGGCTGGCCCGTCATCGGATATGGCGTGCAGTACGGGGGCCGGCGCATCCACGACTCGCCCGAACGGGCTGGCATGGAGCAACCGGTCCACTACTGGGTGCCGTCCATCGCGACCTCGGGTCTTCTCATCTACTCGGGCGATCGATTCCCTCATTGGCGCGGAAGCGCGTTCGTGGGAGGGCTGAGCGGAGCCCAGATCGCACGTGTGACTCTCGACGGGCGGGAGGCCGTGTCGGAGGAGACCCTCCTCCGCGGCTTCGGGCGCATCAGGGATATTCGACAGGGCCCGGACGGCCTGATCTATCTCGCGATCGATACGTCTGGCGGTTCCGAGCCTGGAATCGTGAGATTGGAGCCCGTCGAGGCAAGATAACGGGGGGGAGTCGCGCCACACATACTTCATGAGCCTTCTTCATGAGCCAGTGGCGAACGAACTGACGTTAGTCGGGGAGAGTCGGTGGAAGCGTCCGACCAGGTCAAAGTACACGAGCTGCTCTCGCAGGTTCGCGAGGGCGATGAGGGGGCGCTGGATCGCCTGATTCCGCTCGTGTTCGACGAACTCGAAGAGTTGGCGCGTGTGCAGCGTCGTCGTTGGCACGGGAACGTCTCGGTTCATACGGGCTCCCTGCTGAACGAGGCCTACATGCGGCTCGCCGG
>JAOTZH010000020.1 GCA_029861425.1 Gemmatimonadota bacterium
CGAGGTGCGCAGGCCTCCGGGGAGCATGGGCTACCGCGATTGGCCGCGGCTGATCGAACAGCTTCGCTTCGTCGCCCGAAACATCCAGGGTCCGCAGGCCCGGCCCACGGAGGCGCAGCTCGAAGTGCTGAGCGAGGTCGAGGTCGCGGCCGCCGAGCGGGCGGAAGAGTTGAGCGCGATCATCAACGGGGTCATCGCCGACCTGAACGAGCTGCTCGAGGACGCGCCGAAGATCATCACGAACTGGAGGCGCGTCGTGAGCTAGAACGTGAGTCGGGGCCGTCGGCCGCCGCGCTCGATTGCCGTGGCACAGAGGCTGCGCTAACGTCAGGTGCAACGGATGCGAGGTCGCATTTCTTGAGCCAACACTTGCCCGTAGAGTCTTCGATCCGTCGGCGGACGTCATGCCCTGAATGGGAAGGCGAAGACCCGATGGTAGGAGGCGAACCTTTCGAGGTGGGCTTCAAGAAATCACCTCGCATCTGCTTCTACAGGGGGGGTGACCTGCGGGTCGCCCCTTTTGCATCAGGAGTGGCAAAGTGAAAGAAGAACCGATGGTACCCGCGCCCACTGACGACCCGGACGACGTCTCGGCGGAACCCGAAGATCTTCTCGAGTCGCTGGTGAAGCGCGAGCTTCATCTGCTCGGCGAGGATCCCGAGCGCGAGGGGCTCGTCCGCACGCCGCACAGGGTCGCCGGCGCCCTGCGGTTCCTGACCCAGGGGTATCGTCAGACCGTAGAAGACGTCATGGGCTCGGCGATCTTCGAGGAGGCGCACGACTCGATGGTCCTCGTGAAGGACATCGAGATCTACTCGCTTTGCGAACACCATATGTTGCCGTTCTTCGGGAAGGCCCACGTCGCGTACATCCCGGACGGCCGGATCGTCGGTCTGAGCAAGCTGCCGCGGATCGTGGACGTGTTCGCCCGCCGGCTTCAGGTGCAGGAACGGCTTACGGAGCAGATCGCGCAGGCGATCGAGGACGTGCTGAAGCCACAGGGCGTCGGTGTGGTGATCGAGGCGGTCCACCTGTGCATGATGATGCGCGGTGTGGAGAAGCAGAACAGTCGCACGATCACGAGCGCCGTGCGCGGTCTCTTCCGCCGAGACAACCGAACGCGCGAGGAATTCCTCCGGCTCGCGGCTTCCGACACGTCGCTCTAGCGGCGCAGCCGCGGACGACACGCCACGCTCACGCCCGGTGTTCATCGAACTCGCCGAAATCCTCGACTGTCCGAGCTGCAACGACGGCTTCGGGCTCGTCGCGTTCGTCTCGGAAGCAGACCGTCGCCGGGTGCTGGCCGGACGCCTGGGATGCCCCATCTGCGAGATCGAATTCCCCATCGCGGCCGGTGCGATCCGGCTGGGTGAGCCAGGTGAGCCAGTCGACGCTGAGGGTGGCCACGCGGAGGGTGACGGCGCGGAGATGGCCCTCCGTCTGGCGGCGTTGATGGGAGTCGCCGAAACGAACGGGTCGGCGGTTCTGCTGGGGCCCGGGCTCGGCGAGTACGCGGCCCGTCTCGCGGCGATGTCCGATCGAATCGAAGTGCTCGCGGTGATGTCGGATGAGACGAGCCTTTCCCTCGACGACCTCGAGTCCGGCGTGAATCCGTTGATCGGGCTCACCGACACCTGGCCCGTGCGAAGCGGCGCGCTGGACGGCGTGGCGCTGAAGGGCGGGGTCGCGGCGCCGGCGGAGGCACGGCGCTGTCTGGCTCACGGACGCAGACTCGTCGTCATCCAGCCGAGGCCGGACGACCTCACCGCCCTCGAGGAGGCCGGATTCTCGACTCTCGCGAGCGACTCCCGGACCTGGGTCGGCGCACGATCGTGACGCGTTTGCCCGCGGGTGACGAGACGATCTAGTTTGCGCCTCGATCGTCCGCGGTTCGGTAGGACGCAGAGATCGGCTGGCTCATGACGCGGTGGAAGTTCTGGGAGAAGGGGTCGGGGGGCGGTTCCCCCGACTACTACGAAGAGGGCGTCGCTCTCGTCAGCCAGGAGCTGTACCACGAGGCGCTGACCTCCTTCCGTCTCGCCCTCAAGCAGACTCCGGATGACGCCGCGACGCTCGAGCACATGGCTGTCGCGTACACCCACATCGGCCTCGCGGAGGATGCCGGTCGCGCCTACGAGCAGGCCATCGAGCTGCGACCGAAGAGCCCGTCCGCGCACTATGGCCTCGCTTTCATCCTTCTGAAGGATGAGCGACGGGACGAGGCCGCCCTCCACCTGCGACAGTTCCTCGATCTCGCGCATCCCGACAGGGAGGATGATCGCCAGATCGAGCACGCTCGTCGGACGCTGTCCAGGTTGACGCCGCCCGCGCCGGCCGACTGATGAAGACGCGGGTCTCCACGCCGATCCTGCCTGACTACGAGCTCGGCACGGTCGTGGATCTCTTCCTCGACGGACTGGATCCGAAGCGGGCGGTCGTGGCGCGCACCCGAAACCCGGACGGAACGTGGACCCCCCACTCCTCGGGGGACGTCGGCGAGCGCGTGCGCGCGCTCGCCCTCGGCCTCAGGACCGTCGGGCTAGAGCGGCACGACCGGGTGGCAATCCTCTCGCATACGCGGCTCGAATGGGCGCAGGCCGATTTCGGCGTGGTCATGGCGGGGCTGGTCAGCGTCCCCGTCTACCCGGTTCTGCCGGCCGATCAGATCCGACATGTGCTCTCGGACTCGGGGGCTCGCGGAATCGTGCTCGCGGATCAGGAGCAGCTCGAGAAGGTGCTCGAAGTGCTCGGCGATCTACCACAGCTGGAGAAGGCCTGGGTGATCGAGCCCTTCGAACCGCCGGGCGGGACGGTTGACCTCGAGGTCGAGAGCTTCGGTGACCTGGCAGCCCGGGGCCAGGCGGCGGAACCCGAGCTGGGAGACTCCTACGAAGCGTACGCGCGCGCGACGCGACCGGAAGATCTGGCGACGCTGATCTACACATCGGGTACCACAGGGCTGCCGAAGGGGGTCATGCTCTCGCACGGGAACTTCCACTCCAACGCGGTCCTCGGCGGCACCGTCGTTCCCGTCGGACCGGGGGACACCGCGCTGGCGCTGCTTCCGCTCGCGCACGTGTTCGAGCGTCTGGTCGGGAACTACGCGATGTGGAGACTCGGTGTGACGCTCGCCTATGCGGAGTCCCCGATGACGGTGGCCAGAGACCTTGGAGAGGTGCAGCCGACGGTGATGGCGGCCGTGCCCAGAGTCTTCGAGAAGGTGCTCGAACGGGCCGAGGCGGCCGCGCGCGAAGGAGGCGGAGCCAAGGCGGGGATCTTCGAATGGGCTCGCCGCGTCGGCGAGCTAAAGGCGGAACGGGAGCTCGCCGGAAGCCCGCCCGGTCCGATTCTCTCGTTTCAGGCGAGGATCGCGGACCGGCTCGTGTTCTCGAAGCTGCGGGCCCGGACCGGCGGGAACATCCGGTTCTTCCTGAGCGGCGGGGCGCCACTTCCGCCTGCCGTCGCTCGCTTCTTCTTCGCGGCCGGGCTTCCGATCCTGGAGGGGTACGGACTGACCGAGACGTCCCCGGCCCTCACCTTCAACCCGGTGGACGCCGTGCGGATCGGGACGGTCGGACGTCCCATTCCGGGTACGGAGATCCGCATCGCCGAAGATGGGGAGATCCTGGCGCGAGGGCCCCAGATCATGCAGGGCTACTACAACCTGCCGGACGCGACCGCCGAGGCAATCGATGCCGAGGGTTGGTTCCACACCGGCGACGTCGGCGAGATCGACGACGAGGAGTACCTGCGGATCACCGACCGCAAGAAGGACCTGATCATCACGGCCTACGGGAAAAACATCGCGCCACAGCCGATCGAGAACGATGTGAAGCGACACCCGCTGGTGGCAGAAGCGGTGATGATCGGGGATCGACGGAAGTTCCCGATCATGATCGTCGTCCCGGACTACGATGCCGCCCGAAGCCTGCTCGAGGGAGGCGCGGAAATGACCGACGACGATCTGTTTAGCCATGCTCCCCTGCATGTGGCGATGTCACGCGCCGTGCTCGAGCGGTGTGCCGATCTCGCGAAATACGAGCGGCCGCGCGACGTGCTCGTCCTGCCGGGGCCGTTCACCATCGAGGGTGGCGAGCTGACGCCGACTCTCAAGGTGAAGCGCCGGGTCGTGGTCACGCGATTCGCCGATCGGATCGACGAGCTCTATGAGGAGGCGGAGCTGGAAGCAGACGCCGGGGCGATGCCGGAAGCGCGGGAGGGCTCCGAGGCGCGTTTCGACCCGTGAGCGCGGGCGTCCGCGTCGCTCTCACCACGGGTCCGGACGTCGAGACCCTGCGCTCCATCTGCCGCGCGCTGATCGAGGAGCGCCTCATCGCCTGCGCGAACGTGCTCGAAGGGATGACCTCGATCTATCGGTGGGAGGGGGCGATCGAGGAGGCGCCGGAGTGCCTCGCGATCCTCAAGACGACGTCGGACCGCATCGAACCGCTCGAAGCCCGTCTGCGCGAGCTCCACCCCTACGACGTCCCCGAGCTCGTGGTCCTCGACATCGCGAACGGGTCAGCCGCCTATCTCGACTGGGTCCGTGAGTCCACCCGGATCGGCTGAGGGTCGTTCTCCCTCCGGTACCACAACCAGAACAGCACGCCCGCGGCGGTCCAGAGGATGGTCCCTCCGCCGAGGCGCATGATGAGGCCGGCGACTCGCTGGTCATCTCGCGCAGAGAGAACGCCAACCGGAGGTGCCAGCTCGTAGGTCGCATAGAACGGGAGCTCCGCGAACGTGAGGAAGACATACGGGAGGGTCATGAGCACCGTGCAAACGATCAGATACCCCATCCTCACACCGAGCGGGAAGCGCGGCCGATCCGGCACGGGGCTCACTACCGGCCACCAGAGAATCAACCCTGCGAGGAGCCAGGATACGTCCAGCACGAACGAACCGAGCTGCGAAGACATCAGCGAGTCCACCAGCCCCGGCCAGTGGGTGGCGACCACGACGGTGTTGAACAGCAGCAGGGCGACCAGAGGGACCGTGAGAACGCGGACAAGACCGAATCCCCGCCACGTCGCGAGCCGTTGGTACCTTTCCGCGGGGATGCCCATCAGCAGGAGTGGCGGAGCGACGAGCGCGATCAGGAGAAACTGGACCATGTGGAGCGACGCCAGGTACCCCGACCCGAGCGCCCCGATCGGCCAGTCGAGCGCCACCCACAGCGCGATCAGACCGGCGAAGGAGGCGGTGCGCTGTCGTGAGGACGCGGCTGAACCGCCGCCGAACCGCAGGTAGGCGAGCAGCAACAGGCCGATGAAGATCCAGACGCCCGGGTAGGGTCGCCATGACCATGTCCAGGCGACACCCTGAGCCGCGCACCACCACTGCATGGGCTAACGCCCCGTGTCGCCCGCCACGGCGGCGTTGAGACGGAGAAGGGCCGGCAGATCGTTCCGCCAGTCGTTCTGCCGGATGCCGCCGGGATACGCCAGCCGGATCAGCCCGTCCCCCGTGATCGCCATGATCTGAGCCACGTGGCCGACCGTATAGTCGTCCGTTCCCGGCACGGGCTCCTTGATCGCGGGGGGGAGATCCATCGAGACGAGCAGCCCGTTGACCGTGTCGATCGGGGCGACGAGCCCCACGAACTCGGCGTCGAAGCGGTCGAGATAGTCCCGAACGACCTCCGGTGTGTCCCGCTCCGGGTCGGTCGACACGAACACGACCTCGATCTGTCGTCGGTCGGAGTAGGGGAGGTCCCCGAGCGCGGCAGCGAGATTGGCGAGCTGCACCGGGCAGATGTCGGGACAGTGCGTGAACCCGAAGAAGAGGAACGAGAGGGACCCCGCGGTCTCGGCGAGATAGTCGAACGGCTCACCGCTCGTGTCGGTCAGGGTGAAGGCCGGGAGCGGGATCGGGTTGATGAGCTCCATCCCGCGAAACCCACCGGCCTCGCCGCCCGGCTCGATCCTGGCCGGATCAGGTGCGGACTGGGCGGCCTCCGGCACACTCTCGTCGGTCGAAGTGCATCCCGAGAGCACCAGGCTCCCAAACGCGAGGCACGACGTGAACGAGGCGAGGACGGGTCCCGAGCGAGCCCTCGTCTGGGACGAAACGGATTCCGCGGCGAGGCCGGTCTCATCTCTCATCTGATTCAATCCAGGATAATGGTGACGATCACGAGGATCGTTCCGATAAAGCCGCCGAGCACGTACCCCAGTCGAACGATGAGATCCAGCTCGCGTTGGCTGATGTCTCGCACCAGCCCCTCGATCTGCTGGAGCGGGAAGCCTTCGATCTTCGCGGAGATGCGCTCCTCGATCTTGATCCGACCGGCCACCTCGGGCACCTGTCGGGCGACCCAGTCCCAGGTCGGCGGGCCGAGCGTATCGGCGAGCCTGATCGCCGCGTCCTGTCGCAGAAAGCGGTCGACGCGACCGATCGGTGCCTCGAGAATCCGGTCGGCGACGGGTTCGGCGATCGAGTCGAAGAGCGCGCTCCCGGCCTCGCTCCGCAGTCCCACCGCGAGCCACCCCGCCACCCGTTCCGCCGGTACCACACGCAGGATATCCGCCCAGCTACGTTCGCCCAGCCTGCCGATGGCCCCTTCGAGCTGATCGAGCAGAAACGACCGCGATTCCTCATCCCGCGTGGCACGAACCACCCAGCCGCTGATCGAGTCGAGGGCATCCTGTACCTGCGGGTCATCGACCTCTCCCAGCACCGAGGTCGTCGGTCGCCGGAGGAACTCGACGATCCCGTCGTTGACGTTCTTGGCCATCGCGGTCTGGACTTCGGCCTCCTGCAGCACATCCCCCAGCCGGTCCGCGCCCTCCTCCTCCAGCGTGTCCATGGCTTTCGTCACCGTGTCCTGCGTGACGATGAGCTTCGCGACGACTCTCTGGTGGAACCGAAGGTCGTTCATGAAGCGATCGAGCAGCTCGCGTATCAGACGCTCGACGCGATCGCGGGTATCCGGGTCCTCGAGCAGGCGGCCCAGCCGCTCCATGGCGACCGGGAGATAGTCCTTGATCGCATGCTCCATCGCCGCGACGAGGCCCGGCGGGATGAGCTCCTCGAGGGTGCGGCCCGGTTGCAGAACGTGCGCTGCCGCCTGATCGAGCTGGTGTCGCACGGTCTGCTCGAGCGCCTCGCTTTCGAGCAGTCGAACAAGCCACCCCTCGAGACTGTCCCGGACCGAGGCGAGTCGATCGGGGTCGAGCGCGTTCGAGAGCGGCTCGTCGCTGAGCGACTCGATCACGGAGCCGAGCACTCGTTCGGCGTCGGTGCCGAAGTCCGGGGATTCGAGAGACGAGACGAGGATGTCGCGCCCCTCGGCCATGAGGTGGAGGATCAGAGCGCGCACCTCCTCCAGGGCTCCCCCGGGGAGCAGCTCCTTCAGCGACGGCTGCTCGCCGCGGACCAGCTCGACAGCGAGTTCGCGCAGCCGTTCCTGGAACGCGCCCTCGAGGTCCTGAAGCTCCGAGGCGATGTCGTTGGGGGTCAGAAGCGTGCCTCCCACGACCCGGCCAACGGAGTCCGCGAGTCGCTTCTGGTTCTTCGGTACGGCCCCCTGAAGCCAGCTGACCTGCCGTCCGAGCAGCGTCGGGGGCGTGTACGGATGGAAGAGCATCCACACCGCGATCCGGTTCGTAACACCGCCCGCGAGCGCTCCGAAACCGATCGTCAACAGGATCCTGACCCAGTCGAGCTCGATCATGGCAGCGGCAGGGAGGCAGCGAGGCCGGTGAAGCGGAAGACATCCCCATCGGCGATGAGCTCGCACACGACCCGAAACGCGGGAACCGGCCCCTCGGAAGGACTGGCCACGGCCCGGATCGTTCCGCTGAGCGCGGCGTCCGGAATGTCGAACCGCCAGCGCCTCCCCGGGGCGGTGCCGGCGAGCGTGTCCGTCACGAGGACGACGTCGCTCCAGGCGTCGACGCTTCCGTGCAACCACGTATGCGCGACGGCCGAACTGTCGTTCTCCGTCGTCTCGATCAGCAGCCCGTTGCCCACCGAATCCGCCAGAAGGAAGCCGCGACTCGACCCCGCCGCATCGGGGAACTGCAGGGCGCGGGCCGCCCGGCGAAAGAAGAGAAGGCCGCCGACCGACTCGCCGTCGACCTCCAGGCCCGCCACTCCCACCGACTCACGCTGACCCGTGGGACCGGTCAATAGCGCCACTTCGTCGCCGGTCCTCAGCTCAACGCGCCCCCCCGAAGTCGTGAACGAGAGCCCGACGACCTCTCTCGAGTCCCCGACCCGGACGTTCATCCCGTCGGACGGAAGGATCCGCCAGGCGGCCCGAGGTACCGGCAGGGTGTCGCGCACCGCGGTCAGTTGCCGCCAGCCCTCGGGACCGGACCACCACGCGTCATAGACGCGAGCCAGCTGTCGCTCGCTCGTGGTCTGCTCGAAGCGGCCGAAGAAGGCGGAGCCGTCGACTCCCGCGAACACGAAATGGGTGAGGTACCGGGCGGGAGCTCCGGTCGCGGTCTGGCCTCCGAGGGAGTCCCGGGCCGTGTCCACCTCCGATCGCGGCGGCGCCTCGAGGCAGCCGGTGGCCGGCACGAGTAGCAGGACAAGCATGCCCGGAAAGAAGGAAAACCGGCTGATGCGTCGGGTCACGCGAACGTGGCTCCCGTATCGGATGGCGGACTCGACGCCGGGCGCGGCTCGCGGTCCGGGATCTCGGAGGCGGGCCGCGTGCCGGTTCGCCGGTCAAGGAGGCGATTGGCGGCCCCGACCGCCTCATCGAGCGCATTGAGGAGCCGCTCGATTCGCCGGCCGTTCACGCCCCAGTCACCCTTGCCGACCCTCGACCGGCTCAACGCCTCCACCCGAGTCAGTCCGTCCTCGTCCAGCGATACCCAGAGGGTGAGGTCGTCCACGAAGCGCAGGACGAGCGTTCTGCACGAAACCGATATGATCCCGAGTTCCTCGTCCCGGTGCTCGAGGGTCCACCGACCGCGCCTTTCGATCAGTCGGATCAGTTCATCCCAGACCTGCGCGAACGGCACGGTGTAGACGCGCCCCTCCGGCCCGTCGGGTGACCGCGTATCCGCCGTGTTTTCGGCATTCCAGCGGCGCGTCTTTCCGGCGTGCGCCGGCTCGGTTTCGGGGGCTGTCACGGTGACGGCATCGGGCTCCGCGTGCGGCCGAATTCGGTTGACCGTCTCGGGCGTCGAGGGGTAGGTTGCCCCCCGCGAAGACCCGGGTCGCCCGGGCACCCTCGGGCCTCTTCCGAGGCGGACGATTTCCGAGCAAACAAACGGCTGAACATGCAGGCCATAATACCGCTGGCCGGTAAGGGTACAAGAGTCCGACCGCACACCCACACCCGGCCGAAACCCCTCCTTCGCGTCGCCAACCGTCCAGTCCTCTCCTACGTCGTCGAACAGCTTCAGAGCATCGGCGTCGACGAGGTGATCGCGATCACCGGCCACCTCGCTCCGCAGATCGAGCGGTACCTCGCCGAGGAGTTCGCCGATCTGCCCGTGAAGTTCGTCGAGCAAGTCGAGCAACGCGGCACGGCGGATGCCATCGGCCTCGCGGAGTCGTTCGTGACCGGCCCCGTGCTGATCGTCTTCGTCGACACGCTCTTCGAGGCGGACTTCTCCCTGATCGAATCGCACGCCGATGCGGCGGGGATCATCTGGGCGAAAGAGGTCGAGGACTATCAGCGGTACGGGGTCGTCGTCACGGACGGGGATGGCTACATGACCCGGATTATCGAGAAGCCCAGCGAACCGATCTCGAAGCTGGCCAACATCGGCGTCTACTACATTCGAGACTACGAGCTGATGTTCGAAGGTGTCAGGCATGTGATGTCCCAGGACCCCAACCTCGGCGAGTATTTCCTGACCGACGCGTTCCAGTACATGATCGATCACGGCGCGCGGCTCTATACGGCGGAAGTCGGCGGTTGGTTTGACTGTGGAAAGCCCGAGACGCTCCTCGACACGAACCTGGCAATGATCGAGCGCGGGCACGGGACCGCGGCACGGGCGTTGCCCGCGGACGTGACGGTTCTGGGTGGGGTCGCCGTCGAGGATGGCGCGGACGTTCGCGACTCGAAGCTGGGCCCCAATGTCAGCGTCGCGAAGGGTGCCACGGTGGCGCGGTCGATCCTGCGAGACTGTATCGTAGGTGTCGGAGCCCGCGTCGAAGACTCCGACCTGACGGATTCGCTCGTAGGAGACCACGCGGTCGTCACGCGCATGAGCGGAACCGTGAACGTCGGTGACCACTCGGAGGTCCATGGACCGCCAGACTGAACGAAGACTGTCGACCCCGGAGATCGCGGCGTGAACCGCGATGAGCTGATCCACGACTGGAATCAGACGCCCGGAGCGTTCGACTACCGATCCACCCACGTCGAGCTCGACGATGAGACGCTGCGCGACGGGCTGCAGAACCCGTCGGTAACGGACCCGCCGATCGAGAAGAAGATCGAGCTCCTCCACCACATGGTGGCTCTGGGGATCGACTCGGCCGACATCGGTCTTCCCGGGGCGGGTCCACGCGCGTACAACGCGGTTCTCGCCCTCGCGCGCGAGGTGGTCGAGCACGATCTGCCGATCGAGGTCAACGCGGCGGCCCGGACCGTGTTGGCCGACATCGCGCCCATCGTCGACATCGCGCAGAGGACGGGTCTCAGGTTCGAGGTTGGGACGTTCATCGGTAGCTCACCGATCCGGAAGTACGCGGAGGGATGGGACACGGACCGGATTCTGGGCTCGACCCGCGAGGCCGTCGGCTTCGCGGTCTCGGAAGGCCTCGATGTGATGTACGTCACCGAGGACACGACGCGGTCGCGGCCCCAGGATCTCCGGACACTATTCACCGCGGCGATCGAGGCGGGTGCGCATCGCATCTGCATCGCCGACACGGTCGGACACGCGACGCCCCACGGCGTCCGGGAGCTCGTGCGGTTCACGAAATCGCTCGTCGACGAGGTCGGCGATGGCGTGAAGGTCGACTGGCACGGCCACCGGGATCGGGGCTTGGGAATGGCGAACGCGCTCGTGGCAATCCAGGAGGGAGTCGATCGCGTCCACGGGACAGCGCTCGGGATCGGCGAGAGGGTCGGCAACGTGGAGATGGACCTCATCCTCGTGAATCTGGTACTTCTCGGCGCGCGCACGCAGGACCTGTCGGCTCTGCCCGCGTATTGCCGCCTGACGGCCGAGATGTGCGACGTTGCGTTGCCGCACAACTATCCGGTGATCGGGGACGATGCGTTTCGCACGGGGACGGGGGTCCACGCGGCCGCCATCATCAAGGCCATGAAGACAGGTGACCGCTGGCTCGAGAATGCCGTCTACAGTGGCGTTCCAGCCTCGCTGGTCGGACGCGAGCAGGAAATCGAGGTCTCACCGGTATCCGGGCTGAGCAACGTTCGGTTCTGGCTGGCCAAACGCGGGCACGATGCCGGCGACGAGGAGTTGTGCGACGCGGTCTTCGCTCTCGCCAAGGTCTGCGATCGCACGTTGACGCGAGAGGAAATCGAGGCGGAGGTGACCCGGGTCCTGACGGCTCGGGCCTAGCCGCGCTCGTTGGTGAGGAGGAAGGGATGAAGACGACGGTTCTCTTAGCGACGGCGGCCCTGGTGACGATCGCCTCCGCAGTCGCCGCTCAAGCCGTGCCGACGATACCCGCTGGCGTCCCGGCGGTGTTCTTGCCCGTTCAGGAGACACGCCCGACAGCCGGAGGGGCCTGGCTTGCCGGTTCCGTCACCGACGATGAGGCGATCGCCCTCCTCGATGCCGAACTCGCCTTCGCCTTCGGAGAGGAGCGCGGCGCCGACAGCTGGGCCATGCCGGAGGACGTGAAGGCTCGCCTCGAGCGAAACCCGATGCTCAAGGTCAACGCGACCCAGCTCGCGTACCACGGGCTGTTGGCTCCCCCGCGCGATGACATCCTGCAGATCTACGAGCCGCTTCACACGCAGCTCCGCCAGATCGCCGCGCTGTTCGACGCGCGAATCGTGGTGCTTCCGCTGGCTTCGTATTACGTGCCGCCGACCGAAGAAGAGAAGGAGGCCGCTCTCGAGGCCGGATCCGAAGAACCGCTCATGGGGCACGCCGTGCTGCTGACCGCCGTGATCGATATTCGGAGAAGCGCCGTCCTGTGGCATGGCGCAATCCCGGGGGGGCGCGCCGAAGCCACGTCCCGGGCCGTCCTTACGACCCTGGCCATCGAAGCGGCCAAATGGCTCGCTCCCTCCTGAACGGACCGTTATGCGAGACGTAACCCTCATTCCCGGCGACGGCATCGGGCCCGGAATCGCGAAGGCGACGGTAGATGTCATCGAGGCAGCCGGAGCGCGGATTCGCTGGCACGAGCATGTCGCCGGTGTCACCGGTGTGGAAGAGAAAGGGGAGCCGCTGCCCCCTGACACGCTCGCGTCGATCGAGGAGCACCGCGTGGCTCTCAAGGGCCCGCTGACGACCCCGATCGGAAGCGGATTCCGGTCCGTGAACGTCGCGCTCAGAAAGCACTTCGATCTGTTCGCGAACGTCCGACCGGCGTACACGATTCTTCCCCAGGCCCGGTATCCCGGCGTGGACCTCGTGATCGTCCGTGAGAACACCGAGGGCCTCTACGCCGGGATCGAGCACTTCATCGGGATGGAGAAGGACCCGCGAGCGGTGGCGGAGTCCGTGATGTTGATCACGCGCTACGGGTCACGCCGGATCGTTCGGTTCGCGTTCGAATACGCGTTGTCGCACGGCCGGGAGAAGGTCACGCTGGTGCACAAGGCGAACATCCTGAAGTACACCCAGGGATTGTTCCTGGAGGTCGGTCGCGAGATCGCCCGGGAGTACGAGGGCCGTGTCGTCTTCGATGACAAGATCGTCGACAACACCGCCATGCAGTTGGTCCTCGACCCCTATCAATTCGACGTCATCGTCACCGAAAACATGTTCGGGGACATCCTCTCCGATGAGGTGGCCGGGCTGATCGGGGGCCTGGGTTTCGCCCCCGGAGCGAACCTGGGTGAGAATGCGGCGATCTTCGAGGCCGTCCATGGCTCTGCCCCGGACATCGCCGGCAAGGGGATAGCCAATCCGACCTCGCTGTTGCTCGCCGCCTGTCTCATGCTCGAGCACATCGATCAGGCGCCGGTCGCTCAGGTGGTCAGGGCGGCTCTCGAGCGAACCCTCGTCGCCGGAGACACGCTCACCCCGGACCTCGAGGGCGGCAGCGCCGGGACCGACGAATTCGCCGCAGCCGTGATCTCGAACTTCGAGAGCGACGGATGATCCAGCCGGTTCGCGCGGACCGTCCGGCCGACTCGCTTCACTTTCAGGGCAGCGAATGTGGCGGATGCGGGGAGATATACCCGAACCCGGCGCTCGACGAGCGCGGGTGGTGCGACGCATGTCGTCCGATCATGCGCCGTCGCTTCAGACTTGGCCGGCACCTCGTGGCAGCGCTCATCACTCTGCCCTTCGCCATCTGGATTCTGACACTGGATCGCGGGGCGACGCTGGCCCCGCCCGTCTGGGCGCTGCCGCTGGCCGCCGCCTACTACCTGGGGTTCCGAATCGGCGGCGAAGTCGTGAAGGGCTACAGCCGCTGGAGAAGGATTCCGAAGTGGTGAGCCGGGTGATCGCTTCCCGAGGACAGATGCTCGGCTTGCCGCTCGCCGCCACGGTCATGATGTTCGGGGTCGTTTTCGCCTTGAACGCGGGGCTCTATGGGGCGCTGGTGGCCACCATTGGCGGTGCGATGGTCTTCGCGGGATTGGCGGGAACCTCGAAGCTGTACCGATCCAGCGCCGCGCGCGTCGGGACGGATCGGGCTAATGGGCACAGTGACGGAGACGGAGATACATGAGCTTCAAAGGCGTCGATTACTTCAACCTCGACGAGCTCCTCAGTGACGAGGAGCGGGCAATCCGCGACATGGTGCGCGACTGGGTCGAAAGCGAGGTCATGCCCATCATCAACGATGCGTATATCTCGCGGACCTTCCCCCGCGACCTGATCCCCAAGATGGGCGAGCTGGGATTTCTGGGGGCGAACCTGCCCGAGGAGTATGGCTGCGCCGGGCTGAGCAATGTCGCCTACGGTCTGATCATGCAGGAGCTGGAGCGAGGCGATTCGGGCGTCCGGTCCTTCGTCTCGGTGCAGGGGGCGCTTTGCATGTACCCGATCTATGCCTTCGGTACGGAAGAGCAGAAGCAGAAGTGGCTGCCGCAGATGGCGGCCGGCGAGAAGATCGGGTGCTTCGGGCTCACCGAGCCGGATTTCGGATCGAATCCCGGCGGCATGATCACGCGTGCGGTTCAGGACGGCGACGAGTGGGTCCTGAATGGGGCGAAGATGTGGATCACGAATGGCTCGATGGCCGATCTCGCGATCATCTGGGCGAAGACAGGCGATCTGGACGACGCGACGTCCATCCGGGGCTTCATCGTCGAGACGGAGCGGGAGGGCTTCACCGCGAAGGACCAGAAGGGGAAGCTGTCGCTGCTGGCCTCGGACACGTCCGAACTGGTCCTGCAGGATGTGAGGATCCCCGCTTCGAATCTCCTGCCGGAGTCAGGCGGCTTGAAGAGCCCGCTGATGTGCCTGACACAGGCCCGGTACGGGATCGCCTGGGGCGCCATGGGCGCCGCTATGGCGTGTTACTGCGAAGCGCTGGATTACGCCAAGAACCGTGTCCAGTTCGACGACACCCCGATCGCGGGAACTCAGATCCAGCAGGTGCGGATCGCGGACATGTTGACCGAGATCACGAAGGGACAGCTGCTCGCGCTTCGACTGGGTCGCATGAAGGACCAGGGAACCATGCGGCCGCAACACGTGTCCATGGCCAAGCGAAACAACGTCGACGTCGCATGTGAATGTGCGCGTGAGGGCCGCAGACTCCTCGGGGCCAACGGGATTCTGGTCGAATACGCGTGTATGCGGCATATGGCAAACCTCGAATCCGTATATACTTACGAGGGAACGCACGACATCCACGCGCTGATCCTGGGCCACGACGTATCGGGCGTTCCCGCCTACAACTGACGGCCCCACACGGAGGGCTCCGGGGCGCCCGTCCCCGGAAGGTCAGCGCCGGCCGGATGCCCATCCGACGGCGCGTCGCCGCTGTCCCCTAGCATGCCCGGATCGCCCTCTGGGCGTCGTTCAGCCCGCCCGCGGAGCGACCCTCCTCGTCGCCCCGGCTCTTCGCATGCCTGATCCACGGTACAGGGAACGGATTCTGCACCCTAACTGACCGGGTTTCCCCCGGTTGCGGGGTTTGCGGAGGCGGTGGACGGGTGCCCGGGACACACAAACAGGGCGGCGTGGCGGGGGGGGTCCCCTCGCCTCGGGGACTGACGGCGGTCGCTGTCGCTCCCGTGCTGCTCCATAGTGTCTCGGGCGCCGTGGTGCTGGCCCTCGTGTTCGTGCTTCTGATCGCCTGGTGGCGGGCGGTGAAGGACACGGACACCTCTCCGATCGAGGCGATCTTCGAAGCGGACTTCGAGGCGGTCCTGCTGATGGACCCCGAAGGCCGCATTCGACGCGCGAACCGACGTTTTCTTGACATGGCCGATCTGTCGTCGGGGGAAATCCAGGGGCGACCTATGCTCGGGTTCGTCACGGGCTGGAGTCGCAAGCGTGCGGTCATGGCCATGCGAGCCAGCGGCGATGGCTCTCGACAGGTTACCGAAATCGGCATCGCCACACCCAACGGCCACGTCGACGTGCGCATGACGTGCGGCCCGGAGCTCGATCGCCAGAAGGTGATCGGAGTCTGGGCGATGCTGAACGACATCACGGAGCAGAAGAAGGCCGAACGAGAGCTCGAAGACCGGGCGCTCCGTGACTACCTGACTGGCCTTCCGAACCGGGCGCTGTTCCACGACCGGCTCGAGCATGCGGTGCGCCGGACGCGCCGCGGTGGGGGCGAGGTGGCTCTCCTCTACCTCGATCTCGACAAGTTCAAGCCAGTGAACGACAGCGCGGGACACGCGGTCGGCGATGAGGTCCTGCGAGAGGTCGCACAGCGACTGGTGGGGATCGCACGCGCCGGGGACACCGTCGGACGCATCGGCGGCGACGAGTTCGGCGTCCTTCTCGAGACGGCCGGGACGGCCGAAGAGGCCATGGGCGTGGCAGGGCGGATTCTCGCCGAGATGCAAGCGCCCATGGTCGTGAAGGGCGAGAAGCTCGATGTGGGCGCGAGCGTCGGCGTCGCGATGAGCGGTGATGACGCACGCGAGGCCGAAGAGCTCGTTCGTCGCGCCGATATGGCGATGTACGAGGCCAAGCGCCGGGGCGGCCTGCAGAGGCACATGTACTCCAGTGAGCTTGAACGCGAGCCCCTCCACATGGGGAAGCGAATCGAACACGACCTTCGGGCCGCACTCGCGCGCGACGAGCTGTATCTCCAGTACCAGCCGATCGTCGACGTGACGGGTCAGAGCTTCGCCGGCGTAGAGGCTCTCGTTCGCTGGGATCATCCCGAGTTCGGGCTGCTGTTTCCGTCCGTCTTCATCCCGGTCGCCGAACGCTCCGCTCTGATCGCGGAGGTGGACCGCTGGGTGCTGGCACGGGCCTGCCGAGAGATGTGTGAGATAGAGCGGCAGGCCGATCTGAAGCTCCAGCCACGCCTGGCCGTGAATCTGTCGGCCCGCCATTTCGAAGAGCCCGACTTCGTCGAAGCGGTCTCGGAGATCCTGCTCGACAGCGATCTCGATCCCGAGCGCCTCCAGCTCGAGATCACGGAGTCGGTCGCGGGCGGGGACAGAGAGTCGGTACGGCGCCTCAAGGCGTTGGGCGTGCGCATCGCGATCGACGACTTCGGGACCGGTTACTCCTCGCTCGCCTACCTCAGGGACCTCGACGTGGATGTTCTCAAGGTCGATCGGTCGTTCGCGATTTCGCTTGGCGCCGACCCGGCGTCGGCGGCGATCGTGCGCACGATCCTGACACTGGCGGAGCTGCTCCAGGTGGAAGTGATCATCGAAGGCATCGAGGAGGCTGCGCAGCTGGAGAAGCTCCGCGGACTCGGCGGGCGCTACGTCCAGGGCTTCGTGTTCGGACGACCGGTCGACGCCGGGGAGCTGCCGAACGTGCTGGAGCGGGGCCCCGTCACGCGGTCCGCAGAACATGGCCTCGAGGAGCCCGTCCGACAGGGTGGTTCGCTCGACGCACCACGGCCTCCTCCGTACCGGGCGTCGCCCGGCAAGCGACCGACAGCGGAACGCCATCTCCTTCCCCCGAGCCGAACCTGAGAACGATGACTGACATGCTCTGGCATCCCGCGATGCTTCCGCTCTCGTTCGGCCTCCTGGGCTCGATGCTCTTCGTGTGGCGAACGTACATCCGCTTGCACGAGGGCAAACGACAGCTCGAGCGGCAACGAGAAGAGCATCGTTCGCTCTTTCAGAACAATGTCGACGGCGTCGTCGCCGTGGACTCGGAGGGTGCCATTCTGATGGCGAACCCGGCCGCCTGCGACCTGGTCGGCCTCGGGGAAGACGAGCTGGTGGGGAGGCCCTTCCCGGACCTCATCGTCGAGGAAGGACGGAGCCGGGCGAACGCCGCTCTCGAGGCGGCGCTGGGTGGAATCCATAGCACTCTCGAGACCGAAGTTCAGCACCTCGAGTCCGAGCTGAGCGAGGTCGAGCTCACCAGCGTCCCCATCGTGATTGGCGACGACGTGGTGGGTGCGTATGAGATCCTGCGCGATTCGACAGAGAGAAAGCGTCTCGAGCGTGAGCTCGAAGATCGGGCGCTGCACGACTACCTGACCGGACTTCCGAACCGGGCGCTTTTCTCCGATCGGCTCGCCCATGCGCTCAACCGGCGTCGTCGCGATGCCGAGAGCGTCGCGTTGCTGTACGTCGATCTCGACCGGTTCAAGCCCATTAACGACCGCGCCGGACACAAGGTCGGGGACCATCTCCTCTGCGAGGTAGCGACCCGCCTCAAGTCGTTGGTCCGTGATGCCGACACCGTGGCGCGCATCGGGGGCGACGAGTTCGCGGTGCTCCTCGAGACGGTCGATGGCGAGGCGCAGGCGCTAGCCGCCGCGGAGCGGATCGTGGCAGTCGTGCGCGCCCCGATCATCACCGGGGGAGAAGAGCACCAGGTCGGTGCGAGCGTCGGAATCGCCGTAAGCACGGAGGACCTCGAGAGCCCGGAGGAGCTGGTTCACCAGGCCGACCTCGCCATGTACGAGGCGAAGCGTCGCGGCGGCTTCCAGTTCAAGCTCTACAGCCATGAGCTCGAGCAGGAAGGCTCGGGATGGGCCGATCAAATCGAGGGGCAGCTCCGACGGGCGGTCGAGAAGGAGGAGCTCGAGCTGGTGTATCAGCCGATCGTGGATGTGGGCGGCTCCAGGATCGTCGGAGTGGAGGCGCTGGTTCGCTGGACGCATCCCGAGCACGGTCTCCTCATGCCGAACGCCTTCATCGCCGTGGCCGAGAAGAGCTCACTGATCGCCGAGATCGACCGGTGGGTACTCGAGCAGAGCTGCAACGACATCAAGCGCCTCCTCGACTTCGGCGTGATGGACACTCCCTTCTGTCTTTCCGTCAATCTGTCCGCCCGTCACTTCGACGAGTCGGACTTCGTGGACGCGATCGAGGACATCGTTCGGCGCACCCGGTTTCCCTCGAATCTCCTGCAGCTCGAGATCACCGAGAGCTCCGCGGGTGGCGATCCCGAGAAGGTCCGGGAATTGAAGCAGCTCGGCGTCAAAGTCGCGATCGACGACTTCGGCACCGGCTACTCTTCGCTCAGCTACCTGAAAGACCTGGACGTCGACGTGTTGAAGGTGGACCGGTCGTTCGTCCTCGCCCTCGGCGCAGACCCCGCGTCCGTCGCGATCGTCCGAACGATTCTCACCCTGGCCGAGATGCTGAATCTGGAGGTGATCGTGGAGGGGATCGAGGACCCCGTTCAGCTCGCGCACCTCGAGGATCTGGGCGGAAGTCTGGTGCAGGGGTTCTTCTTTGGCCGTCCCGTGCCGGCCACGGATCTCCCGAACCTGCTTTCCAATGGCATCGACGTCACCAAAGGCCGGGTACATCACGATGAGAAGGAAGAAGTCGGAGCGGTGCGCGGACTCCCGCCGCTCGGCGCGAGCGCGCTGTCCATCATTCCGAAATCACATCGCAAGTGGAAGCCGGGCCGTCGCCGACCCTGACTCTCCCCTGACGTAGCCGGTCGCCGAAACGGGCCGGAGGTCTAGAAGCCTTCTGTGCCCGCGCACAGAGGCGACCCGGCTGCGGCCGCCTCCAGGGCTTCCACGATCTCGCGCACGGTCGACACGCCCCCATCCTCCTCGTACCAGCTCATCTTCTCCACGAGGAACTCGCTGTCGGGCAGCCTGGGTCTCGCGTCCAGCGCCCAAGCCTGCAGGTCCGCGGGTCGCTCAACGAAGCAGCCGACGTCCTCGTAGTCGTCGTCGAGGACGAGGACGGTCGGTGTCGCGGCCCGGTCGTCCGGCGTCCGGTGCGCCTCCATGAGCTCGCGTCCCCGGTCCGAATCGAGGATCCGGATCTCGAGATTGGACGCCTGCTCGGCCAGCAGCGCGAGGAAGGGCACCGTGTTCACCGAGTCGCTGCACCAGTCCTCGGCTACCGCGAGGAGGCGCCACCGTCCCTCGAGGGCTTCCACACGTGCGACCATCTCCGCCGCTACCGACCCTTCCGTGTAGTTCTTCACCCAGAGTTCGCGTCGACGGTCCGCATCGTCGAAGAACGCGTCGAATGTGATCCCGGACTTGTAGAGCTCCTCCAGGTGGTCGCTTCTCTCGACGACGACGCTTGCGGGTATAGGACCGTCCTGGGCCGGCTGAGTCGGGCACACCGCGGAAGTGGCCGAGACGAGGAATGTTAGGGCGATCGCCGACATCTGTGCTCCTTGTCGTACAGCTGAATATGACTGTCGCGCCAAGCTATGGGTCGCGAGAGGGGGAGTCACGCGCGTTTCGCAAGCGATCCTCGCAGAAGGCGGCAAGGCGCGTGTGTTTTCTTCGCAACAACCCGCCGTTTTCGGCGAAACCTGGACCACCCTAACCCATTCGCCGAGTGCGAGTTCCGGCCTACGCGACCCTCGATGTGATTTCGAATCGGGTTTTGCCCTTACCCCGGCCCGCCGAGACGGTGTCGAGACCGACCCGGCGACACGATAGACGAAAGACGGGCGGACCATGCGTAACAAGAGCCAGAAGAATAGCCGGGGCCTGGGCAACACGGGCTTCACGCGGATCAGCACGCTTCACGTGCTCGCTCTGTCGGGTGTCACGGCGGTCGGGACGGGAGGCGCGCTGGTGAGCGCCAACCAGGAGCTCGCCATGACCAACGCGGTCGAGCTCGTCAAGCTCGCCCAATCGCAGGCTCGCACGACCGCCCTCCGTTCGGGCGAGACCGTTCGCATGGTCGTCGATGCCGAAGCTGGCCGCATTCGCGTCGTGGTGATGAGCGACGATGTCCGTTCGTCTGAAGTGCTGGTGCGCGAAGTCGCGCCGCCGGCAGTCGCGATCGAGAGTGAGTTCGAGACGATCTGCTACGATGGGATGGGGCAGCCGTTCGTGGGAGGTGACTGTGAGGAGCATTTCGGCTCGATCACGATTCGCACGCTGAAGGACAAGACCACGCTGACGCTGAGCGGAGGCGACAGGTTCGATCTTCGGTAGGGCTCTCGAAAGCGGTACAGGCCGTCTCGTGCGCTGAGCTCGTCATCACCTCGAGCGGTCTGCTGGCCGGTGCCCTGAAAGGGGTGCCGGCCTTTTTCTTTGTCTCGCTCGTTTGACCAGCGACACCTCGACGCGCGTCGACTCGTCACTTAGATCATCCAATGCGAGTCACCCGATCCCAGGAGGATCCCGTGCCGGTCGCGTCGCGCTTTCGCGCAGGTCCACTCGCCCTCTTCCTCGCGATTGCGCAGGTCGCCTGCGAGACCGCTGTCCCGGAACCGGGCGAGTCCGCGCTGGATGGACGGATCTCGGAGTTCGGCAGATACGAGGGGTACTCCCAGGCTCGCTTCGACAGCTGGGTGACTTCCTCGCGGTACCTCGAGATGCGGGATGGCGTGCGGCTCGCCATCGACGTGACGCGCCCGGCGGTCAACGGAGCCGCGGTCGACGAGCCGCTCCCCGTCCTCTGGACCCACTCCCGCTACCACCGGAATCCGGGCGCGGTGGTCCGCATGTTCAACCCCGATGTGCCGCCGGAGGACCTGCCGGTGATCCGTTCGATGGTCGACGCCCAGGAGGACCTGGCCGAACTGGTTCGACACGGATACGTCGTGGCGGCGGTCGGTGTGCGCGGCAGCGGAGCGTCCTTCGGTCGCTACGAGGGGTTGTTCTCGGAGGCGGAGACGGATGATGCAGTCGAGATCATAGAGTGGTTGGCATCGCAGCCCTGGAGCGACGGCAACGTCGGCATGTTCGGCGGCTCGTATCTCGGGATCACGCAGTACATGGCCGCCTCGCGAAAGCCCGAAGCGCTGAAAGCGATCTTTCCGAACGTCGCGGCGCTGGACATCTACGATTTGCTTTATCCCGGCGGCGTGTACCGGGACGACATGATGGATCACTGGGGTGACCTGACGCGGGATCTCGATACGAACGTGCCCGCACCGCCGGTGGACGGAGACGTCGAAGGGGTCCTCCTCCGGCAGGCGATGGAGGAGCACGAGCAGAACTGGGACGTGCAGGTGGAGTACCCGGCGGGCCGCCTCCGGGACTACGACGAGCCCCAGCTCAGCTGGATGGAGCATGGCCCGACCGGGGTCCTCGATGACGTACGCGAAGCCGCCGTCCCGGCCTACCACTGGAACGGGTGGTACGACGTGTTCGTCCTCGACGCGACGCTGTGGTACGCGAACTACGCCGGCCCACAAAAACTCGGCATCGGCGCCTGGTCGCACGGCGGAATGCCGGACTCGCTGCTCATGGCCGAACGCCTCCGGATCGGCACCGTCGAGCAGCACCGCTGGTTCGACTACTGGCTCAAAGGCATCCAGAACGGGGTCCTCGACGAGCCTTCGGTCCACTACGCGATCATGGTCGACCCCGGCGATTGGCGGTGGGTGTCCGCAGACGCGTGGCCGCCATCGTCTGTCTCCCGGACCTTCCGGTTCGCGGGCGGCTCTACCAGAAGCGTCGCCTCCGTGAACGATGGGGGGCTGACGGAGATGGACGAGGCTCCGGGCGGAGATGCATACGACGAGTACGACGTCGATCTCACCACGACCACGGGGACCGCGACGAGATGGGACAACGCCGTCGGCGGTGCTCCGCTCATGCGGTACCCCGACCTCGGGCCGAACGACGCGAAGGCCCTCACGTACACGACCGAGCCGTTGGCGCGGGACCTCACCGTGACGGGGCATCCCGTGGCGACCCTGTACGTGACGTCTTCTGCCGACGACGCCGATTTCTTCGTATTGCTCGAGGAGGTCTATCCGGACGGACGGTCGCGGTACGTGACCGAAGGAGTGCTCAGAGCCTCGCATCGGGCGACGGGCGAGGCGCCCTGGGGTGACAACCTCGGGCTGCCGTTCCAACGCAGCTTCGCGGAGGATCTGGTTCCGCTACTGAGTGACGAGCCGACCGAGCTCGTCATGGACCTCCACCCGACGTCGACCGTCTTCAACGCCGGTAACCGCGTGCGCGTGACTATCATGGGAGCCGACGCGGACAACGCCGAGGAACGCTTCGCGACTCCGCCGAGGATCAGGGTCTATCGAACCGCGGAGCACCCCTCCCGCATCGTCCTTCCCGTCGCCGAACAGTAGCGGAACGATCGATCCTGCCCGGTCGGACCGGGCAGGTGCTCGCTAGCGGGGTGGGGTGTGTCCGTCGGGGTGCTGGATGATGTGCATCTCCCGCTGCCCCTGCTCGTGCAACCACGCCTGAAACGCCTCCTGCTGCTCAGGCCGGAGGACGTGCTGCATGCTCGCATGGACGCTTTCGATCGCCGTTCTTAGCCGGGGTTCGACCGCGCTCCAGGACTCCACGACGACGCTCTGGTGCCGGCGGAAGATCTCGTCGATCTGCTCCACCTGGCCATCGTCGAGATCGAAGAGCTCCTGGAAGTGCTGGAGCGCCATTCGGTGCTGCTCGGCCGCGGAGGTCTCGGAGGGATGGTGGCGGAGGATCATTCGGTCTCCCGCCACGCCGATTGCCACGCCAAAGAGAACGAGAGCCACCCCGCCCACGGCGCCCGCCAGTCGCTGATTCACGTCTATTCCTCCTCTGTCGAGCCGCCCAGGTCGCCGCGACTCATCAAATCGGCCAGATCCGGAGCACTCCCGGGCCCCAGCAGCCCAGCGGCGAGGGGATCCGCCGGTCGCAGTGCCCTGGCGACGACCGACTCGTCCGCGACCGCCGACCCGGTCGGGACGAACAACCACGCGGCGCCCGCGATCAGCAAGGCGCCGATGGCGAGGGCGGGGGAGAGCTCGGGCCGGGCCCACCACACGGAGCGGCGCCCGATCAGCCTGCGCCGTCGCGCCAGCTCTCCGCGCACGCGGTCGTCGACACGTGTCGCCAGCCTGGACCAATAATGCGGGTCCGGGGGGAGGCGCGGCTCGAGGCGCTCGCGACGCTCGTTCATGTGGCCATCCTCGTCTCCATGTCTCCGTCCTGATCCGGGCTCGTCTCCACCAGATCCCCGAGCGACGAGCGCAACGCCGCGCGCGCGCGATGAAGATGGACCCTCACCGTAGAGTCACTCAGGTCGAGCATGCGCGCGACCTCCGAGCGGCTGAACCCCTCGAGCTCGCAAAGCCGGAAACAGGCCCGCTGTTTGTGCGGCAGACAGTCCATTGCCTCCGCCACGCGGTCGCGGACCTCACGACGTTCAGCTGCGTCGGCCCGTCTGGTCCTGCCGGCGAGGGCGTCCGGGAGTCGAACGAATCGCCACCGCGCCCTGTGGGCAATCGAGTTTCGACCGAGATTCCGCACGATCGTGAAGAACCACGGCGCGAACGGACGCCCCGTGTCGAACCGGTCCAGTCGGCGGAGCGCGCGAAAGAATGCGTCCTGCACGAGGTCCTCTGCGTCTTCCCTCGTGTCGACGTATTCCCAGGCGGCCGCGAGCGCCGGCCGGAGATACCGTCGAACGAGCTGGCCGTACGCGGCCTCTTCTCCCCCGAGGGCTCTGCGCACCAGTTCGGCGTCCGAGATGTGTCCATGATCCATCGACGCCTCACGCCCGGGGTCGACCGAAACCGCCGCGATTGACCCGTGTGTTCGCCATGCCTTATGAAGCGCTCCCGCCGATCTTCGGTCAAGGATGACATGAAACCCTCGCGGCCCCCGTTCACTCGTCATCGACATGCTGCGAAGCGTCCCCGGCGGACGTCCCCTTCGATTGACCGTACCAACGGAGCCACGGCTCGTTTACCCGGTCTGGCACGCGTCGAATCGCGGCGTCAACTTGCCGGGGTCTTGTCCAACCCGCTTTTCGTGAGGTGAAGCATGTCCGCATTCCGCCGTCTCGTCCCGGCGCTCGCTACCGCAGCTGCGACGCTGCTCATCACGTCGACACTCGTTGCCCAGCCCATCTCGCCCGAGCAGTACGAGAATCTCGCGTTCCGTCACATCGGCCCCCTCGGCAACCGAGTCGCTTCCATCGCCGGGGTGCCAGGGGATCGAACGACGTACTTCGCGGGCGCCGCGAGCGGCGGCCTATGGAAGACGGACGATGCGGGCCTCCACTGGCGGCCGGTGTTCGACGATCAGCCCGTCCACTCGATCGGCGCGATCGCGGTGGCGCCCAGCGACCCGGGGATCGTTTGGGTCGGCACGGGTGAGAGCTCGATCCGCTCGAACGTCTCGATCGGGAACGGTGCGTGGAAGTCGACGGATGGCGGAGAGACCTGGGAGCACATGGGGCTCGAAGGCACCGGCCGGGTCGGTCGCATACTGATCCATCCGTACGACCCCGATGTCGTCTACATGGCGACTCTCGGACACTCGTACGGCCCCGCGGAGGAGCGCGGCGTCTACCGGACCCGCGACGGCGGCGACACCTGGGATCGCATCCTGTTCGTGGACCAGGAGACGGGCGCGTACGAGATGGCGATGGATCCGCAGAACCCGCGGAAGATCATCGCCACGACGTGGGATCTCGATCTCAAGACCTGGAAGCGCGACAGCGGCGGTCCCGGAAGCGGGATCCACGTCACAACCGACGGGGGCGACACCTGGACGGAGCTCGAAGGGAACGGGCTGCCGACGGGGACACTCGGGAAGATCGCCGTATGCATGTCGGCCAGTAATTCCGACCGGGTCTACGCGCTGATCGAAACGAGTGACGGCGTGCCGATGGAGGGGTACGAGACCGACACGGGCGAGCTATGGCGCTCCGATGACGGCGGGGAGACCTGGAACCTCACCTCGTACAGCCACGATCTGGCGACCCGACAGGCGTACTACACGCGGTGCGGCGTCTCTTCGGACGATCCGGACGAGGTCTACTTCCTGTCCTCGTCCTACTCCGTGAGCCGGAACGGCGGCGAGACGCACGACACGTTCAACTTCTTCGGTGACCAGTGGCGGTCGCCCGGGTGGGACCACCACGACATGTGGATCGACCCGACGAACGGGGATCGCTTCGCGATCGCCTTCGACGGCGGGGTAACCATCACCGAGAATCGCGGCGATTCCTGGTTCCGCGTTCAGCTGCCGATCGCCCAGATGTACCACGTCACCGCCGACAACGCGGTCCCCTATAACGTGATGGGTAACCGGCAGGACGGCCCATCGATGCACGGGCCCTCCAACACGCGTACACAGGGGTTCTGGTCCACGGGGATCATCCCGCGCGGCATGTGGCGCGACGTGGGGGGCGGCGAAAGCGGATTCGCCACACCCGACCCGACCGACCCGAACATCGTCTGGTCCAGCGCCTCGGGATCGGGCGCCCGAGGTGGCATCGTGGTGCGCTACGACCGACGCACGGGCCACTACCGGGACGTGGAAGTTTGGCCGATGTCGACCGGCGGCTGGCCGGCCGAGGACCTCCGCTTCCGCTTCCAGTGGACCTTTCCGCTGCTCATCTCTCCGCACGACAGCGAGACGATCTACGTCACGAGCCAACACGTACACCGCACGACGAACCGCGGGCAGAGCTGGGAGGTCGTCAGTCCGGACCTCACGACGAACGACAAGTCGAAGCAGGTGATTTCGGGGGGGCTGACGCCGGACAACATCGGCGTGGAATACTGCTGCGTGATCTACGCATTCGATGAGTCGCCCGTGCAGGAGGGTGTCCTCTGGGCCGGCTCGAATGATGGACTCGTGCAGGTGAGCCGGGACGGTGGGGCGACCTGGACGAACGTCACCGCGAATATCCCGAACCTGCCTCCTGACGGTGTGGTGCGGAGCATCGACGCGTCGAAGTGGGACGTCGGGAAGGCGTACATCACCATCGAGCACCACCAGGTCGGCGACTTCACGCCCCGTGCCTACAAGACCGAGGACTTCGGCGAGACGTGGAGGTTGATCACCAACGGCGTCGACAACGACCCGGTCGACTACACGCGCTACCTGCTCGAGGACCCGGTGCGCGAAGGCCTGCTGTACCTGGGCACCGAGACCACGCTCTACGTCAGTTGGGACGATGGCGCCAGCTGGCAGCCTTTCATGAACAACCTTCCGTCGACCCCGTTCTACGGCATCGTCGTCCAGGAGCACTTCAACGACCTCGTGCTCGGCACCTACGGCCGCGGCTTCTGGATCCTGGATGATCTGGGGCCGATCCAGCAGATGACCGACGCGATCGCCGGATCGCCGGCGCACCTGTTCGAGCCTCGCGATGCCTACCGGTTCCGTCCCACGACCGAGCACATGGCGATGTTCGAGGACTGGTCGGCGGGGCAGAACCCGCCGCCGGGTGCGTCGCTGAACTACTGGCTGGCGGACGGCGGATCGCCCGTGCAGCTGAGGATCGAGGACTCGGAGGGCGAGGTCGTTCAGACCCTCAACGGATCGGCGAACCCGGGGATCAACCGTGTCTGGTGGAACTTCACGAGCCAGGGGCCGACCCAGATGAAGATCCGGACGAAGCCGCTGTTCGCGGACTGGATGCCGATGCCGGAGACCTTCACGCCGAGTGGAGGCGGAGGCTTCTTCGGGGGCGGTGGGCCGCTGCAGCCGCCCGGGACGTATACCGTCACGCTGGTCGTCGACGGCGAGGATGCCGGCAGCCAATCGCTCACCGTTTTGAAGGACCCGAACTCCCAAGGCTCCCTGGCCGACATCCGTGCGCAGCGGGCGATGGTCCAGGCGATCATGGCGGATCGGAACCGGGCGGCCGAGCTCGTGAATCGAATCGAGCTCCTTCGACGTCAGATCTACGACCTGCGGCCCGTGCTCGAGGAAGCTGGAGATGCGGAGGCAGTGATCGAAGCCGGGGAGGCGCTCGACGAGCAGCTGATCGAGGTCGAGAGCCAGCTGGTCCAGCTGAAGAACACCGGCGGCGGTGACGGCGTGCGCTGGCCATCCATGATCGTCGGCCAGTTGTCGTCACTACAGAACAGCGTTCAATCGGCGGACTTCCCGCCGACGGATCAGCAGGGTGAGGTGCATACGGTTCTCAGCCAGCGGCTGGACGACGCCGAGTCGGACCTGAACGCGGTGATCGCCGGCGAGCTCGCCGAGTTCAATCGAATACTGCAGCAGACCGTCGGTCGGGTGATCACAACGGACCAGTAATCGAGGCGGTCGGAAGATGGGTGACACCGCATGAACCGGCTGATCGAAGCAATGCGCTGCCGTCGCCACGGGGAGATAGGTGTCGGCGGCCGCGTCCGGGGCACCCTGCCAGGGCGGGCGCCCGGGCTCGTGTGCGTCGTCGCGCTCGCCCTCGGGGTGGCTCCCGGGGGTGTCCACGGTCAATCGACGACGGACATCGCCCGGTGGGAGGCGACGGCCGGACAGGTCACGATCCACCGCGACACGTGGGGCGTCCCCCACATCTTCGGACCGACGGACGCGAGCGTGATGTTCGGAGCGGCCTACGCTCGGGCCGAAGACCAGCTGCTCGAGGACGAGCCCTTCTTTCTCGCCGCGCTCGGGCGATCGGCCGAGATGAACGGAGAGGGGGCTCTCGATGCCGACCGCCTGCGTCGCGCGTTTCGACCAGAGGCTCTGGCTCGTCGCGAATACGACTCGTCACCGCCGACACTTCGGGCGATGGCGGACGCCTACGCCGACGGGGTGAACTTCTACCTCTACCTGCACCCTGACGTGACCTGGCAGGTGCTCGAACGCTTCGAACCGTGGTGGGTCTTCGCGTTTCACCGGCTGGATCCAAACACGCAGCTGGCGGGGCTCGCCGAAGCCATGCCGTTTCAGCCGCCGCCCGCCGGCCCCGCGCGAGGGTCGAACGGCTGGGCGATCGGACCCGGGAAGACCGCGAGCGGCTCGACCATGTTATTCGCGAACCCGCACATGGCGTTCAATGTGCCCTACGAGTTCCACCTTAAGAGCGACGAGGGGCTCGAGGTTTCGGGAATCACGGGATACATGATCGTCGGTCTCCCGATCATCGGTCGGAACGCGCGCCTCGGCTGGACCCACACGGTCAACTACGCGGATGTGGTCGACGTATTCCGGCTGACGTTCGACCATCCTGACGACCCGCTCGCCTACCGGTACGGGGACGACTATCGGCTGGCCGAGGAGTGGACGGAGACGTTCCGGGTGAAGACCGCCGCCGGGTTCGAGGAGCGCCGGCTGACGCTCCGGGCGAGCCACCACGGCCCGGTCGTCGAGAGGGGGGGGCGACACTTTGCGCTCCGCCGGTCGAATCACGATGTCGGAAGCATGTTCCCGCAGTATTACGCGATGGCGAGGGCACGGAATCTCGAAGAGTTCCGGGCCGCGCTCGCCATGCGGCGTCTGCCGTATCACAACGTGATCTACGCCGACGCGGACGGGAACATCATGTACCATTACGGGGGGGCGCACCCGCGTCGAAGCCCCGGCGCGAACCGGGAGGCGCCCCTGGATGGGAGCGATCCCTCGCTCGACTGGCAGGGCTATCATGCTCTCGATGAATCTCCGACGGTGATCAACCCGCCGAGCGGGTGGGTGCAGAACGCGAACTCGAGTCCGTTCTCCGCGACCGCGAATGGCGAGAACCCCTCCCCCGACGACTTTCCCGAGGCGATGGTTCGTGAGATCCGGGTTCTCGGCGCCATTTCCCCCCTCGTCGACGCGGACGGAAACGGGTTGCGGGCGCGGCAGAGCCGAAGGCTCCTGAGCGCGGAGAGCGACATCACGCTCGAGCGCTGGTCGGAGCTGGCGACGGACTCGTATCTGCTGGCGGCCGACGAGGAGCTCCCGGGGCTCTTTGAACAGTTCGACGCGCTGGGCGAGGGCGAGCGGCGAGCGGTCCTCGAGGGGCCGATCGGCGAACTGCGCTCATGGGATCGGGTGGGGCTCGCCGAGTCGGTCCCCACCACCCTGTTCGTTCTGTGGCGAGAGGCGATGTTTTCGCCCCCGGCCCCGGCAAGCCAGGGGCTGGAACGGCTCGAGCGCATGGTGGACGCACTGGTGGAAGAGCACGGGACCTGGCGTGTCGATTGGGGCAACATCAATCGCCATCAGCGTCCCCTCGTTCGCGAAGGCCGGTCGTTCGAGGATGCCCGGCCGAGTCTGCCTCTCGGCGGCGCGAACGCGAACATCGTCGGGTCCATCTTCACCGCGAGCTCGGAACGGCCGGAGGGGCAACGTCTACGCTATGGCGCGTTCGGGAACACGTACGTGGCCGTGATGGAGTTCGGCCAGACGTCACGAGCCCTCTCGATCGTCCCGTACGGGCAGAGCGCCGACCCGCAATCGCCGCACTTCTTCGACCAGGCTCCGTTGTTCGTCGAGGGCGGATTCAAGCCCTCGTGGTTCACGCGGGAGGACATCCTCGCCAACGCAGAGCGCAGCTATCACCCCGGCCGTTGACCAGTCGGAGCGCGGTCGCCGGCCAGGCAGCTGATGAACCCGATCGCGGATATCCTGGCCCGCCAGGGTATGCTGGTTCTCGATGGCGGGCTGGCCACCGAGCTCGAGTCCCTCGGGTGCGATCTGGATGACCCGCTATGGTCGGCCCGGGCGCTGCTGGATAGCCCGGACGACATCCGTGAGGTCTGCCGCCGGTATCTGAGCGCCGGCGCGGACTGCGTGGCCACGGCGACTTACCAGGCGAGCACCCCGGGTCTCGCTGCCGCCGGTCTGTCCCACCCCGAGATCGCCACGCTACTCCGGGACGCGGTCTCTCTGGTCGTCGAGGAGCGCGATCGCTTCTGGGAGGATCCTTCGAACCGTCTCGGACGTTCACGGCCGCTCGTTACGGCAAGCGTGGGGCCTTATGGAGCCTACCTCGCGGACGGCTCGGAGTACCGGGGTGACTACGGGCTGTCCGCCGCAGACCTGTACGACTTTCACGCGGACCGGTGGGCCGATCTCGCCGGGACCGCCGCGGACGTGATGGCCTGCGAGACCACACCATCCCTCGAGGAGACGCTGGCCTATTGCCGCCTCGCGGCCGTTTCCGGCAGCCCGACGTGGGTCAGTTTCCAATGCCCCGACGAGCGCTCCCTCGCGGATGGCACTCCGCTCGTCGAAGCCGTGGCTGTTTGCCATGAGGAGCCGAACATCGTCGCCGTGGGAATCAACTGCACCGATCCGCGGCTGGTCTCCGCGCTCGTCCAAAGGGCGCGCGAGTCCACCGACCTTCCGGTCCTGGTCTACCCCAACTCGGGCGAGGAGTGGGACGCCGGGTCGAAGACGTGGATCGGTGCGCCGACTCCGACGGACTGGGCATCCCGGGCGCGCGAATGGCGGGAGGCCGGAGCGTCCGGGATCGGCGGGTGCTGCCGCGTGGGTCCAGCCGACATCACGTCGATCCGGCAGGCGCTGTTCGGATAGCGACCGTCAGTCGTGGCCCCGACTCGGCACGGCGAGGACCGCGACGCAGACCAGGGTAACGGCCAGACCGAAGGCGAGAACCCACGCAGATCCTCCTCTCATCAGCCGCACCAGCCCCACGAGGGCGATCACGTTCCCGACGAAGTTGAGGACCAGCCCCCAGACACGGCCTCTCCAGGGGCCGAGCTTCCGGTCGACGTCGATCATCAGAACCACCATCCGAATCGGTTCATCACGTACACGATGGCCACCGCGTTGAGCAGCGTGATCCCCAGGAGGATCCCGAGATTCCACACGTAGGACCGGCAGCGGTGCTCTCCCATCACCTCGGGGTCGTTCAGGAGCAGGTACATCGACCAGCCCACGACGTTGCCGGAGAGGGAAAGGAACGCGGCGATCGTGATGATCAGCCAGATGGGGTTCGCCGCCCAGGCCCCGATCAGCCCGACCTGCGGGAGAAGAAGCACGGCCTTCCAGCGCCAGGAGCGCACGTCCGGCTCCCACCCGAGAGCCTCATGCGCGGCCATGGCGCCTGCCAGGCTCATGCCGACCGTCGTGCTGATGGGGACCGCGAGAAAACCGAGGTAGAAGAGGACCTCGGCCCCGCGCGCGCCGAGCAACGGAGCGAGTGCGGCGGCGAGCTCGGGAGCCGTTCCGGGAGCGTCCAGACCGGGCGTGTAGAAGGTCCCGGCGAAGAGGGCCACGACCAGAAGATTGACGACCACGAACGGGAGGAAGAGCCCCATGCCGATGTCCATCCGTCCGAGCGCTTCGTGCTTCTCTCCCCATCCGCGCGCGAGTCCGGCATAGTGGAGGAACACCCAGTCCATCACGCCGACGGCCGAGGCCGAGGACGCGATCACGAGGTAGATGTCGTCTCCGCCCTCGGGCAGCCAGGGCACGAACAGCCCCTCGAGGGCGGCCGCCCAGTCCACGCCGACCAGCGCCAGACTCACTCCGAACGCCACGAGCATGAGCCCGATGCATGCCTTCATCACCGTCTCTACCGCGCGGGTGCCACGCCGGCCGCCCCGACCGTAGCTGAGCAGAATCCACGACGTGAGACCCCCGTACACCGCGACCGCCACCCATTTCGCCAGGGGGACTCCGGAGAACCCGGCCAGGGACTCCAGGAGGTGAACGCCGAGGCTGACCTGCCCGGCGTTGAAGATCATGGCCACGGCGAGGCACCCGATCAGGCCGGTGAGAAACGACCCGATGAACCGGCCGTGTCGCCGGTTCTGTTCCTGAATCACCCGGAAGCCGCCCTTGCACGTGAACCGCACCATCGCGGCGAGCATGAAGACGCCGACCCCGACGAACAGCCAGGTGATCCACATTGTCTTGTAGCCGAACCGGGCGCCGGAGAGCATGGCGGAGGTGAGCGATCCGGCTCCGAGCGTCAGGGCGGCACCCATGAAGCCCGGGCCGCCCAGCCGCACGTAGCCCCAGATGCGTGTCGGCCATGGGCGGGCGGCAAGCGCTTCGAGCGCGGCGACCTCCGCGTCCAGCGCCTCCTGCGGGATCGACTCGGCGATGGGGTAGGCCGTCCGTCGTCCCGAACGCGACTCCGAAGTCTCGCTCACGCGCCTCCTGACGTCGCTTCGAGGTGGCTCACCCTGCTCGTCACGGACGAGCGTGCGTCCGGCCCGTGGCCCGTCCGCCAGCGTCCACTACTTTGCGGCGCGTGCCGCACTCCAGAAAGGGGGAAGCCCTCGTGAACGACCGGATCCAGCCTTGAACATCGCGGACATCGAGGAGCTGTTCTCCGACTCGCCGGTCTTTCAGGCACTGCGGCTCGACGTCACGGAGATGGACGAGCATGCCGGGAGGGCGATCGTGCGCATGCCGATCGGGAGCGCCGTCGAACGCGTGACGTCGGAGGGGATGGTCCACGGGGGTCCGATCGCGACGCTGATCGATATCGCCGGAGACCTGGCCATCGCGGCTCGCGTCGGGGGTGGGGTGCCGACGATCAATCTGCGCGTCGACTACCTGCGACCGGGCACGGGCACGTTCCTGGAGGCGAGGGCGGCCGTCCGTCGTTTGGGCAGGACGATCGCGACCGCGGACATCGACGTGTACGACGACCAGGACCGTCTGTGCGCGATCGGGCGCGGCACGTACAGCTCGGTGGTCGGATGAGGGCTGTCGTCTTCGATCGTTACGGCGGCGCCGAGGAGCTGTCCGTGCGTGAGCTTCCGGACCCGACCCCCGGGGCCGGCGAAGCGCTGGTGCGGGTGCACGCGTCGGCCCTCAACGGGTTCGATCCGATGATGCTGGCGGGGAGCACCGGTTTGAACACCCCGTTTCCCATGACGCCGTGCGGGGATGGCGCGGGCGAGGTCGTCGCTCTCGGGGCTTCGGTGGACGGGGCCGGACTCGCGATCGGCGCTCGCGTGATGATCGACCCCGCGATACCGGGACGTGGCATGTTCGGCGAAACCGAACCCGGCACGTGCCGCGAGCTGATTGCCGTGCCCGTGGGGAACCTCGTCCCCATTCCGGACGGCGTGACGTTTTCGCAGGCTGCCGCGATCCCGGTCGCGTATGGGACCGCGCTCAAGATGATCGAGGATCGCG
>JAOTZH010000163.1 GCA_029861425.1 Gemmatimonadota bacterium
TCCGCCACCTGGGCGAGGTGTGATGCTCGGGGGGGGAGTCGAACCCCCACGGGATATTAATCCCACAGGGTCCTGAACCCTGCGCGTCTACCAGTTCCGCCACCCGAGCGCGGCACCCCGACCGAGTGGCTCGATTGGGGCCGACCAATGTAAACCCGCAGTGGCCGAGAGCAAGCTGCTCAGGGCACGAGCGGCCAGATGATCGGCAGGACGAGCATCACCACCGCCAACACCACGAGCAGCATGCCGACACCGACCTTGGTGTAGTCGGTGACACGATACCCGCCGGCCCCCATCACGAGCAGGTTCACCGCGTGACCGAACGGGCTCAGGAACGCGCACGAAGCGCCTACGGCCACGACCATCAGGAGCGCCTGGGGAGCGAGCCCGAGATCGGCAGCGCTGCTCAGTGCGATCGGCGACATCAGGACGGCCACGGCGGCGGTCGGCATGATCTGGGCGGAGAGCGCAGTGATCAGGAAGAGCCCGGCGATCAGCGGCAGCGACCCCAGCGCTCCGATGGACCCGAGGACGTTCGTCGCCACGAGCTCCGCGGCCCCGGTCTCCTGCATGGCCACGCCGAGCCCGAGCATGCCGGCGATCAGCATGATCACCTTCCACTCGATGACCCGGTACACCTCGTCCACCGCGAGACACCCGGTGAGCACCATGAGCAGCGCCCCGGTCGGCGCCATGATGAAGATCGGAAGCCAGCCTAGCGACACGACGGCGATCACGCTGGCCATGATCAGAGCGGCGACGGGGGCCCGGCTCTCCCGGAAGGCTTCCCTGCCCTCTTCGGCGAGAACCACGAAGTCCGGGTCTTCGGCCAGCCCTACCAGGCGACGCCGGCGACCATAGACGAGCAGGGCGTCGCCGAGCTCGAGCTTCATGTCGCGGATGCGGACGTTCGAATGATACGCGCGGCCGCCGCGCCAGATGGCGAGCACGCTCAGGCCGTACTTCTCCCTGAACCGCAGGCCCCGGAGTGTCTGGCCGATGAGCGCCGTGCGGGGAGATAGGGTGATCTCCGCGAGGCCGACGGATCCGGACTCCAGCTCCTCGACATCCGGCGTCTCGGACGTGACGACGAGGTCCTGAAGGGCGTCCAGGATCCCGAGATCCTCGGGCCGGCCCTCGATGAGCAGCGTGTCCTCGGCCTGGAGCACATCGTCCGGGGCGGGAAGCGAGCGAGGATCGCTCCCACGGATGATCTCGAGCACGGTCAGCCCGAACGCCTGGCCCAGACGACTGTCTGCCAACGTTCGTCCCGCCAGAAGCGAGCCCCGCGGGATGGTCACGCGAAGCAGTCGTGGCTCGACCTGACGGCGCTCGGCCACGTCGTCCTGGCCGAGGACGGCGACTCTCGAGAACTCCGGCGCCGTGCGCAGCTGCTCCAGCTGCTCCAGCCGTCCGAGCACCAGCAGAGCATCGCCAGCCGACAGCTCCTCCCGTTGGAAGTGCGTCCGCTGAATCGTCTCTCCTCGGGTAAGAGCGAGGACGTGGACGCGATAACGCATACGAAAGTCGGACGCGGCCAGACTTCTGCCGACGAGCGCGGACCCCTCACCCACGCTCAGCTCCGCGAGCCCGACGTCCTCCGAGATCAGGTCCTCTATGACCGGAAGCCGTTCGCCCGGCCGTCCGAGGTGCTTCCAGCTCTGGAGTGCGAGGAGCGGCTCGCGCCGGCCCTCGACGATCAGCCGATCGCCGCCCTTGAGCGGGAAGTCGGCGCGCGGGGCCAGGTGGCGCTCCCCCCCACGAAGGACCGCCAGCACGTTGAGGCCCAGGGCCATGCCGAGGCGACTCTCGACGAGCGTCCTGCCGTGCAGGGGCGAGTCGGCCGGGAGCTCGATCGCGAAGAGCGTCTCCGAGAGCTCGTACGCGCCACCGAGGTCGACGTTGTCACCCGAGTCGGACTCTCGCGTTCGCACCGGAAGCAGATGACGCCCGATGAAGAGCATGTAGGCGACCCCGGCGACGAGAACAGTGCCACCGACAGGGGTGAACGCGAACATCCCGAAGGGCTCGTATCCCGCATCTCCGAGCGCGCCGGCGATCAGGATGTTGGGAGCGGTCCCGATCAGGGTGGTCATGCCGCCAAGCAGACACGCGAACGCCAGCGGCATGAGGAGCCTGGACGCCGGTTGGCCGAGCCTCCGGGCGATGTCGATGACGACGGGGAGCATCAGGGCGGTCACCGCGATGTCGTTCATGATCCCGGAGAGGACTCCGGCGGTGACCATGATGACGAGGATCAGACGGAATCGGCTCTCGCCCGCGAGGCGAAGCACGTATCGGCCGACCAGATTGGCGACCCCGGTTCGGGCGAGACCGCCGCTGAGGACCAGCACGGCCGCGATGGTGACGACGGCCTCGTTGCTGAAGCCCTCGAGCGCCTGTTCGTGCGTGATGAGCCCGAGAAGGGCCAGAGCGAGGAGGACGAGGATTCCAACGACATCGTACCGAAGCCACTCCGTCACGAACAGAACGACAGCGGCGACGACGATGGCCAGGACGAGCACGACTGAAAGGGTCACGCGCCCGAAGATGGACAGCTAGACGTGGGTCGCAACCGGAGTCCGAAGCCGATGCCGGCGGTAGATACCAGAAAACCGAGGCCTTGAGCCCCGGCTTTCCGGTATGCGCCCGACAGGATTCGAACCTGTGACCTCTTGCTCCGGAGGCAAGCGCTCTATCCAGGCTGAGCTACGGGCGCAGACGAACAACCGAGCGACCGAAGGGCGCGAGCTTGTCGGGCCGCGCAGCGGTCGCAGACAACAAAACGCGTCGCTCGGGAGCGACGCGCTGTGGCCCGAATCTACTCGGCGGGCCGGGGACCCACCAGTCGCTCGGGGCCGTCGGACCAGTCGTATTCAGCGCCGGGCGGGGCCGAGTCGAGCGCTTCGCGGACGGCCCTACAGAGGTCTGCGGCGACGAACGGTTTCTCGACGAGACGGACCTCGGATTCGAGCACTCCGCGGTGCTGAAGCGCGTCGCCGGTGTAGCCCGACATGTAGAGCACGAGGGTGTCGGGGCTCACGAAACCGATCGCGTCGGCGAGCTCCGGCCCGGTCATCTCGGGCATCATGACGTCCGTCAGGAGGAGGTGGATCGGGTCCTTCGATCGCCGTGCGAATTCGAGCGCGTCCGTCGGATTCGTCGTGCACCGGACGCGGTAGCCGCTGCGCTCCAGGATGTTCTTCGCCGCGCTCAGAACGGACTCCTGGTCCTCGACGATGAGGATGTTCTCGTCGCCGCCATGCTCGCCCGCGTCATCGGCGACTTCCGGTGCCTCGGCCTCGTCCTCCGCGACCCCGATCTCCGCCCGCGGGAAGAACACACGAAACGTGGTTCCCTGCCCGACGTCGGAGTGCACCGTGATGGTCCCGCCCCCCGCCTTCAGTATCCCGTAGACGGTCGCGAGACCCAGCCCGGTTCCCTCGTTCGGACCCTTGCTGGTGAAGAACGGGTCGAAGATCCGGGACATGGTGTCCTCGTCCATCCCGACGCCCGTGTCCGAGACGGACAGCTGGATGTAGGAACCACGCTCGAGCTTTCCGGTGGCACCGACGACCTCGTCATCCACCTCGACCTCGCGTGTCTCGATCAGCAGGGTCCCGCCGTCCGGCATGGCGTCGCGGGCGTTCACGGCGAGGTTGAGCACGACCTGCTCGACCTGCGTGGCGTCCGACAGGATCAGGCCGATCTCGCGATCGGGGGTGAACCGGAGCGACACCTCGTGACCGATCAGCCGCTCGAGCATCCGCTCCATGTCGGTGACGATGTCGTTCAGATTGAGCGGCACCGGGTTCGTCGCCTGTTTCCGGCTGAACATGAGGAGACGCTTCGTCAGCTCGGCCGCACGGTTCGAGGCGCGCGTGATCTCCTCTGCCGAGTCCCGGTTCGGATCGCCTTCCTCCATGTCCATCAGGAGGATCTCGCAGTGACCGAGAATCGCGGTCAGGAGGTTGTTGAAGTCGTGCGCGACACCGCCTGCAAGCCGACCGATCGATTCCATCTTCGCGGCCTGCATCAGCTTCGCTTCGCTCTCGCGTAGCGCGGATTCCGCCGCGATCCGATCGGTCACGTCGAGGCCGAACGCGATCACCTGCTGCGCCGCGCCGGATGTGGCGAAGATCGGCGAGTATCCGCGGATGACGTGGCGCTCCGTACCGTCCGGGAGCGTGAGTCTCACGGTGGTCTGCACGGCTTCGCGTTTCTCGACGCAGCGTTTGACCGCCTCCGCCGGAGACACGTCGCAGAGGGCGTCGACCTCGCGTGACGCCCACAGCTCCTCGGCGGTGCTCCCGATGATGTCGCGGCTCTCTACGCCCGTGCCCGGACCGGCCGGGTTCACGTAGACGTACCTCCCGTCGGGGTCCAGCAACGCCACCTCGACAGGGAGATGGTCGAGGATCCGGCGGAACTGGGCGTTCCGTACCCGCACGGCCTTCTGGCCCGCCTGGACGCGGTCCACCATCCGGTTGAAGGCGGCCGCGAGCTGACCGACCTCATCATCGCCCGCGTCGGCGGCGCGGTGAGCGAGGTCGCCCGAGGCGATCCGTTCCGCGGTGCCCACCATCGCGACGAGTGGGCGGGTCACGTTCACGCTGATCACCGCGACGGCGAGCAGGCCGAACGCGAGGATCCCGATGCTGACGACGGCCGCCGTCCACCGACCCTCACGTCCGGCGGCTTCGAACGGAGCCGCCGAGAGAGCGAGCGTGATACGTCCGACCGGCCCCCGCTCGGACGGGATCTCTACGATCGTCACGTACGCGCGGGCCGCGCCCTCTCGAACGAGGCCCTCGGCGGTCACTCGTCCCTCGAACTCGGCGTCCAGGGCGCCGGCCGTGGCGAGCAGCCTCCCTCGCATGTCGCTCGCCGCCACGTACTCGACGGCGCTGCTCTGCATGATCGCGCCGAGCGCCTCTTCCAGCTGGTCGTCGTCTTCGGCCAGGAGTCCCGGCTGAACGGCATAAGCGGCGAGGTTCGCGGTCGCGAGGCCGCGTGCGTCGAGCGCCTCCGTCGCCTGCCGCTCGAACTTCTGCGGGAGGTAGACGTTCAGCATCACCGCGATCGCGGCGAACACGATCGAGAAGAGCGCCGCGAGCTTCGACTGGAGAGAGCGTCCGAGCCGGAGTCGCGTAACGTCCAGAAGACGTCCCGGATCAGCCATGGAGCATCGCCGGCTGCGGATCGGGGGCGGTCGCGCCTGCAGAGGCCTGACGTCTGACCTCGGCCTGGAGGACCTCGATAAACGCCCGAACGACTCGGGGATCGTAGAGGGTGCCGCTGCACCGCTTGATCTCCTCGACCGCTTCGGGTAGCGGCCTCGCGTCCTTGTATGGGCGCTCATGCGTGATCGTGTCGAACGAGTCCGCGACGGCCACGATCCGTCCGCTCAGCGGGATGTCCTCACCCGCGAGGCCAGCTGGATACCCTGTCCCATCCCAGCGCTCGTGGTGGGTGCGACAGATCTCGTCGGCCAGTTGCATCGTGGGGTGCGGACTTCCGTCGAGGATCTTCGAACCGATCGTCGTGTGGGTCTTCATCGTCTCCCACTCGTCGTCGGTCAGCGGACCGGGCTTCAGCAGGATTCCGTCCGGGATCCCGATCTTCCCGACGTCGTGGAGGGGAGCCGCAACTTTCATGAGCAGAACATCGTTCTCGCTCATCCCGAGCCGCTGTCCGATTGCAGCCGAGAGGCGACCGACCCGCTGCGCGTGGAGGCCTGTCACGTCGTCCCGGTACTCGGCCGCGGTGGCCAACCTGCGCATGACTTCCAGCCGAGCGTCTTCGAGCTCGACCGTTCGTTCACGGACCTTGTCCTCCAGCCGATCGTTGTGCTCGGAGAGCTCGACGTGGAGGGTGCGCGTCTGGAGCAGGTTGTGGATCCGAAGAAGGACTTCGGAGGGCCGGAACGGTTTCCCGACGAAGTCGGTCGCCCCGGATCTCAGTGCCCGGGTTTCGGTGCTCGGATCGCCATCCCCCGACAGGATGAGGACCGGCACGTACTGATCCTCGGGAATCTCGCGCCCCAGGGCTTCGAGCACGTCGAAGCCGTCCATGTGCGGCATGTTCAAGTCGAGCAGGATGAGGTCGGGCCGGTGCTCCTGGAATAGCCCGAGCGCCTCCCTCGAATCGGTCGTCGAGATGACTCGGGAATAGCCGTCCCGCCCCAGGATCTTTTCGAGCAGATGGACGTTTCCCGGCTCGTCATCGACGATCAGAATCGCGGATTCGCGGATTCTCTCTTCCAATGCCCCGCCCCTCCCCGTTCGGGCGACCCGTGCATCCTTCTCCAACCCGCTGTCGCTCAACGACTTAGGCGGATCCCTGGAGCTGGCCGGGGGGCTAAAGAGCAGGTTCGGTGCCGTGCGGGAGGGGACCCCCGGGGCCCAAGCCCCGGGGTGACATGGTGTTACCGAGCTCCGACCGACTCGATGATGAGCTTCAGCAACGGATCGATCTCGCGTCCGGAGATCCAGCGGGCGACCACCACCAGATTATTCTCGGGGTCGCAGTAGATCATGTTCGTGCCGTTCCCGAGGTGCGCCCAGGCGGAATCCGGAGCGCTCGGGTAGCGCTTCTGACCGTCGGCGTTCGGCAGGTTCAGCATGAAGTTCATGAACCCGTAGCTACCGTTGGCGGGGCCCGGTGTCCTTGACCAACCGAACCACTCCTCGGCCAACAGCTGCTCGCCGTTCCAGTTTCCGCTGTGGAGCGTGAACAACCCGAATCGCGCCTGATCCCGAGCGCTGATGAACATTCCGCCGCCCCAGTGGCCTCCGCCGCTCACCGCCTGCACACGGCGACCGTCCAGCGTGATCCAGGAGTTCTCGTACCCGTGCCAGCGCCAGGTGGGCGACGCGCCGATCGGGTCCATGATCCCCTGCCGCAGAACCGCGGGAAGGGGACGGCGGACGACGTTGGTCGCCGCCAGCGCGAGCAGATTCACACGGGTGTCGTTGTACTCGTAGACCGTGCCCGGCTCCGCGCGCTCCTTCGTGAGCCAGGTCGTCGGATCACGATCCGGCCGATCCGCCCAGTCGGGCTTCCCCCACAGGGTCCCGGCCCAGTTCGACGTCTGTCTGAGCAGATCGTCCCAGGTGATCTGCCGGTTGTGCTCGCTCTCGAAGAGGCTCGTGGGGTCGGGCTTCCCGAACCCGTCGCGGTCGACACCGGCCTCGCCGTCGCCGGGCGGTACGCCGATCGGGCCCATGTACGGTCGGACCTCGTCGTCAACGGAGGCGATCAACCCGTCCTCCCAGATGAGCCCGACGGTCGTCGAGAGGAACGACTTCGAGACACTGTACGTCATGTCGACCCGGCGCGTGTCCCCCCACTCGGCGATGATGTAGCCGTCCTTCACGATGAGACCCGCCGGCCCCTCGCGGACCTTGAACGGCCCGACACCCTCGCCGTAGGGCTCGCGCGCGAAGCTCGTCTGGTGGGCGAACTCCTGGTCGCGGGCGTTCCCCGTATTCTCGGACGCCAGAGCGTGCGCGACCGCGGCGGCGATCCCGGCCGGGTCCATCCCGACCTGCTCCGGCGTCCTGGTCTCCCAGTCGCCTCTCTCGGGGAAGTATTGGGCGGCGAGCCCGACCGGGAGGACGATCGACAACACGAGAACGGGAAGCAGGCTCTTTCTCATCCGGTTTTCTCCCTGAGGCGACAGATCGGCGATCGGCCACGATCGCCCGCAGCCTCGCTCATGCAAAGGCAACCTTCTGAAAGGGAGACGCCGCCGGCAACGGCTCCGCACTGTTACCGGGCCCCGGGCGATGCTACCCATAGACAAGCACGGAGGCCGTATATGAAGCCGATCATGAGGTCGATCGCGCTCCCCGAGGTCCGGGCGGCGCCAACCCGGCGGTCTGACCGACCCGGGTCTCGTCAGGTCGTCGCCGCGCTCGCGGCCCTGATCCTCTCCGGTGGCGCGGCCGGGCGCTCCGCACTCGAAGCCCAGTCCGGAACTCTCGCGGATTCGGTCGCCGCGTACTCCTCCGCTCCCCGGGTCCCCCTGGTCGCCCGCGAGGACGCGCTTCTCGGAGCCCTGTTCCTCGGGAGCCTCGCATCGATCGAGATCGAAGGCATCGACGAGCTCGACGCCCTCCTCACGCCGACTCCCGAGCAGTCGGGTTCGACGTACCGCTCTTTCGGTCGGAACCTGGGGCGCGTCGAGGTGGCGGTCGGGTTGTCAGCGGGCACGCTCCTCCTGGGCGAGGCGATTGGAAGCGAGACGACGGCCCGCGTCGGCCTCCGGAGCCTCGAGTCCCTCGTCCTGACCGCGGGACTGACCACCGTACTCAAGGTCGGGTTCGGCCGATCGCGCCCGGACACCGGGTTCGAGGAGGACCAGTTCGACCCGATCGCGTTCGAGCACTCGAAGTGGTCGTTCCCCTCGGGCCACACCTCGACCGTGTTCGCCCTCGCGACCACGGTCTCGCTCGAGCTCGGCGACGACGCGCCGTGGGTCCCGTTCGTCGCATACCCGATCGCCGCCTGGACCGGGGTGAGCCGGGTTCTCGACAAGAAGCACTGGCTCACGGACGTGGTGGCAGGCGCGGCGGTGGGCATCTTCTCGGCCCGTGTGATACACCGCGCGCATCAGGATCCGATCGCCGAATACCGCGAGCCCGCGGGCGTGAGTCCGCGCCTCCTGGTCACGTCCGCGGGCCGTGACCTCATGGTGGGGGTCAGCCTCGTCCACTGAGGCCCATGTCAGCGAATCGTGGGGTTCGGGTAGGGCGGAGCGCGGGTGAGACCCGCGACGCCAAAGACCCGCGACAGCCCGATGATCAGCTCGATGTTGGCGTTCCCGGCGTCCCACTCATCGAGCCGGGTCGAGAGCCCGATGTCGAGCACGCTCTTGTTGCTGATCTGCCAGCGCGACCCCGCCTCCAGCCACACCCGTGAACGACCGGCGTCCACCGGGATTTCCGCCGACAGCGCTCCGAGGATGGCGCGGCTGAAGAGGCCGAGCGGGTAGTCGAGCCCGATGCCCGCCGTCCAGAAGTCTCCGCCGTCGACTGCGCTCAGCACCCCGTAGCCGCCGTTCAGGTGGATGCGGGTGCGTCCGAACGACCGGGTCAGCAGACCCTCGATCGTGGTGCTCCAGTCCTCACGCCCGAGCGAGCCCGTCCCCGGAGTGCCCGCCTCGGCCCTGAGCGCGAACGCCGGAAACGAGGGGGTCTCG
>JAOTZH010000021.1 GCA_029861425.1 Gemmatimonadota bacterium
GCCTCGGTGTCATCGATCGTCTCTGTACCGAGAAGGGCCAGCGACTGGCCTTCCTCCGTGCCCACCAGCGGACCATCCATGTCCGCCTGTTCGGTCATTGCCGCGAGCGTGGTGGCATCCGCCGGCTGGGGTGTCGTGGACCCGGCAAAGGGATTCACCATCCAGCCGTTCTCTCCATCAAAGGCCTGGATCACTTCCATCCCCTGGACCACGAGGTCCGCTCGCAGGCTGCCCGGACGCTTGGCGACCACCAGGATGCTTCCCTCGGCCATGCCGCCCATGAGGCTCAGATATCCCTCGCTGCGCATCGATTCCACGGCCTGCCACGCCTCGACGCCGCCAATGGCCTCGTGGTGATTGGCGAGCACGTCCTCCAGAGACTGTCCGGCAAGCGGGAGCGCGAATCCGAGGCTGAGAGCCGACGCTATGAGGGATCGACGGATCGACATGCTTTCTTCCTTGAATCGAGGTAAGGCCCGACCCGCGGAGAGCGGATCGGGCCTTGAAGATGGGCCTCCGGGGTGTCCGGAGGCTACCTGTCTCGCGGTCGAACGTCCCGGGGTCAGCCCCCCGAGGACATCGAGAAGATCGACTCGTCGACCGGGATATTCACCTCGATCGAATCGAACGTGAGTTGCTGCGCCCCCATCGGCGTGTCGATCTCGATGAAGAAAGGGAACATCATCCCGTTGACCGCCTGGTAGTCGCCCAGCGAGGTGGTGAGCTCGGTGTCGAGGCCCTGGACCGACCGAACCGATACCATCTTCACCGGCAGGTACTCGCCGTCGAGGTAGTAATACGTGACCAGTCCGTCTTTGGACGTGATCTTGAGCTTGGTCGTCTCGGCGCCGTCCATGGTCTCTACGCCCTCGAAGTCGACCGTGTACCCGTCCTCCTGCCAGCCGACGAGGGGGCCATCCAGATCCGCCTGCTCGATGATCTGCTGAGCCGTTTCGGGATCGGCCCGGGTCGGCTCGGTGACACCCATCATCGGCATGATCTGCCAGGCCGTCTCGCCATCGAATGCCTGAACGATGTCCATGCCCTGGACGGTGATCTCGATCCGGGCCATCGCCGGTCGCTTCTGCACGATCGTGAACGGGCCGTTGACCATGCCCATGACGTCCAGCGTCCCCGACGCCTTCATGGACGTGAGGTTGGTCCAGGCATCGACGCCGCCGATGGCATCGTAGTACTTCCCGAGAACCTCATCCGTCGACTGCGCCACGGCCGACGACACCATCATCGCCATGGCCAGAGCCGAGAAAACGATCTTTCGAGCCTTCAACATTCGTATCTCCTGCGTAAAACCATTGATCCGCCGAAGCCGCGACCACCCGTGCCACGCCACCCGCCTACCCTCCGGAGGAAGCTCTATTCGCCGACACCGCGTCTCGCAAGCTGTTCGATCTCCCTGAGTACGTTTTCACGGTCCTTCTCGTTCCGTGTGAGCACAAGGATGGTGTCGTCACCCGCGAGCGTCGCCACGACGCCCTCCAGCCCCGCGTCATCCAGCGCGACAGCCACCGCGTTCGCACACCCGCTGTAGGTCCGGATCGTGAACATCGCATCCGCCGGCGATATCTGCGTCGCGAAGTCGCGAAGCGTCGTCTGCAGCACACGCCGCGAAACCGGCGGCTGGTTGTCGGACTCGCTCGTGGTGTAGCGCGATCGCCCGTCGGCGTCCCGAATCTTGACGAGCCCCAGACGGCGGACGTCACGCGACGCCGTAGCCTGGGTGACGTCGTACCCCCGGTGTTTGAGCGCCCGAACGAGATCCGCCTGCGTGCGGATCGGCATCTCGCGAATCAGCTCGAGGATCGCGCGCTCGCGATCGCGCCGGTGGGCGGGCGTCATCCCGGCTCACCCGCCGGGATCGTGTCATCGAGCAGTCCGTCCTCGGCATGGGCCGCGTAGATCGGGGCAGGGGACCGTCCCTCGAGCCATGACTCGAGCGCCGTGAGGTGGCTCTCGGCGGCTGCCTGCTGCTCGGCGACCCTCACGGGTGCAGGACCGCCCGGCGAATCGTGCGACGCCACCGCCTGTGCGGGTCTGAGCTCGTCGAGGACTCCCTCGGCCACGGACGGGCACACCGCGCGCAACGAATCCATCGAGAGCTCCCACAGCTCGACGCCCTCGTCCTCCGCGGCCCGCACCGCGAGACCCGATTGTTCGTGGGCAGTTCGAAACGGCACGCCCTGACGGACGAGGTGGTCGGCCAGCTCCGTTGCGGTCAGCATGCCGCCCTCCAGGGCGGCCGCCATCACGTCCGTGCGGTAATGGAGGCCACGCGCGATCGCGATCGCCGCCGCCGCCGACCAGTCCGCCGTGTCGAGCGAGTCGAACAGGGGCTCCTTGTCTTCCTGGAAATCGCTGTTGTAGGTGAGCGGGAGCCCCTTCAGCAGGGCGAGAAGCCCGGTCACGTTCCCGATCGTTCGCGCCGACTTACCCCGGAGCAGCTCGGCGGCCTCGGGGTTCTTCTTCTGCGGCATGAGGCTGCTGCCCTGCGAGATCGAGTCGTCCAGCCGGATGAACCCGAACTCCTTCGTGGCCCAGAGCACGACCTCGTCCGCCCACCTCGAGACGTGAACCATCAGGACGGCACAGGCGTACGCGGCGTCGAGCACGTAGTCCCGGTCGGCCACCGCGTGCATGCTGTTCGTGAAGGTCGCATCCAGTCCGAGCAGTGCTGTCGATCGCTCCGGGTCGAGGGGGAAGCTCGATCCTGCCAGCGCCCCGGCACCGAGGGGAGATGTGCCCGCCGCGGCGTGGGCCGACTGCAGGCGCTCGACGTCCTGGGACAGCGCGGCCACGTGCGCCAGCAGATGATGGGCGAGGCTCACGGGCTGGCCTCGCTGGAGGTGCGTGTATCCCGGCAGGAACGTCTCCCGGTGTTCCGCCGCGGTCTCGAGCAGCACACGCTGCAGACCCGCCACTCCCGAGAGGATGTCCTCGAGGCGCTCCCGGACGTAGAGCCTGAGCGCGATGATCGCCTGATCGTTTCGGCTTCGTCCAGTATGGAGGCGCTTCGCATCGTCTCCAATGCGTTCGGCGAGGGTGCGCTCGATCCACGAGTGCACGTCCTCCTCGTCTCCAACCACCGCCAGGGTGCCGTTCTCGATCTCGCGGAGGATCTCGGAAAGCCCCACGAGGATCGCGGAGGCTTCGTTCTCGCTCAGGATCCGCCGCTCGCGGAGCATGCGTGCGTGAGCCAGACAGGCGATCAGGTCGTGTCGGACCATCCGCCGGTCGAAGTGGAGCGACCCCGTGAACTCATGAATCGCGGGGTGGAGCGCCGCGTCGAAGCGCCCACCCCAGAGTGGCGCGCCGGTGTCAGCCACTGGTCCGGGTCGGTCTCCGCGGGATCTGCGACGAGGGCGTCACGACCGGCGTGACAAGGGGCACCCCCTCGCCCGGGCTGGTCGCCTCGTCTGGCGCGGCGCTTCCCTCCGCGCCGTGTCGAGACTCCTCATCGCCGGCCTCCGGACCCTGTCCAGAGTCCGTGGCCCCGGACTCGCCGACACGGCGGACTCGGTGCGCGATGCCCGACGGGAGTCCCCAGAGCTTGATGAACCCGCCCGCATCGGCCTGGTCGTAGACGGCGTCCGCATCGAACGTCGCCAGGTCCTCCCGGTAGAGAGAGTGCGGCGACGTCCGGGCGATCGCGGTCGCGTGCCCCTTGTAGAGCTGGATGGTCACCTCGCCGCTTACCGTCGCGTGGGCGGTCTCGAGGAATGCGTCCAGCGCCTCGCGCAGCGGGGAGAACCAGAGCCCCTGATAGACGAGCTCCGCGTACCGCGCGCCGATCCCGCGCTTGAAGGCGGCCGTGTCCCGGTCGAGCGTGATCGCCTCGAGATCGGCGAGCGCCGCGAGCAGCACCGTGCCCGCGGGCGTCTCGTAGACACCGCGGCTCTTCATGCCGACCAGCCGGTTCTCGACAAGGTCGACCCGGCCGACCCCGTGGGCCCCGGCGATCTCGTTCAGCTTCTCGATGAGGGTCGCGGGGGACAGGGGCTCGCTGTCGAGGGCGACCGCCGCACCCTGCTCGAATCGAATGGTCACGTCCCGTGGGGCGTCGGGTGCTGCCACGGGATCGACCGTGAGGTCACGCAGGTCTGCCGGAGCCGGGACGGACGGATCCTCGAGGATGCCGCCCTCGAACGACGTATGCCAAAGATTCCGATCGATGCTGTAGGGCTTCGACCGGCTTCCCGGGACGGGAATCCCGCGCTCCGCCGCATAGTCGAACGCGTCATCGCGCGACGTGATCTCCCACTCCCGCCACGGCGCGATCACCTTCAGATGAGGCGCGAGGGCCCGGTAGGTGAGCTCGAACCGCACCTGGTCGTTCCCCTTGCCCGTGCACCCGTGGGCCACGGCGTCACACCCCGTGGCGAGCGCCACCTCCACCTGTGCGCGCGCGATCACGGGTCGGGCGAGTGCCGTCCCGAGGAGATAGCGGCGCTCGTAGATCGCCCCGGCCTTGAGCGCGGGAGCGATGCATTCGGTCGCCAACGCTTCGCGAAGATCCACCACATGGCATTCGGAGGCGCCCGTCGCGAGCGCCTTGGCCTCGATCGCCTCGAAGTCCTCGCGCTGACCGACGTCCGCCACGACGGCGACGACTTCGCAGGCGTAGTTCTCCCGCAGCCACGTCACCATGACCGACGTGTCCAGTCCGCCCGAATACGCGAGCGCGACCTTCTTGATGCCTCTCTGCTCAACCATATCGACCGACCAGACCTTCGTTGAGTTTCGTCCGGCGCCCAGACGCGCAGACGCGGGAGCCCCCTCGAGCTACCCGCGTCACACGACTATGTATACAAGACGATGCATAAACATGCAACCCACGCACCGGGGGCCCCGAATATTTCTTTTCCTCGGGACTACTCTACTCGTTATCCTGTTCGTCATGTCCTCCGGGGAGGAGGGCTGATCACGAGAAAGGAATCACGATGGTGAGCACATTCTTCAGGTCCTCGCGGGCCATCTCATTCGCCTTCATCCTGGGCGTCCTGGCGGCGAGCGGCGCGGTCGCTCAAGAGGGTATCGTCGGGGACTGGGAGGGCACGATCAACTCGCCCCAGCAGGGCGATATCGGGATGGTCGTTCACGTGACCGCGTCAGAGGACGGGACGCTCTCCGCGACCCTCGACGTCCCTTCGCAGGCCGGCTTCGGCCTCGCGCTGGAAGAGGTCACGTTCGAGGAGGGCGTCTTCTCGTTCGGGTTTTCGATGGTGGGGCCCGGGACCGGGTACGAGGGTACGATGAGCGAGGACGGGGCGACGATCACGGGCATGTGGAGCCAGGGTGGCGGAAGCGTCGAGCTCAACTTCGCGCGCCCCGAGGGTTAGCCCCGGTTCACATCTGCGCGGCGCCCTGACCTAGGGTACGGGCGCCGCCAGCCCACCCAATGGCTCCACCTCCGCCACCGGCCGTCCGGATACTCCTCGCGACTGGAGACTCCGCACCGTGTGTTTCCGGTGCCGCAGCGCGATGATCGCGTCGGCGGCGGCCGAGGCCGCGGACAACGTCGTCGTGTACGGAACCCCACGCGTGACCGCGGCACGCCGAATCGTGTAGTCGTCGTGTTGGGCGTGCTTGCCGAGCGGGGTGTTGATCAGGTGATCGATCTCGCCCGATACCATCCGATCGATGATGTTGGGGCGCCCCTCGTGGACCTTGAGGACCGTGTCGCACGGGATGCCGCGGGCACTCAGGTACCTCGCGGTGCCTTCGGTCGCGACGATCGTAAACCCGAGCTCATGGAACCGGCGGGCGATCGGCACCGCGTTCGGCTTGTCCCGGTCGTGGACGGTGATCGCGATCGTGCCCTCCGTCGGCAGTCCCGAATACACCGAGATCTGGGACTTGGCGAACGCCAGACCGAAGCTGTCGGCGAACCCCATGACCTCGCCGGTCGAACGCATCTCCGGTCCGAGCAGAGTGTCGGCACCGGGGAACTTGTCGAACGGGAGGACGGCCTCTTTCACCGCTACCTCGTTCGGAACGAGCTCGTCGCCGAGATCGAAGTCCGCCAGAGGGTGGCCAGCCAGGACGCGTGCGGCGATGCGCGCCAGCGGCACGCCCGTGGCCTTGCTGACGAACGGGACCGTGCGGCTCGCTCGCGGGTTCACCTCGATCACATAGACGGTTCCGTCATGAACCGCATACTGCACGTTGATCAGCCCGCGCACGTCGAGCGCCATCGCGAAGTCACGCGTATAACGCCGCATGGTGTCCATGTCGTCGTCGAGGAGCAGATGCGGCGGAAGGACGCACGCGGAGTCGCCGGAGTGGATCCCGGCCTCTTCGATATGCTGCATGATCCCGCCGATCAAAACGGTCTCACCGTCGCAGACCGCGTCCACATCGGCTTCGAAGGCGTCCTCGAGGAACCGGTCCAGCAGCACCGGGTGCTCGGGAGAAGCCTGGATCGCCCGGGCGAAATACTCGTGCAGGGACGGTTCGTCGTAGACGATCTCCATCGCCCGACCACCGAGCACGTAGCTCGGTCGTACAAGCACGGGATACCCGATCCGCGCGGCGATCTCGGTGGCTTCCCCCTCGCTCGTCGCGGTACCCCCGGGAGGCGCCGGGACCCCGAGCTCGCGGCACAGCTCGTCGAAGCGCCTTCGGTCCTCGGCCCGGTCGATCGATTCGACGCTCGTGCCGAGGATGGGTACGCCCAGACGCTCGAGCCGACGAGCGATCCTTAGCGGGGTCTGCCCGCCGAACTGGACGACGACTCCCTCGGGCTTCTCGTGCTCGACGATCTCGAGGACGTCCTCCACCGTCAGCGGCTCGAAGTACAGCTTGTCCGAAATGTCGAAGTCGGTCGACACCGTCTCGGGGTTCGAGTTGATCATGATCGTCTCGAACCCCTCCTCGCGTAGCGCAAGCGACGCCGAGACGCAGCAGTAGTCGAATTCGATGCCCTGGCCGATCCGGTTCGGGCCCGAACCCAGGATGATGATTTTTCGTCGGTCGGACCGGATCGACTCGTTCTCTGTCTCGTACGTCGAGTACAGGTACGGCGTCGCGGCCGGGAACTCGCCCGCGCACGTGTCCACGGTCCGAAACACCGGCCGCAGCCCCGCATCCCAGCGTGCCTCGCGGATCTCCCTCTCGGTCGTGCCGCGGAGCTCCGCTAGCTCGGCGTCTCCAAACCCCAGGTCCTTCACTCGTGCGAGCAACTCCGGGGTGACTTCCGCCGCGGCCGCGAAAGCCTGTCCCTCGATCACGAGCTCCTCGAGCTGGTGCAGGAACCACGGGTCCATCCCGGTGACCTCGGCGATGTCCTCGATCGTCATGCCGCCCGCGAACGCTCGGTAGATCTGGAAGGGACGCTCGGCGGTGGGGGTCCCGAGCGCGAAGCGAGCCGTCTCGAGATCGCCGTCCTCGAGGCCATCATCCGACGGGTCCTCGGCGGGCAGCCAGCCGGACCGGTCGTTCTCGAGGGCACGGAAGCCCTTCAGCCACGCCTGCTGGAACGTCCGGCCGATCGCCATGACCTCGCCGACGGCCTTCATCTGGACACCCAGGGTGTTGTCCGCCTGGGGGAACTTCTCGAACGCGAACCGGGGGATCTTCACGACCATGTAGTCGAGCACCGGCTCGAAGCAGGACGGCGTCACCTCGGTGATCGCGTTCGGGATCTCGTCCAGCCGGTACCCGACGGCGAGCTTCGCCCCGATACGGGCGATCGGGAACCCGGTCGCCTTCGACGCCAGGGCGGAGCTCCGCGACACGCGAGGGTTCATCTCGATGATGACCATCTCGCTGGTGGTCGGGTGGACGGCGAACTGGATGTTGCAGCCCCCGGCGTCCACGCCGATCTCGCGGATGCAGCGGATCGCCGCGTCGCGCATGATCTGATACTCGCGATCGGACAGCGTCAGGGCGGGTGCCACCGTGATCGAGTCGCCCGTGTGGACGCCCATCGGGTCGAAGTTCTCGATCGAACAGACGATCACGACGTTGTCGGCGCGATCGCGCATCACCTCGAGCTCGAACTCCTTCCACCCGATGATGCTGCGGTCGATCAGCACTTCGCCGATCGGGGAGCTGCGGATGCCGGCCCGGACGAGATCCTCGAACTCCTCCCGGTTGTAGGCCGTGCTGCCGCCCGTGCCGCCTAACGTGAAGGACGGTCGAATGATCGCGGGGAAGTCCGTGCTCTCTACGATTTCGAGTGCCTCGTCGAGCGACCTGGCGAACCCCCCGTGCGTGAGCTCGAGCCCGATCTTCTCCATCGCCTCCGCGAACTTCTCGCGGTCCTCGGCCGTCTGGATGGCTCGCACGTCCGCGCCGATCAACTCGACCCCGTGCTCCTCGAGGACCCCGCTCTCGGCGAGCTCGAGCGCGACGTTGAGCGCCGTCTGGCCACCCATCGTGGGGAGGAGCGCGTCGGGCTTCTCGGCTTCGATCACGCGGCGCACCCAGTCGGCCGTGAGCGGCTCGATGTAGGTCGCGTCGGCGATGTCGGGGTCCGTCATGATCGTGGCGGGGTTCGAGTTCACGAGAATGACTCGATACCCCTCCTCACGGAGGGCCCGGCAGGCTTGTGTTCCGGAGTAATCGAACTCGCAGGCCTGACCGATGACGATCGGTCCTGAGCCTATGAGAAGAATCGATTCGAGGTCGTCGCGGCGTGGCATGGGGCGAAGAAGGTATGTGGTCGGTCGGCCCCTCGCCACGACCGGTGCGTGCCTGGCGAGAAGCGACTGAAGGGGTGGTCCCGCCCTACGGAGAACCCGGCTGGATCAGCTACGGAACACCTCTGGGGCGCCCGCCGATGACGTTGGGAACACCCGCCGTTCGAAGGCGGTCGTTGAGGTCCGAGATCGCCGGGAGGGCTTCGTCGTCGAAGCGGGCGCTGAGAGCATCCCCCTCGTGCCGGAGGAGCGCGAACACCGCGACCTGCTGGTCCGTGGGGCGGTGGTCGGACGACATGATCGCGCGGGCCAGGGACGTGAGCCGGGAGTAGAGGAGTTGCCGCCACCTCAGGTTGTCCTGGCCGGTTCCAGTGTTCCTCAGGTCGAACACGACGTTCTCGATGTCCTTCACGAGCGTGTTGATGTCCGAGGCGGTGGTGAGCAGTTCCTCGCGCTCGGGCAGTGCAGGGTCATCGAGTCGCTCCGTCAACGCGTCGAGCTGGACGCGGATCTCCTCGACCTCGTTGATGAGCTCCGCGGCGCTGTCCACCATCGACCAGATGTCCCGGACGACTTCGTTCTGCTCGGCGATGGTCGCCTCGGTGCCTGATGATGCCGGGTCGATCAGGACCGTGAGCGGCTGCTCCTGCACGTCTTCGCCGACCGTCATCCGCACCGTGTATTCGCCCGGGGGGACCATCATCGTCAGCCGACCGCCGCCGGGCATCGATCGCCACCCGCGCTCCGGGATCTCGATGTGCGGGCCCTCGTCCGGCTTCGTCAGGAGTCGCGCCTGCGTCGTCGGGTCGCCGCGCAGTCCCCACATGACGCGGTGCAGGCCGGCCGAGCGGCTGTCCGACAGGTCGGTGACGACCTCGCCTGTATCGTCGAGGATCTCGAGCGAGAGATCGTCCTCGAGGCCGACCGGCAGGTAGTAGTGGATGGAGGCGCCGAACGCCGGATTGCGACCGACCACCGGGTCGCCCGGCTGCGACATCGCCGAGGCGCGATTCCGGAAACGGTATGCGGGTCGCGGTGCATAAAGGGTCGGCTGGTCCGGTAGCGCCCCGCGGTCGCCATTGCCGGCCGCCGCGCCCGCGCGCGCCTCGGTCGCGATCTGCTGGATCGCAGTGACGTCGTCCATGATCCAGAACCCCCGCCCGTAGGTCGCGATCACGAGATCGTTGAACCGTTCCTGCACGGTGATCCAATGGACCGGTGCCGGTGGGAGATTCAATTGCAGCGACGTCCACGATTCGCCGTCATCGAGCGAGACGTAGATGCCGTTCCCCGTCCCGGCATAGAGAAGTCCGGGGGTCACCGGGTCCTCCCGAATGACATGCGTGAAGCTCAGCACGGAACGCGGGATGTCGGCGTCGATCCGTCTCCAGCTCTCTCCGTAGTCGGCCGTCACGTACAGATATGGGTCGAACTCGCCCACCTGGTGACCGTCGATCGCCAAGTACGCCTTGCCAGCCGCGTGTCGCGACGGCTGGACGTTGGACACCGTCATGCGCACAGGATGGTCGGGTATGTCCGCCGTGACGTTCGTCCACGTGTCGCCGCCATCGCGCGTGACGTGGACGAGGCCGTCGTTGGAGCCCGTCCAGATTACGCCGGGCTCCAGGGCCGACTCCGAGATGGCGAAGACGGTCGGGGCGATGACCGGCCCCGTGTCGTCGAATGTCAGACCGCCCGAGGGTCGCTGGAGCTCGGGGTCATCGGTCGTGAGGTCGGGGCTGATCACGTCCCAGCTCTGCCCTCGGTTCGTGGTGCGATGCACGTACTGGCTGCCGACGTACACAGTGTTGTGATCGTGCGGGGACATCTCGATCGGGACCGTCCACTGCCAGCGAAACTCCTGGTCCTCGGCCGGCCAGATCTCGATGCCGAGCGGCCAGACCGAGATGCTTCTCGACAGCCCCGTCTCGAGGTCATGGATGGACATCGTGCCGTCGTAGCAGCCGGTCCAGACTGTACGGTTGTCGACGGTGTCCGGGACCGCGAAGCCGACCTCGCAGCCGCCGACCGACCGCCACTCGCCGATCGGGATCGACCCGCCGGACAGTGTGTTCGATGGCGCGCGGACCGAGGGCCCGTCCTGGCGGTTGCCGTAGACGTTGTAGGGGATCCGGTCGTCAACGTGCGCGTGATACATCTGCGCGATCGGGAGCTGTGGCTGGTGCCACGAGCGCCCGTGGTTGGTGGAGATCGATACGCCGCCGTCGTGGCCGACGATCATCCGATCGGGGTCGGCCGGATCGATCCACATGTCGTGGTGGTCGTAGCCGGGCGACGGGCTGGTCCGCTGGTGCGTCCGGCCGCCATCGTGCGATGTGAAGTGGCCGGGCGCGTTGAAGTAGACCTCGTCGGCATCCGCGGGCGAGACGGCGAGCCGGGTGTAGTAGAGCCACCGGGCCGAGAGGTCGTTGCTCGCGTTCACCATCTCCCACGCCCGTCCCCCGTCGTCTGATCGCCAGAGCGTCCCCTGATACGGATCGGACGGGGCGAAGTCGCGGTTCGTGCTCGTCTCGATGAGCGCATAGACACGATCCGGGTCGTCCGGCGAGATCCCGAGTCCGATCTTCCCGAGGGGCGGCGTTGGGAGTCCGTTCCCCTCGAGCCTCTCCCACGTGTCTCCCGCGTCGCGGCTCGTCCAGAGGCCCGATCCGGGGCCGCCGCTGGTCCGCCCCCAGGTCTTCACCTCGATCTGCCACATGCCCGCGAAGAGGATGCGCGGGTTCGACGGGTCCATGACCACGTCGGCACAGCCGGTGTTCTCGTCGACGAACAGGACGAGGTCCCAGGTCTCGCCACCGTCGCGAGTCCGATATACGCCCCGCTCTGGCTGCGGTCCGTACGTGTGACCGAGCGCGCAGGCGTATACGATGTCGGGGTCGGTTGGGTGGACAATCACGCGTCCGATGCGACCCGTGGCGTCCAGCCCGCGGTGCTCCCAGGTATCGCCCCGGTCGGTCGATCGGTAGATGCCGTTCCCGAGCGAGATGTTCGCGCGAATGAACGTCTCCCCCGTGCCGGCCCACAGGACGTTCGGATCGGACGGGGCGAGCGCGAGAGATCCGATCGAGGACACGTCCTGATCGTCGAACACGGGCTCCCAGCGGTGACCGCCGTCGGTGGACCTCCACACGCCTCCCGAGGCCGCGCCCGCGTAATAGACGTTGGGGTTACCCGGCTCGCCGATCACGGAGATGACGCGGTTCCCCTGCGGGCCGATGTGCCGGTACTCGAGGCTCTCGAACAGGTCGGCGGCGGGGGTCCGCACCTGGGCTCCCGTCGCGCCCGGTAGCACGAGGGCGCCGAGGAAGAGACACAGGGCTATCAGCGAACGCGGGGATACCCGCATCGTATGACCTCCAGTGGAACCCGTCTTGTGGCCAGAGTGGCAGCACGAAGGTCGTTGGGCTCCGTGCCGACGCACAACCGCAGGGAGGATCCGTGAATCGAAGGGCGCGACGGATGACACGCGCGATCGGGTACGCGATTGGCGTGATGATGGCCAACCCCGCGACCGCCACGTCGCAACAGGTAGCCGACGCGAGCTTCAATCCGCCGATCGCGTCGCCCGAGTACGCCGAAGGGGAAGGGCCTCTCGTACTCGTCGACGCCGCCCACAACAACTTCCATACGGCGGACGGGCGATACGGTGCGTTCGCCAGGCTGCTGCGGCGGGACGGATACGTGGTCGAGTCGAACGAGCAGCCCTTCTCCGGCGCGGTTCTCGCCCGGGCGTCTGTGCTCGTGATCGCGAACGCGATCGCCGACGAGAACGTTCAGGACTGGGTGCTCCCGACGCCATCCGCATTCACGGACGCGGAGATCGAGGCCGTAGAGGAGTGGGTGGCTGGCGGAGGCGCTCTGCTTCTCATTGCGGACCACATGCCGATCGCCGGGAACGCCGAGGCGCTCGCCGCCGCATTCGGGTTCCGCTTCTACAACGGCTTCGCCTTCGGAGAAGACGGGAGCGGCCAGGCGTTGTTCTCGCGCGATCTCGGAACTCTGCGGGCGCACCCGATCACGGATGGTCGGCGGGCCGGGGAGCGTGTGGACTCCGTGGCGACCTTCACTGGCCAGGCGTTCCGTGTGGACCAGGAGGTCGAGGCGTCTCCGATCCTCGTACTGCCGGAAGGGTTCACGGTCTTTCTCCCTGAAGTCGCGTGGGAGTTTTCGGACTCGACGCCACGGGTCTCGGGAGCGCATCTGCTTCAGGCGGCGGCGCTGGAGCACGGAAGGGGACGGGTGGCGGCCTTCGGCGAGGCCGCCATGTTCAGCGCCCAGCTGGCCGGCCCGCAACGCGAGCCGATAGGGATGAACCACCCGATGGCCGCGCAGAACTACCAGGTCGTGCTGAACGTGCTCCACTGGCTGACCGGGCGGCTCTGAGGGTCCGACACACCCCCTGCTGTCCAGGCCCGCCGACCGCGATCGGGAAGGCGGCCCTCCCGGAGGTGCTTCTCCGAGCCGCCGGACGAGGGTGGATGATCTTGAACGGTCGCCGCTCCTCGATCGCGCTCCTCGCGCTCGTCGGGTCCAGGTGGAACTGGTCCGCGGGGAAGCGTTCGTCAGCTCAGCCGGCGTGTCCACGGAACCTGGCCGCTACAGCGCTTCGGACCTGCTCCTCCGTCCACTCGGGGTGAGCACCTCGGGCCTGGGCCGTGAGCATCTCCCGCAACATCTCTGTGGTGGCGAACGCGGCCTCGATCCGCTCCTCGGACGTCATGCGGCGGTAGGCCTCTACCTGAAGCGGGTGGAGGCGTTCGACGACAGGGGGGCGACCGCTCACCAGGCCTCCATTAGCTCTTTCACCGCGTACGTCGGTCGGATGTCGACGGGCACCTCGCCCAGACGCTCGATCGCGGCCGTCAGAACGTCCGGGACCTCGCCGTAGCGCTCCATGAACGCGGCCGTCGCGTCGTAGTCGCCGGTTGCCTGGAGAAGCAGGAACTCGCGCGCGAGACCCGACACGGCGCCGGAGATCGCTTCGAGGTCGACGCTGAACCGGCCCGTGTCCGAGTCGTGCAGGATCGCGCCCGTCTCGAGGAACCAGTTGAACTGCATCAGGCACCCCTTCCCATGCGCCTCGGTCGTCCCGAAGCGCACACACCGGAACAGGCTCGCCGCGTGGCTGACGTAGACCTGACGGAGGAAGTCCTCGGTGTACTCGCCGCGCCCGGTCAGGACGGCAAGGCTGTGGACGCCGACGACGTCGGCCTTGGCTTCCTCGATCGGCGAATAGAGCTCCTGGAGGGCCGCGTTGACCGTCGTGGCGCGGTCGCTGCCGGTCACGTAATCCGGCCCGAGACCGTGGGCGAGCTCGTGGACGAGCACCTGCGTATAGAACGGATCGAACGCGACATCCTCGACCTGATCCGGATCCATCAGCACGCTCGCGATCGGCGCGAGAATCTTCTCGAACTTCGCCTCGATGATGTTCGTGAGCATCACCTTTTTCGAGCCCTCCTGCGCACGCACGCGCGCGTCGTTCGGGAGGTTGAAGGCGAGCGTCTGAACGCCGGAGCGCGTGTCACCGGCGGCGTACACCTCGGTCACGACCGAGATGGGCGACGTGAACGGGCGGTCGAGATATTTGTGCTCGTCCGGGATGGGGAGCGCCGCCTCGAGGTCGGGCATGAGCGCGGCGAGCCGGTCGAGCTTCGCGCTCTCGGTCGGGTCGCGAAGGGTGATGAAGGACTCGAACGCCGCCTTGTACCCGAAGAGAACGTCCTCGTACACCTCGTACGGCCCGATCGTGGGGTCGATCAGGTTGTCGGCGATGCGCATCCAGGCAACGTCGCTCTCGAAGTAGTCGTTCGAGAGAAAGGCGTCTGCGCGCGTCTCGAGAAACCGAGAGACCGTCTCGTTCTCGATCAGACCGGCGGCCTCGCGGAGGAGCGACCCCGCCTCCGTCAGTCGATCGCCGTGCGCCTCGTTGTATGGGACAATGACGAAGCCGTCGCCGTCTCGCTGAATCATCGTGAAGTATGACGCGAACTCGTCCCGGAGCTCCGGATGATCGGCGAGCCAGGCCTCGAGCTCGGCCTTGGTCGCGTCCTCGGGGTAATAGCCGGCCCCCGGGGGCTTGGGCCCAGCCGTCAGGAACGGCTCTTCATGCTCGAGCCTGTCCCACGGTCCGTACATGATGTCGAAGTATGCGCGCGCCGCGTCGGCGCCCTCTCCCTCGGCTTCGGCGAGACGCTCGCGCAGCGCTCGATTCCCGCTCCAGACCTGATCGAGGAAGATCTCGTTGAGGATGTCGGACGCCTGGACGAGCGCCTTCATGGCGCGGCGGTGCGGCTCGTCGAGCAGGGACGCGTCGAAGGTCAGCTCGACTGGCGCGAACTGGTCGACCCTTCGCTCGAGGTCGTCCGCGGTGACGCCGGAAGCGAAGGGGACCTCGGCACCCGCGGCGTCGAGGGTCGCGGGCTCTCCTTCTGGCGAGCCGCACGCAGCCACTCCAATCGATAGCGCGAATGCCAACGGCAGGCTGCTCAGGGACTTTTTCATCTTGTATCGTCGCGTCTGTCGTGTGGTCGTCTTGCGGCGGGCTCGACGGCGGCCGATTGACCGGCTCTCATTGCATGAGGATCGAGATCTCGCGGAGCACCCACGAAGCGACCGGCCGGTCGCTTCGCATCGCCGGCAGGAACGTGAGGCCTTCCAGAAACTCCCGCGCCGCCGCGTCGAAGGCTCCGTTCCCGGATGGGGTCTGAATTTCCGTCTCCACCGGCACCCCTTCCCTGGAGATCAGGACCCAGAAGATCGATCTGGTCGTCGCGGGCAGAGACTGCGCGCGCAAAACGGGCAGGAGCATCTTCGAGAGCGTGGCCTGGGTCTCGGTGCTCCAGATCGTCTCGGGCCCCTGATCGTAAGGGATGTACGATGGCCCGAGCGCGCGTAGCGTCTCCAGATCTTCCGTGGCGCGGGCCTCCGGATCCTCTCTGATCTCTGTGGTCGCGGCAGCCGTCACCGCCGCTGTGCTGGCGGCGGCCGCCGCCGCGATCTCGGCCGCCGCGATCGAATCCGCTCGGGCGACGGCCGCCAGCGAGTCGCGTCTGGCGACCGCTGTGACCGAATCCTGACGGGCGGTGGCGATGGAGTCCTGTCGCGCCGCCTCGGCGATCGAGTCGCGCCGTGCAGCGGCCAGCGCCGCTGCCGCGGCCACTTCGGCCGCCGCGATCGAGTCCTGTCGGGCCACCGCGATCAGCGAATCCTGGAGCGCCTGGGCGGCCGCGATCGAATCGGCCCGGGCCGCGACACGCAGCGAGTCGGCTCTCACGAGCGCGGCCGCTTCCTCGGCTCGAAGCTGAGCGAAGGAATCCCTCACCGCCGCCTCGATCGAATCGACGATCGCGGCCGCTCGATCCGAGATCTCGAAGTCGTTCTCGGCCGTGGGCACGACGGAGGCCGTCCCGGCGTCGTCGGCCTGACGCGACTCCTCCTCTCCCGGCCGGTCCGTTCGGGCGTCAGACGGGCCCGGATCGGGCGGTGGCGCCAGACGGCAGGCCGTGAGCCCGGTCACCAGGACCAGCCCGACCAGACCAATCGGCGACGCGCTCGTCACGACTCGAGCGCCTCGTCGGTGCTCTTCGCCCGCTCCTTTCGACGCGCCGTGAGGATGATCGTGATCAATCCCCCCCACACGAAGCCGAGGATCACGACCATCACGACGACCGTGGTTGCCGTCATTGTGCCTCCAGGCCGAGATCGTCGGCGATCTCATGCATCGCGCCGATCACGAACACGATGTGTTCGCCCATCTCCTCACCCAGGGCCTCGCAGTTCTCGACCATCTCGGTGCGGTCGATGGCCGCGGCGAACGCCCGATCCTTCATCTTCTTCCTGACCGACTTGGCCTTCATGCCTTCGAGCCGGGTCGGCCGGACGAGGGCGACGGCCACGAGGAACCCGGTGAGATCGTCGACGGCGCGGAGCGCATGATCCATGCGGGACGCCGGCTCGACGCCGGTGTAGTCCGCGTGCGCGAGAATCGCCTGGAGGATGTCGTCATCCACCCCCTGCTCGCGCAGGATCGCGACCCCGGTCGTCGGGTGCTCCTGGTCTGCGGCGCGGTCATCGTTGGGCCAGCGCTCGTAGTCGAAGTCATGCAGGAGGCCGGTGACTCCCCAGCGATCCTCGTCCTCGCCGTACTTCCGGGCGTAGGCACGCATCGCCGCCTCGACCGACAACATGTGTCGGCGGAGGCTCGGACTCTCCGTGTACTCGTGCACGATTGCGAGGGCCTCTTCGCGTGTCGGGACCATGGGTCCGGGTCTCTCCGTCTCTTCAGTTCGCTCGCAGGGCCGCGAGCAGTCGCTCGGGTTCCGCCGAGCTGAGCATAACCGAGTATCCCTGATCGGTGGGAAGGTACACGACACGCGTCCGATCCGTGAGGTAGATGAGCGCCTTCTCCTGGTTCTGCAATCGAAACCAGCCAGCGGCGAACCCGCCGAGGCCGGTCCCCATCGTCCTGGCCCGTGGCTGGAGATCGGGTTCGCCTCGCAGGTCGACGATACGGGCGTTGTCGAGGATCAGCTGTTCGTGCGGGATGGTCCTGCCCCAGAGGTCGCCGACCAGTTTGAGGCCCTCTGGCGTCACCTCGGCCCGGCTGTGGCGGGTCGACCAGGCGACCCAGCTGAGCATGACGCAGAGGCCGATAAGCAACACCATCACGCCAACCAGGAACCAGACGCTCTTCCCGGTGGCCGGTGGAATCGGGAACACCTGGGTCACGAGTCTCTCCTAGAATGTCCGTCGAGCAGGGCGGCACGGGTGACCGAGTCGCGACCGAACCGGTCGTTCAGCGCGTCCAGCGCACCCGCGATCTTCAGATCGGAGTCGTCCGGCCGGGTGACCGGATCCTCTCCGGCCGGCCCGGTCTCGAACATGGTGAGCTGACGCGCCACCTCCTCATCGAAGCCGGTCAGACCCACCCCGATGAGCCGCACCTTTCGGCGCGGGTCGTCCAGCTCGTGGAATAGCTGCCTGGCGACCGGCCAGATCCGCTCGGTCGTGGCAGCGGGCTCATCCAGGGTCCGCTGGCGGGTGTGTGTCTCGAACCCGTCCCAGCGGAGCTTGAGGTGCACGGTCCGGCCGGCAAGCGATTTCTTTCGGAGCGATCGAGCCACGCCGTCGCACAGCGCGAACAGTGTTCGCTCCACCTTCTCTCGGTCCGCCTGATCCGCCCCGAAGGTGATTTCCTTGCTGAGCGACTTCCGCGGCGTACCGCGATGTACTCGACGGGCATCCTGTCCCCTCGCCAGGTTGCCGAATCGGGCGCCCATCGCGGGTCCGAGAGCGGCCTCGAGGGCTCCAGCGTCGAGTCGGGCGATGTCTCCAATGGTCCGTAGGCCCATCCGGCGGAGCTTCTGCTGCGTGACCGCGCCGGCTCCCCAGAGGCGGGAGAGATCGAGTGGGGCGAGAAACTCTCGCTCGCCGCCGGCGGGGACCACGACGAGTCCGTCCGGCTTGTCGAGATCGCTGGCGACCTTCGCGACGTACTTCGACGTCGCGACGCCGACGGAGGCGGTGATCGCCTCGGCTTCCACGATGCGGTCCTTGATGGCTCTCGCGATGGTCGGTCCGTCACCGAAGAGGTCCCGACTCGCCGTGACATCGAGAAACGCCTCGTCGAGGCTGAGGCCTTCGACCTGGTCCGTGAAGCTGCGGAAGATCTCGAAGATCTGACGCGAGACCTCCGAGTAGAGCGAGAGTCGCGGACGGACGTAGGCCGCCTGCGGACAGCGGCGCCACGCGTGCGAGATCGGCATGGCCGAGTGGATCCCGTACGTCCGCGCCTCGTAGTTCGCCGTCGACACCACCCCGCGGCCGCGGCCCTCCTTCGGGTCGGATCCGATCACGACGGGTCGACCCTCCAAGGAGGGATCCTCCCTGATCTCGACGGCCGCGAAAAACGCGTCCATGTCGACGTGGAGGATCGTTCGGGCCTTCACGGGGGCGGCCGCGCCACTCACGCGGGAGCTCCTTCAGGCACCGGGACCCGGGCGGCTCCAGGGACGTCGGCGTGGCGCTCGTCGAGAACTCGACGGACTCGTCCCGGCGCGTCGCTGACGATGCCGTCGACCCCCCAGTCGAACAGGCGGCGCATGTCGTCCGGTCGATTCACCGTCCATACGAACACCCCGATCCCGTCGGCGTGCGCCTGTCGAATGAACCCACGACTCACGATCCGCAAACCCGTGTGCCTCTCGGGCACCATGGCGGCGTCGACATCGGTGGGCGTGAAGAACCGCCCGAGACCGATCTTCCCCATCAGCACGTATCCCCGCAGCTCTTCCTGATACGTGCAGCGCCAGCGGGCGTGGCGGCCGGCCGGCTCCACCTCACGTCTGTTGAACCCGCCGACGAGGATGCGCTCGCGATCGGGCGAGCTCTGCAGCCATTCGCCCATCGCGTGCCCCGCCCGGACCGACTTGATCTCCACGACCACGGGCAACCCACGGACCACATCGAGTACTTCTTCGAGGGTGGGGATACCGGCTCCCTGGCCGCGGAACGGGTGGCTCTCGCCATTGTCGGTGCTGAACTGGTGTCCGGCGTCGAACGCCCTGAGCTCTTCGAGGGTGCGTTCCTCGACGCTGCCGAAACCGTTCGTCGTCCGTTCGAGCGTCGGGTCGTGAATGACCATCAGGTGGCCGTCGGCGCTGCAATGGACGTCGAGCTCGACCCCGTCGGCTGTCACGTCGACGGCGTGCTGGAAGGACGGAAGAGTGTTCTCGGGGGCGTAGGCGGCCGCCCCGCGATGACCGATCACACGGATCGATGAACCCGGTCCAAACAGGTCGTCGAAGTACACGACCCCAACATATACGGCCGCGAGCTACACCGCGTGGAGGTGGTGGATCTTCCCCGATCCGGTGCGTAGCGGCGGCGCACGGACGACCTTCAGGGCGCCCGAGCCGCGCCACTGGAGCTCCATCAGTCGCTCGCCGCTGTCCCCTCCGCCGATCGCGGCCAGGAACACGTCGCCGACCTCCTCGACATCGAGGTCGCCCACCTCCGGATGAACGTGCAGGCGCACACGCGGAGCCGTCCCGGGCTCCGTCGTGTCCTCTACGAGCTGGTAGTGCGTCGCGTCCCCGCCGAACGCAGCCGGAAGCGTCTCCTCGAGAACGCGGATCACATCCACGTCGAGGAAGGTGATCCCGCCGGCGGTCAGCTTCTCGAAGCTCCGGATGCGTCCGACATGCCTCTGCCAGCCCATGGCCTCCAGCGGGCACCCGCAGTCGCGGTCGGCCAGCTCCGCGACATCGCCCAACGAGGCGTTGAGCAACTGAAAGGGCGCACTCGGCAGGAGCGAAGTGAATAGCAGTGATCCCTCCGGCAACGTGTCGCGCAGCGTCGCGGGTGCCTGGATCACCGCGTGCCGATCCTCGAGCAGGTGCTGATCATCCGCCGAATCGGGAGCCGCACACGCGTAGGCGATGATGTCCGTCTCGGTTGCCCCGTAGCGCGGCAGCATTCGGGCTCCCGTGGCCGCGACGGCCTCGAGGCGGGCCCGGGTGGTGGGTTCTCCGCCACCGGTGAAGCGTGCCCCTTCGATGTCGATCCCCGCGTCCGTCGCCGCCCGCGCCGCGAGCACGGCCGAGCTCGCGAACGTCCAGACGTGCGGTGTCTCGCCGGCATCCAGCGTATCGCGGAGCCAGAGAACGAGCGGCATCGGGTCGTCGAGAGGCGCGAGGGTCGGACCGGGAAGTGAGACGCCGCCGAGAAAGCCCCCGAGACGCATGGCGAGAGAGCCCGCGCGGTACCTGGAGTGCAGTCCCCGCGCGCGGGGGTCGATTGGCGTGAACCAGCGTCTCAGGGGCCGACCTCCGGCCGCGAACTCGATCGGGTTCGTGACCGCTGTCCCGCCCGGAGCCCCCCAGTGGGCGTGGGCCCAGTCACGCCCGCCGTGGCATTCCAACGTGAGGTGGGTGTCGATCGCGTGGTCGCGAACGAACTCCAGGTCGATCGGCACGACGGCCGGGGCGCCTCTCGATCCACCCGTGGTCGACAGGCCGTGCACCACTGCGCCCGGCCGGATCAGGTCCGCGGGTTTCACGTCGAAGGTCAGGCTCCCCCGTCGTACAGGCGTCCGTCCGCGCATTTCCAGATTCGTCAGGTAGACACCGGCCGCCGCGATGACCTCGAGGGCTTCTTCGAGCCCCCGGGCGGTGACGAGCTCAGCTACGTCTTCGCTTCGGAGGCCGGCATGATCCAGCAGGACACGGTAGGGACCCTGACGCCGAGCCAGATCGCGCACGTGGTGGAGGAGGGCGTCCGCGCGGGTGGCCAGCCGCCGTTCGAGCTCCCGTCGAGCGGCGGGGAGGTCAAACGGATGTCGAAGGACTCCGGGGAGATCGCGCAGAAAACGCGTGCCGACCCGGACGTCCTCCCAGCTCGGAATCACGCGGTGGTGGCGTCCCCCGACTCTTCATCCGGCGCCGTGTCGCGCCGCCGCTGGGCGCGCCCCATGCCGAGCGAGAGCGCGGTCCATGCGCCGGCGAAAGGCACCGTCGCCATCGCCACCCACGAGAGCGAAAGGCCGAGCGAGCGCAGGAGCCCGTCGATGCCGGCTCCCGCCACGTCGCCGCCGCGGTATAGAAAGACGTCGATGATCGGCTTCGCCTTGTACTTCTCGTCCGGCGGCACGACCGCGAAAAGGGTCTCGCGGGCCGGTCGGGAGATCGCGTACCGGGTCGCACGGTGGAGCGCCTGAAACAGCGCCATCACCCCGAACGTCGGCCAGAGGGCGAGCACGCCGAACCCCGCGGTGGTGACCAGCGGGAGAATCGCGAGAGTCCAGCCGATGCCCAGACGCGATATGAGCCGGGTGGTGATGAAGATCTGAGTGATGAGCGTGGCGATCTGTGCCATCATATCGAAGAGCGCGAACCCGCTGATCAGCTCGCTGAGCCCGTCCGCCGAGTCGAGGACGATGTTGGCCTGAGTGAAGTAGATCAGCGTGTTGGAGATCGCCATCGCGATGATGTAGAGGCCGATCCCGATCAGATACGGCGAGCGGACGATGGCCGAGAGCCCGTCGATCGCGCCTCCTCCAATGGCCTGACCCTCACGGCCCCCATCGTCGTCGCTCGGGCCCGCCCCGCCCGCCCGCTTGGCCGACAGGTGGGAGTGCTCGGAACGAAGGGCGACCCGATCGAGAATCAGCATGATCACGATCGCCAGCGCGAAGAACGTGGCCCCGGCGAGCATCAGGCCGGCCGGCAGGAACGGCGAGTCCGTGCGGTTCGCGATCCACGTCGTGGCGGAGCCGCCCACGATCGCCCCGAGCGTGCCCCCGATCCCCACGAACGCGAAGAGCCGCTTCCCCTGGTCGACGTTGAAGATGTCGACCATGTAGGCCCAGAAGACGCTGGTGGAGAAGAGATTGATGACGCTGAGCCACGAGTAGAACGTGTACCCGATGATCCGCGCGAGCCGCGTCTCGGCATCGGTACCGATCACGCCCCCGCCCGCCAGTGCGTCCCAGATGAGGAGGCTCGAGAACACGACCAGGCAGACGATGACGAACAGGTACGCGATCGGGATGAACCGTCGTCGGTCGGTTCGGCTCACCACGCCGCCGAACGCCAGGACCACGATCAGCGACAGGACCGACGTCAGGATGAACAACCAGCGCAGGTCGTCCATTCCACGCGATACGCCCATCGCTTCGCGCACGGGACGCAGGAAGAAGTAGCCGCAGAGAACCACGAAGAAGAACGCGGCGGAAAGCAGCGCGAGGGGAAGCTCTCCCCGCCGGAAGTTCAGCAGGCGCCCGACGATGTCTGACATGTGGGAGAGGTCCGTTTCGCGAGTCAGCTCGGAATGTCCAGCGCGGCCAGATGGCCGAAGCTGTCGGCGATCGACTGCGCCGCGTCATCGGGTGTGTCGTGCTCGACGAAATAATGTCGGAGCCCGGCCCTTTCGGCCGCCCCGAAGATCTTCGCGAAGTCGATGACCCCGTCCCCGACGTCCACCATGTCGCCCTCAGGCGTTCGATCCTTCACGTGGCAGAGCGCGAAGCGGCCCGGGAAGGCCTCGAAGTACTCGAGCGGGTCACCGCCGCCATGGATCATCCAGAAGAGATCGACCTCGAAGGTCACGAGGTCGGGCTCGGTGTGCTCGAGGAACACGCGCAGCGGGACAGCGCCGTCAATCATCTGGAGCTCGACGGCGTGGTTGTGAAACCCGAACCGCAGGCCCACGTCGTTGCAGCGCCCGCCGAACGCGTTCATCTCGTCGGCCACGCGGCGCACCGCGTCTGCCGAGGCGAGCTCGGCCCGGGGAAGCGATGGCAGGACCAGGTATTCGTGCCCGAGCGTCGTCGCGACGTCGGCGGCCTCCTCGAAGCCGTCGCGGAAGACGTCGATGCCGTGGTGGGTCGCGGGCGCCGACAGCCCCACTCTCTTCAGGGTCTCAGCGACCTGCTCGGGAGTTCGGTCGAACAGGCCAGCGAACTCGACCTCCTCGTACCCGATCTCCGCGACGGTTTCGAGCGTGCGGTCCACGCTCTCGCTCATCATCGAACGCACGGTATAGAGCTGCAGCCCGACCCTCTCGAGCCGTCGAATCGAGGGACGGGGCAGCGCTCCGGCGGCGCCTGCAAGGCGCGGGAGAACCAGGCCGGCGGTCGCGGCGGCGGTCGAAGACCGGATGAAGCGTCGTCTGTCCATCGACCGAATATGGCCCGCCGGCCGGGTCGCGTCGATATTCACCGAGCGCGTCGTCCCGACGCGCCTGGCCAAGATCGGAGAGGCGTTGAGACGACGACGAGCGCTCGAGATCCTCGGTTCTGCCGCGGCCGCGCCGGTCCTGCTTCCGGCAGGCGTTGACGAACTGATGGCGCTCGGCCACCGCGTCCGCCGTGGGCTGATCCCGGGGGAGCGAAGGGATCTGCAGGCCCTGTCGCCCGAACAGGCGCGAACGGTGACGGCCCTGGCGGAGGTGATCGTGCCGGAGACGGACACGCCTGGGGCGACCGCGGCGGGCGTCGTCGACTTCGTCGACGTGATCCTCGCCGAATGGGCGGAAGACGACGAGCGCACGCGGTTTCTCGCCGGCATCGGCGATGTCGACGAACGCGCCCGGACCCTGGAGGGCGCGACCTTCGAGGAGTGCTCTCCCGAGGGCCAGATCTCCCTCGTCGCGGGGCTGGATGAAGAGGTGGACGCGTTACGCCGTGAAGGAGCCGACGCGCCCGAGCACTTCTTCCACGACGTGAAGCGCTACACGCTGGCCGGCTTCTTCACGTCCGAGGTCGGGATGCGCTCGCTGGGATATCGCGTCGTGCCCGGTGGGTTCGAAGCGTGCGTGCTGCTGGACGAGTACGGCGCCGGGACGGGACGATGAGCGGTCCGCGTCGTCGTCGGCCGTCGCGCACGGCGCCTCACGTCCGCCGTCAGGAGGTCTACGACGCCATCGTCGTCGGGTCCGGCATGACGGGGGGCTGGGCGGCGAAGGAGCTCACCGAGGCCGGGATGAGGACGCTCGTTCTGGAGGCGGGGCCGATGGTCATCCCCGACCGGGACTACGTCGAGCACGTGGCCCCGTATCGCATGCCTTACCGCGGCTGGAACGACCGGAAGGCGCTCGAGGCGGAGCAGCCCGTCCAGCGTGAGTGCTACGCCTGCGATGAAATGGGACGAAAGTTCTTCGTCAACGACATCGAGAACCCCTACTCGACCGGCGACGGGAAGCCCTTCAAGTGGATCCGCGGCCGGCAGGTCGGGGGGAAGTCGATCATGTGGGCGCGTCAGAGCTACCGATTGAGCGACGTCGACTTCGAGGCCAACGCCCGGGAGGGGGTCGGCGTCGACTGGCCGATACGATACGCCGACATCGAGCCGTGGTACGACTACGTGTCTTCGTTCGCCGGGATCAGCGGGCGGCGCGAAGGGCTGGCGCAGCTCCCGGACGGGCCGTTCCTCCCTCCCATGGACCTGACCTGCATCGAGGAGGTCTTCCGTCAGGGAATCGAGCGGCACTACGGAGACACCCGACTGCTCACGATCGGTCGCTCGGCCGTGCTCACCCGCGATCACAACGGTCGTCGCGCGTGTCACTACTGCGGGCCGTGTCACCGCGGGTGCATCACGCGCAGCTACTTCAGCTCGCTGAACGCGACGCTTCCGGCTGCGGAGGCGACGGGCCTGATGACGCTGCGACCGGACAGCGTCGTCCACAGCGTCATCTGGGATTCGTCGAAAGGCCGGGTCACCGGCGTCCGCGTGATCGATGCCGGGACACACGAGCCGCTCGAGTTCTACGGACGGATCGTGTTCCTCGGCGCGTCCGCGCTCGAATCCGCGCGTCTGCTCCTCCATTCGACTTCTCCCGATTTCCCGGACGGTCTCGCTAATTCGAGCGGCGTGCTCGGGAAGTACCTCATGGACCACACGATGGGCGTGGGCGCGATGGCGACGTTCCCCGGCTGGGAGGCCTACACGTTCACCGGCCAGCGTCCGAACGGGATCTACATCCCCCGGTTTCGAAACGTGACCGAGCCCTCGTCCGACTTCCTGCGGGGATACGGATACCAGGGGTGGTCTGCGCGCCCCGGGTGGAGCCGCGGCGTTGACGAGCCGGGGTTCGGCGTGGCGTTCAAGGACCGTCTGTCAGGGCAGGGCCCGTGGAGCATGGAGATCGAGGGGTTCGGCGAGTGTCTCCCGCGCGAGACGAACTTCATCGAGCTCGACCCCGACCTGACCGACGCCTGGGGGATCCCCGCCCTCAAGATCCACTGCGAATGGAGCGACAACGAGCGTCACATGATGGAGGATGCAGCGGATCAGGCCGCCGAGATGCTCGAAGCGGCCGGTGGAAGGGACGTCCGCCGAAAGATGGCGCTCGTCGACCCCGGGCTGACCATCCACGAGATGGGAACCGCCCGCATGGGTCGCGACTCGAAGACCTCCGTGCTGAACGGCTTCAACCAGAGCTGGGACGTGCCGAACCTCTTCGTGATCGACGGCGCGGCGATGCCCTCTTCCGCCTGTCAGAATCCGTCTCTCACCTACATGGCGCTGACGGCGCGGGCGTGCGCGTATGCGGTGGAGGCGTCGAAGCGGGGGGAGCTCTAGCCGGGAAGCCCCGGGCGAGAAGAGAGAGGGGGCCCACCGTTCGGGCGTCATAACCCGGGCAAGCTCGTTGCGCGCGGATTCCGAAGCGGCAGACCCCACATCCCCCTGACTCCGGGGAGGAGTGCTACACCCCGGTAACGAGTCGCCGCTCGCGATCGTGACGTGTAGCGCATGGGTCGCTGTCCGCCAGGGGCTCAGGCCCGGGCCACCTCCTCGGCGAGCACATCGGCGACTCGCTCGACCTCCGTCATCATGTTGTAGAGGTGTGGGCAGAACCGGATTCCGGGGTACTCGCCTCCTCGCGGCGCCCCGGCGATCCGATGTTCCGTGTAGAGCCGCTGATAGATCTCGCCGTGGCTCTCGACCGGTAACACCACCACGACCACGCCATGGCTCATCCCGGGCACGTCGGACGTGTGGAACGTCGTCTCCGGTATGCGCTCCCGGACCGCGGACTTGAGACCGTCGGCGAGGGCAAGCACCCGTCCTGCGATCAGATCCGGTCCGATCGCCTCGTGGAACCGAACCGCGGTCTCGACCGCGGCGACCGCCGCGTCATCGCGCTGCCCGAGGTTGTCGAGCTTGCGCGCCCCGCTCTCCGATCCGCCGTCGTAGCCGACCCCGACGACGCTCGCCCACATTTCCGGAATCCGGGATTCGCGGACGTAGAGCACCCCCGCCTCCTTCGGTCCGACGAGCCATTTGTGAGCGCTTCCGGTATAGAAGTCACACCCCATGCGGTGAAGGTCGACCCGTATGGACCCGAACGTCTGGGCTCCGTCGACGAGCGTCAGGACGTCGCGGTCCGAGGCCATCCGACAGAGGTCCCTCGCCGGCAGTCGCACGCCCGAGACGTTCGACACGTGGCTGAACGCGAGCACCCGGGTGCGGTCGGTCATCGCCCCGCCGAAGACGTCGACGAGCTCCGAGGAGGTGGTCGGGATCCGCGGTGTCGAGACACGCTTCACCGTGAACCCCCAGCGCTCGGCTCGGACGTCCCATGCCAGACTGTTGGTCGGGTGGTTCTGATCCCAGATGACGATCTCGTCACCTGCGCCCAGCGAGAGCCCGTTCAGGACCGTGTTGTTGCTCTCCGACGTATTCCGCGTGATCGCGATCTCGTCAGCGGAGGCTCCGAGGTATCGGGCCAGCGCCTCCCGTGACGCCTCCCGGAGCTGGCCGAACTTCGAACGGTTCTGGAAGGAGGCGTCGCGATCCACATCCCGTGTGAGCCGGAACACCGTCTCCTGCACCGGGAACGGCGACGGACACAGGTTCGCCGCGTTCATGAGGATCAGGCCCTCGGAGAGCGGAAACTGGCGCCGGACCATCTCCCAGAACTCCTCGTCGAGGGCATCGGCCGATCGCGCCCGCTCCGACAGCGTGGCGAGCGAGACCGCGAACCGGACCGGCGTCGGCCCGGCCGCTACCGCCAGGGCCGGTGCGGCGGCCACCGCAGCCGCGGTACCCGCGGTGCGCTTGAGGAACGTTCGACGATCGGAGACGGTCATGTAATCCTCCAGTCACGGGTGCCCCGCCAACCTGCTGCCGGTGTAGCCGTGCACACAACGGCTGTTCGGCGGGGTTTTCAGAACCGGTGGCGCGCTCGATCTTACGAGGTCCCGAACCCCCATCCGCAGGAGGCTCCGATGTCCGGATCCCGTACCGCGCCCCTCTCGCGCGCCCGACGCTTCACCTGCGCCGTCGTCCTGGCACTACTCGCGACAGCGCATGCACCGCAGGCCGAGGCGCAATCCGACGGGCGTCTCTCCGTTGAGACCTGGCTCGACTGGGAACGTGTGTCCGATCCCAGGATCTCCCCCGACGGATCCCGCGTGATCTACACCCTCCGCTGGGTGAACAAGCTGCAGGACCGCTGGGAGTCCTCGATCTGGATCGTGAACGCGGACGGCACTCGCAAGCGACATCTGGTCGACGGGTCCTCTCCCCGCTGGTCGCCCGACGGTAGCCGCATCGCCTTCATGGCTCCGGACGACGCCGGGAACGCACAGATCTTCGTTCGCTGGATGGACGACGAGGGAGCGGTCTCGCAGATCACGCGACTGACGGAGAGCCCGTCCAATCTGGAGTGGTCCCCGGACGCCACGAGACTGTCGTTCACGATGAGAACGGAGGCGGAAGACCCGACCTCGAAGAACTGGTCGATCTCGCTGCCGCGACCGGAGGGGGCCGAATGGACGAAGTCGCCCCGGATCGTCGAGCGGCTCGTCTACCGGGCGGATCGGGTGGGATTCCTCGAGGAGACGTTCCAACAGATCTTCGTCGTGCCGGCGGAGGGCGGGACGCCGCGTCAGCTCACGTCTGGCGACATGAATCACGGGGCCCCGACCTGGGAGCCTTCGGGACAGAGTCTGCTGTTCAGCTCGCTGCTGGTCGAGGATGCGGATTACCGCTGGGCCGAGAGCGAGATCTACAGGATCGACGCCGATACTGGTGAGATCGAGCAGCTGACCACCCGGAAGGGGCCGGATGGCCGCCCGGTGCCGTCGCCGGATGGCCGCACGATCGCGTATGTCGGACGCGACACCACGGCGCTCGACTACGTGGAGTCCGGGATCTACGTCATGGACTCCGACGGTTCCAACGCCAGGGCCCTCACGACCGAGATGGACCGATCGCCGGGTGCCATGTTCTGGGACCCCGACGGTCGCGGGATCACCTTCAACGTTTCGGCGGACGGCTACGCGAACGTCTATCACACGACGCTGGATGGCGACGTGACGGCCGTGACCGAGGGGCCGCAGATGTTCGGTGTCGCGGACGTGAGCGCCGGCGGCCGCGCCGTCGGCATGTGGGGCGACGCGCACGAGCCCGGCGACATCTACGCGTTTTCCGTCGGCGCTCCGGCTGGCCGCACCCGCCTGACCGCCGTGAACGATGACGTGCTCCACGGCGTGACGCTGGGCGAGGTCGAGCAGGTATGGGCCGAGTCGAGCTTCGACGGCCTCCCGATCCACGGGTGGGTGATCAAGCCGCCGGACTTCGATCCGGCACGCACGTACCCGATGATGCTGGTCATTCACGGCGGACCGCACGGCATGTACAACGGCGGATTCAACTTCGGGTGGCAGGAGCACGCCGCGAGCGGGTACGTCGTGCTGTATACCAACCCGCGAGGCAGCTCGGGATACGGGACCGAGTTTGGAAACGCCATCCAGTACGACTATCCGAACCACGATTTCGATGACCTGATGTCGGCCGTCGATGAGGTCGTCGGTCGCGGCTACGTCGACGAGTCCAACATGTTCGTGTATGGCTGCTCGGGCGGTGGAGTGCTCACCGCCTGGGTCGTCGGCCACACCGACAGGTTCCGCGCGGCGTCTTCGAACTGCCCCGTGATCAACTGGTTCAGCTTCGTCGGGCAGGTGGACGGCAATTACCTCCGCTGGTACGCGGATTTCGAGAAGTTTCCGTGGGAGGACCCGAGCGAGCACATTCGCCGCTCGCCGCTCATGTACGTCGGAAATGTCACGACGCCCACGATGTTGATGACCGGCGTGAACGACCTCCGGACGCCCATCTCGCAGACCGAACAGTTCTACCAGGCGCTCAAGGTGCAGAGAAAGCCCACCGCCATGATCCGGTTCGAGGGGGAGTGGCACGGGACGTCCAGCCGGCCGTCCAACTTCCTCCGGACGCAGCTCTACCTGAGGAAGTGGTTCGAGCGGTGGGGCGATCACGACGACGGGCCGGTAACGACGACCGATCAGGGATAGACGGGGGACTGTCCCGCCCCGATCCGGGGAGAAGAAGGGCGGCCCCCAGGCGACGCCGGCTCGGGCGTCACCTGGGGGCCGTTTCGCGGGGGCGCCGGGAGGGGCGCCACCCGCTGTCGCGACAGCCGCTATCGGTTGTCGCGGTCCTCCTTCATGTCCTCGGCAGCTTCCTGCAGGGCCTCGCTGAGCTCTTCCATACCCTCTGCGAGCTCTTCGCCGAACCCTTCCATCGCTTCGGCCAGGCCCTCGCTGATCGCCTCGCCGAGCTCACTCGCCATCTCCCCGAGAACCGCTCCGACCAGCCGGCCGGTCGTCTCTTCCATCTCGACGAACCAATCGCCGTCCCGCTTGACGAGCGCCGTCTTGAACTCGATCTCGAGCTCACGGTCTTCTGCGAGCCCCTCGAGCAGCGTCTCGACCTCGGCCTCGTCCCCATCGATCTCGGCGCTTCCGATCGAGATCGAACGGATCTCGGTGTCGTCTGAATCGAGGTCCATGTCGTCGAAATGGTTCACCGACAGCGCCTCGACCATCTCCTGGTTCCCGTCTCGTGCGGCGTTCCAGAAATCGCGCGTCACTTCAGACGGGCTGTCGTCCTCCCAGAGGAGGAAACACCCCGTGGTGGATACGCTTACGAGCGCGAACAGGGCGAGCAGACCGGCGCGCCGCTGCAGACGTTTATGTGCGAGCATTTCGAAGACCTCCGCTAATGGTGCGACTCCGACCCCTCTACCCACCCGACGGGAAAAAATGCGCAGCGGTGCCGCGCTTCATTATCGAACGAGTGTCGTGCGCGAGAGGTTTCGGCGGCGCAACGGAAGGTCGAGGCGCGCCTAGCGGCCCACCCAGGCTTCGGAGAGAACGTCGTCCAGTCCCTCGACGACGAGCTCGGCGTCGGCGACGGAAAACACCATCGGAGGCTTGATCTTGATCACGTTGTGATCCGGGCCGTCGGTGCTGAGTAGCACGCCCCTGTCCCGCATGCGCTCTACGGTCTTCGAAGCGGTTCCCGCGTCGGGATCGCGTCGCCCGCGGTGTCCCACGAACTCGATCCCGAGAAAGAGCCCACGCCCCCTCACGTCTCCGATCGAGTCGTGCCGGGTCATGAGATCCCTGAGTCCCGCCTCCAGATGCGCTCCGACTCGCAACGCGTTCTCCTGAAGACCCTCATCCTCGATGATGCGGAGCACCTCGAGTCCGATCGCGCACGAGACGGGGTTGCCGCCGTATGTGTTGAAGTACTCCATGCCATTGGCGAACGAGGCCGCGATCTCTGGCGTCGTGACGACCGCCGCGAGCGGGTGCCCGTTACCGATCGGCTTGCCCAGCGTCACGATGTCCGGCACCACGCCGTGTTCCTCGAACGCCCAGAAGTGCGAACCCACCCGTCCGAATCCGACCTGGACCTCGTCGGCCACATAGAGCGCTTCGGCGTTCCGGACCCGCTCGACCGCTTCGGCCAGATAGCCGGACGGCAACGGGATCTGCCCCCCGCAGCTCAGGAGCGATTCGCAGAAGAAGGCCGCGGCCCCCAGCGGCTTCGCGTTCCCGTACATGCCGTCGTCGCCGTTCAACGAAGCGAGGGCGGTGCCGACGTGCGCCGCGTACCGGGCTCCCAGGGTCTCGGGGACGTCGTCCGGCGTGTCCTCCTCGCCGGTCCCGTCGCCGCGATAGAGGCCGCGGAACGGATCGGGCATGGGCACGACTCGCACCCACGGACGCACGCCTTTCCCTCCGGGCCCGTCGAACTTGTAAGGGCTCAGGTTCACGACGGAGCTCGAGTTTCCGTGGTATGCCCCGTCCACGACGACGGCCCCGGTCTTTCCGGCATGCGTCCGTGCCATTCTCAGAGCGAGCTCGTTCGCCTCCGTGCCGGAGCACACGAGAAAGCACACGGAGAGCGGGTCGGGGAAGCGAGACGTGAGGGCATCCGTGTACGCGAGTATGGTCTCGTGCAGGTAGCGCGTGTTCGTGTTCAGCGTGCCCATCTGGCGTCGCGCGACCTCGGTCAGGCGCGGGTGGGCGTGGCCGACGTGCGTGACGTTGTTCACGCAGTCGAGGTAGGGCTGACCTTCGACGTCGTAGAGCCGGCTGCCCCGGCCCCGAACGATGTGCAAGTGGTTCCTGTAGGAGAGGCTCAGCGATGGTCCGAGCCGCCGGTTCCGTTCGGCCTCCACGTCCGCCATCGAGCGGGGGCGTACCGCGGTGGTCTCGCTGGGGATGCTCAGGAGCAGGTTTGGATCCGGGCTCAGCGCCAGCCAGACGTCCCGCTGGCTGGGGGCGGCGACGCCCGGAAACGTGCCCACGTAGTCGAGCGGATCCACGATGATCTGGAAATGAAGGTGCGGCGCCCAATCGCCGTTCTCGGGCGGTGCGCCCAGCCACGCGATGATGTCGCCCGCCTGCACGTCCTGGCCCTCGGCCGTCTCTTCGAGCGTACGCCCGGACAGGTGCCCGTAGAGCGTTCGGAACCGGACCGTGGACGGCTCCCGGGCCCCGGGGTCGTCCCCGTTCGGCGCCGGGAGCTCGTGCTCGACGACGACGGTCGGCCCGTAGTCGAGCCGGTCATCGTTGTTCCGGACGCTGACCACTCGACCCGCGAGCGGGGTGCGCACCGGCGTGCCGGCGGGGGCGAAGAGGTCGAGTCCGATGTGAACGCTTCGCCACTCATCGACTTCGTTCCCCGGGGCGATGAACTCGTCGGTCGTGTACCACCAGCGTACCTCGTCGTACCGGCCGATCCCGATCTCGGCCCCGGCGTCTCTCATTCGGTCGAAGATCAGCCGATTGAACTGCGTGTGGTCGGTCGGGTCGAACGTCCCGCCGTCGTCTCCGGACCCGACGCTCAGATCGATCATGAGGGTCGGGACAGCACGCGGATCCGGTTCCAGCAGCGGGCCTGCGACGTCGGACGCGGCGCTCAAGGCGGCGGCTACCCGGCCGCAGCCGGGCACGGGGTCGAGCCCCAGGGCCGACCGGAGGCGGTATCGCGCGAGCCGGTCGGACGTGCCGTCGAGCACCCGAAGCAGCTCCCAGGCTCCGCCCGCACTCGTCGTCAGATACGAGTTGGCCGGATCCTGCGCCGCCCGGACCGCCGACACCGTCACGCTGAGGGCCAGCCGGAGTCGGATGAGCGAGAACAGCACGTTTGCCTCGGCCTCGCCGGGCTGGTGAACGGACGCGTACCCACGGGCGATGTTCACGAACGTCTGCACGGGGTCGGGTCTGTCGAACCCCGCGTAGGCGCACGCGGTGGCAAGGCCGGCGATCGCCCATGTCTCGACCGCGTCCCCGCAGTCGACCAGCCCCGTGATCCGCGCGGGACAGTCAAAACTCCCCGGGTCGACCCGGACGTTGTCTCCGTGCGCGTCGTTGTGAATCAGCCGGATGGGAAGACGTTCCGCGATCGGCGCGACATCCCGTTCGGCCGAATCCAGCACCCGGCCGACCAGCTCGCGGTCCGCCGTGTCGCCGACCGCGTCCAGGTGGGCGCGAATCAACCCGACCGCGCCGCGCGGATCCCAGACGATTCCGCGGGGTGGCGGGTCCTCGAGCGACGAGAGAGCGTCATCGACGCTGGCGACGAGTCGGCCGAGCTCGGTCTCGAGACCCGGCGTTTGGGCGTGAACTTCATCCAGCGGCCGGCCCGGAACGAAGCTCAGCAGTCGCGCGATGTAGGTCGCATCCGCATCGCTGATCTCAACGGTGAGCGAGCCATCCGCGGCGGGAATCGGGGTCGGGAAGGACACCCGGAGGCCGGCGCCGTCGAGCGTCGAGAGCATCGCGTTCTGCAGATCGATGAGCTCCGGAGGCTCGAGCTCGTTCGCGATCTTCAGG
>JAOTZH010000164.1 GCA_029861425.1 Gemmatimonadota bacterium
GCTGTTGGCCATACGCCCATACGGCGGTCGCCACGCGCGGGTCGTCCCCCCCGGGCAACGTGGCGCTCTGCTCGGCAACCGAGAGGTAGATCTCGTTGGCCTCCTCCCATCGCTCCTCACGATGCAGTGCGTTCGCGTAGGTGAGCTCGAGCCAGATGAGGTCGGGGTCGCCGGGAGACAGCTCAGCGCGGGCCTGTACTACCGCCCGCTCCAGGAGCTCCACCGCGCTTTCGGTCTCCCCGCGGTCCAACGCCAGCTCGCCCAGCTCGCCCGACGCGATCGCGGCGTTCCCCGCGCCTGCGCGGCCCTCGGCCTCGTATCGGGAGATGACGAGCCGGAACAGGGAATCGGCTTCTTCGAGCGATGCTCGAGCCCGGGCGACGCGAGCGACCTCGAGCAGTGCCCGCGTGGTCTCATCGGACTCCTCGCCGTGCACCTCGCGATTCAGCTGCAGGGCCGTCTCGGCGATCGGCGCGGCCTCGTCGTACAGCCCGAGCTCGCGGTAGATCGGCCCCAGCACGCCGAGCATCTCGGCCCGAACGCCCGGCTCGTCCTCGAGCGACCTCTCGAGACGCCGGGCACCGCGCTCGAGCAGGTCGCGAGCGGTCAGGTCTTCTCCCAACGCCTCGGCCGGATCGGAAGCGCGGAACAGGTCGAGCACGAACTCGTTGATCCGGCTCGCGCGTGCGGCCTCGTCGGCGGCGGCGTGGGCCTGCCACACCGCCGACCCGAGGCCGACCACGAGTGCCATCACGGCCGCCGCGCTCGCCGCGACACCGACTCTGTGCCGCCCGACGAACCTGCTGGCTCGATACCTCAGGGTCGGGGGACGAGCCGTGACTGGCTCGCCCGCCACGCACCGTTCGATGTCGCGCGCGAAGTCGGCCGCCGACCCGTACCGTCGTTCCGGCTCTTTACGAAGTGCATTGAGGCATACCAGGCCGAGGTCGCGCGGCGTGGAGACCGGCCCTTCGGGGCCGGGAGAGCCCGGATCGTGCTCGAGAACCCGATCGGCGACCCGATCGTCCGTCCCCGCGTTGGGCCGGAACGGGTGGCGGCCGGACAGCAACTCGTACAGCAGGACGCCGAGCGCGAACACGTCGGTCGCGGTGGTCACCTCTTCGCCGCGAATCTGCTCTGGGGCCGCATACGCCGGGGTCAGCACGGCAAATCCCGTTCGCGTCAGCTCGTCCTCCGTGCCGTCGTCTTCGAGCAGCTTCGAGATGCCGAAGTCGAGCAGCTTGACCTCGCCCTCGGGCGTAACCAGCACGTTCGAGGGCTTGAGGTCGCGATGAACGACGAGCTTCGCGTGCGCGAACTGCACGGCGCGCGCGACGTCGAGGAACAGCCGCAGCCGTTCGTCGAGCCCCAGCGCGTGGTGTGTGCAGTAGTCCGTAATCCGCTCGCCCTCGACGTACTCGAGAACCAGGTAGGGCTGACCCTCCTCACCGATCCCGCCGTCGAAGAGACGCGCGATGTTCGGGTGCTCGAGTCGCGCGAGAATGCGGCGCTCCCGACGCAGCCGGCGCGAGAGCTCACCGGTTTCCATCCCGCGCCGGACCACCTTGATGGCGACGCGCTGTTCGAAGTCCCCCTCGACCCGCTCGGCCTGATACACCGACCCCATGCCGCCCCGCCCGAGGAGCTTCGTCGTGCGGTACGGCCCAAACCGGGTCCCGACCCGCGACGGCGGCTCGTCTGCTTCCCCTGGCTCCGGAAGGGATCGGAGGTCGGCGAGACCCAGGTCCCGAGCGAGCGAGCGCAGGTATCCGCCGTCGCGATCCTGCGTCAGATCGGCCTCGGCCAGCAGGGCCTCGATTCGCTCGCGCAGCTCCGGATCTTCGCCGCACGCCTCGCTCAGAAACGCCTCTCGTTCGTCGCCGGCGAGATCGGCGGCTCGCCAGAACAGTTCGTCGAGTCGGGCTCTGTCTCCGTCCATGCTCGGCTCCCTGCTAGGGGGCGGGGCCCGGGCCGGCTCGCTCTCCCTCGAGGCGTCGCCTGAGCCAGGTGCTCGCATGCGCCCAATCGCGCTTCACGGTCGCGGCCGAAATCCCGAGCGCCTCGGCGGTCTCTGCCACCGTCAGCCCCGCGAAGAACCGGCACTCGACGACCCGCACCGGGCGCCCGCTGATCCCCTCCAGCTCCTCGAGGGCCCGATCGAGCGCGATGAGCCGATCGGCCGCGGCCTCGTCCAGATCCCCGATGAGGGGAGGCGTGTCCAGCGAGACTTCGACTCTGCCGCCGCCTCGCTTCTTCGCTTTCCGGTCCCTCGCGTAGTTCAGGAGGATCTGCCGCATGGCGCGGGACGCCAACGTGAAGAAATGCGATCGGTCGTCCGCCTCGAGGTGATTAACTCCCGCGAGCTTGAGATAGGCCTCATGGACGATCGCCGTCGTGCCCATCGTCTCGTCCCCCGTCCAGCGCCGTCGCTGGGCGTGGGCGATCGTCCGCAGCTCATCGTAGACGAGCCGGAAGAGGCGGTCGAGCGCCTCCCTGTCCCCTTCCCTGACGGCATGGAGCAGGGCGGTGATGTCCTGCGAAGTCGAGGCCATGTGGGCGGTCTTGCACGGGTCTCCGCATCACGATGGACACCCCGCCCGAAGGGGACAAGAGACGCGGCACCGACATCACCGATTGCCGCGTCCGTTCCCGGGGCGGCCTTCGGAGACGGGAAGACCGCTCGGGACCCGCTGCGGAATCGCCCGCTCGAGGTTCCGCGTCGCAGGATCGGTGAGCGCGCTCATGAACGCCCGGATCCGGTCGATGTCGGCTTCGGAGATCACGAGACCGTCGAGAATCGGGTCCCGGTTCGCCAGCACCTGGTCCGCGTTGTTCAGCACGGTTCCCTGCAAGGCCGGCTCGAGGACGGACGGGTCGTAGTTACGCAGCTTGACGTCGGACTCGCTGTAATGGGCGATGAAGTCGCGCAGGTCGGGGATGGGTCCGCCGTGCCCGAAGGGACCGGTCAACTCGACGTTCCTGAGGGGCGGCGTCCGGAAGCGGTATATGTCGGCCGGGTCCCCCGTCACGCGCATGCGACCGAAGTCGTCCTGCCCGCCGGTTCCATCGCCCTTCCCGGGCCCGATCTGCGGCATCGCCGTGTTGTGGAATTCGACATCGGTCAGCGCGGCACCGCTGTGACACTCCGCGCACCCCACGGCCATGAACGCGCGAGCCCCGTCGAGCTGGTCCGGCGTCATCGCCGCGTCCCTGCCGCGCAGGAATTCGTCCCAGGGAGTGTTCACGAACGTGAACGCGTCGAGGTAGAACCCCGCCATCGCGTTCGACGCGTGCCCGAAGTTCATGTCTTCGAAGTCCGTACCGGGATACGCCTGCTCGAACAACCTGCGATACTCGGAGATGGCGCCGAGACGTGCCATGATCGCGCGCCACATGGCCGGCTCGTCAGTGTCCGGAATCGCCGCCAGCTCGTTACCGGAATTCCCGCGCATCTCGGCCCGGGAGGTGACCGGGAAGAGCCCCTGCGCGGAGATCGAGCCGAACTCGAACACCCGCGTCATCTCTGGCGTGACCTTGTTCCCGGCCGGGGTGTGGAAACGGCCGGCGGCGTCGACCGCCACACGACCGTCCCAGAACTGCGCGGACTGCGCGTGCAAGTTGAACGTGGGCGGCGCGTTGCGCGGGATGAACACCCCGTCCGGGTGGACGCGGTCCGGACCCAGCCCGGTCGCCCCCTCACCGGCCGGCAGGCTCCGGCCGTCAGACGTCCCGAAGGAGGGCCAGTGGCACGTCATGCACGAGATGTCGCGGTTCCCGCTGAGCTCCGGGTCGAAGACGAGCGCCTGACCGAGCTTGGCCAGCTTGGGACGCACGCGACGTGGTGCGTTCAGGGCTTCGAGGCCGGTCGCGGCCGCGAGCCGTCGCACGTCGTCGACCAGCCCGCGGTCGACGCGGGCAAGCTCGGGGGCTCCGGGGTCCGTGGGCGTGTCACCGCACCCCCAGAGCCCCACCGCCGCAACGAGCGATCCGGCGATGGCCCATTTCCGGCGGCGGCCGGGAGGTGAATCGACGCCTGGGGTGCGCAGGGAAAGCGGGGACGGATGCGTTCGGTTCGACATGGCGCGGGACCTCGGGCTCGTGGCTTGGCGCATGGCGCCTCCGAAGCACACACACCAAACGACCCTGGGTAGGGCTCATTTCGATCGTACACTCCTCCTCACCGTGGGGAAGGCCCCAGGCAGGTCCTGCACACTCTGTGACAGCTAGCGAGCGCCCCATCGGGTCGAACCATCAGGTTGTCGGGCTTGATGTCGCCGTGCACTACTCCGGCTTCGTGCGCGGCCCGAAGGGCCTGAACCGCGGCCAGACCGAGACGTGATCGGCGACCTCGAAGACCGTCGCGATTGCGGGATGATTCAGTGATGCGGCAGCTCGTGCCTCGCTGAGCAGTCGCCGGCGCTCGTCATCGGACGGGAAGTCGGAGCCCGCGAGCACCTTGATAGCCACTTCGCGGCGCAAGCGGGTGTCGAATGCCCGGTACACGGCACCCATCGCCCCTGCTCCGAGCGAGTCGAGGATCTCGTAGTGCGCGAGTGTCTGCCCGATCACGGAAGAGCCCTTCCAGGCCCGGCTGTTAGAACAGCCGGAAGCCGGTCGAGCCGAACGTGTCCATCATGATGTGTTGGATGATCGGCACCGCGTAGGCGGCCATGACGAGAACCACGCCGATCGTGACCCACAGCCACATCTTGTCGAGGATCCTGGCCTTGTCGCCGGCAGGTTCCAATGGTTCGGCGAACTCGATGTCCTCCTCGTACCCCTTCTTCCCGGCCAGACCCGTCCCGAGCATCACGGCCATGAAGCAGGCCGCGCTCACGAACAGGAAGACACCACCGAGGGCCGAAATGCCCGTGCCGGCGGCCCATTCCTGGGCGATGGGGCTGCCGCCGTAATCGAACTCGTAGACGCGGCGGGGCATCCCCTGAAGACCGGTCAGGTGGTTCGACACGGAGAACAGCAGCATCCCCATGAACCAGATGTACGGTTGGACGCGAGCCAGGAGCCCAAGCTCGAGCTCACGTTTCGTGAGGATCGGGATCAGCCAGTAGCAGAGCCCCATGAAGGTGAGCGCGGTCGCCGTGCCGACGGTGAGGTGGAAGTGGCCCTGGATCCACGCCGTGTTGTGGACCATGGCGTTCATCCCGAACGCCGCGTTGATCGCTCCACCGAACCCTCCGATGGCGAAGATCAGCATGGCGAGAGCCACACTCGAGAACTGGGGGTTCCCCCACGGGAGCTTCTCGAGCCAGTCGAACCAGCCCGTCGCACCCTTCATCCGGCCCGCGACTTCGAATGAGGCGACGACCGTGAACGCGGTGACGAAGCTCGGGAAGAGGATCAGCTCGGTGTTCATCGTGTGGAAGAACTTCCATCCCGCCGGGATCCCCGGGTCGAGCAACTGATGGTGGAATCCGACGGGCGTCGACAGCACGATGAAGAGTACGAAGACGAGCCGCGCGAGCGGATCGCTGAACAGCTTCCCGCCCGCCACCCGCGGAGTGACCGTATACCAAACCACATACGCGGGGATGAGCCAGAAGTAGACGAGCGGGTGGCCGAACCACCAGAAGAGCGTTCGCGCGAGAACCGGGTCGACCGTTTCCTTGAGACCGAGCGACCACGGGATCAGCTGGAACAGCATCTCGGCGGCGACGCCCGGGGTGGCCAGGAGCCAGACGAAGATCGCGGCCAGCATCCCGACCAGAGGGAGAGGGATGCGCGCACCCGGATTGTCCTTCTTCCACGCCAGCCATGTGCGCAGGATCACACCGCACCACAGCCACGAGCCCACGACCAGCAGGGTCGCCCCGATGTAGAAAGCGGGGTGCGCCATCAGCGGGGGATAGAACGTATAGAGGATACTGGCGTTGCCCGTCAGGATCGCCACCGCTGCAGCGGCGGTTCCGGCCAGCGCGACCCAGAACCCGACCCAGGCCACCTGTCGCCCGACGAGCGCGCGCTCCAGCGTACGCTCCGTCACCACGTAGCCGAAGCCCATGATGATGAACGTGGTGAAGACGAGCGCCATCAGGACGCCGTGTGCGGTCACCGACATGTAGTACATGCCCGGGGTGCGCCACGGGAGGTCGAGATCGGCTCGCGACAGAGCCTGCATCAGCGCCATCACGGAGGCGATGCCGAATGCGCCGATCCCGACCCAGAAGTTTGCGAGTGCGAGACGTCTGGAGGCGATCATTGGCCCGCACCCGCCCCGACGTCTCCGGCCATCTCAACGTCGTCCTCGACGATCAACGTGCTGAACATGATGTGGTGGCCGAGTCCGCAGTACTCGTTGCAGACGATCAAGTACTCGCCCGGTGTATCGAACCGGGTGGTGAACTGCGTCACGTAACCCGGCACCACCATCGCGTTGCCGTTCGTCTTCACGATCTGGAAGCCGTGAATCACGTCGGGGCTGGTCATTCGGAACGTGATCGGCTGTCCGCGGGGCACCCGGATCTCGGTCGGCAAAAAGGCGAACATCTGCGCCATGATGTGCACGGTCGCACTGCCGTCCGCATTGAGAGTTACCGATGGCTGCGCGAAGCCGGGACTCGTGCGGGCCGTCTGCGGATCGATCGTCTCGACGTGACTGGGCGGCTGGAGCGACTGTGCCGCACTCGTATAGATGATCGAGGCGATGAACACCGCGATGATCCCCCCGGACGACCACATCCAGAATCGCTCGTACAAATCGACGTTCATCGAGGGCTCACTGGGTCAGGGGTCCGCGAGGCAGGAACACGAAGAAGTAGATGACCAGCCAGCCAACCACGAACAGCAGCCCGTAGATGCCGATGATGGCCAGGGTGCCTTTCGGGTGGCGGAGAGAGTCCCCGGGTGGCGCACTCGGGTCGGCGTCCATTCGTTTCGCTCCCATCGTCAAGGTCTCGGGTCGGCCGGGCGAAAGGAATGTGAGGCAAGTCGAGCAGAGGGGGCAAGACCGTTAAGAGGAGGAGAACTCAGCCGACTTTGGTGTCGACGCGTTCGGTCCTTGAGGCACGAAAGCCCATGACTCGCATGGGCTCTCGCGCAGTCGGGCTCACCCGTTTCCTCGGTTCGAACGGACTCCCGCACGCCATATTTGCCCGCCTTGCCCGGCAAACTCCTCGCACTGCAGCTTCCGTCCCCATGAGGTCGTTTGACGAGCTCGAGCGAAGAACGGTGAGCCGGGCGATAGAGAGAGGACCACATGAACGAGCCATCCGGAGACCGCCACGCGCTCACCCGTCGCGAGTTCGCGCTCGGGACGACGGCCGCGATGGGCGCCCTGGCCGCAGGCGGCGTGTCAGCTGTGGGGCAAGCGGCCGACAGAACGGCCAACGAGAGCGGACTCGCCCCGTTCGATGTGCCGTCCGGGACCAAGCAATTCGCCTTCCACGACATCATGAACAACGATGCGGTCCGAATCGAGATGCCCGTGGGCGTGGTGAACGGGAGCAGCGACGGTCCGACCCTGATCGTCACCGGTGGCCTGTTCGCCACCGAGTTCTCCGGCGTCGAAGCCGCATCGCGCATGTACCGCGACTTCGACCCCGATGACATCGCGGGACGCGTCATCATCATCCCCGTGATCACATTGGACGCGTTTCGTTTTCGAACCCCCATGTTCGGTCTGAATGCCGGAACCAGCCCCATGGACGGCAAGAGCCTCAACAGCGTCTTCCCGGGTGACCCCGAAGGCTCTGCCACGGAGGTCGTCGCCCACTATCTCTTCGATGAGCTCGTTGTGGAGTCCGACTACCACATCGATCTTCGCGGCGGCGATCTGCCGGAATCTCACGTCATTCATTCGATTCATCCCATGAATGCGTCGGAGCGGGTGAATCGAATCAGCGAGGAGATGTCACGCGTCTGCGGATTCGAGTACTTCCAGGCGAGGGACGTGGCCCCCAGAAGCCTCATCTACGAGGCGTCACAGGCGGGCGTACCGAGCATCATCACTCAGTGTGGTCTCGGCTACAAGACTCAACCCGAGGAAGATTTTATCAACTCGCACATACTGGCCGTGACGAACAACATGAAGCACCTGGACATGACCGAGGGCAGCCCGGTGATTCACCCGAACCAGCGGGAGTTCACCATGGGCTTCGATCAGGTCCGAGCCACGAGGTGCGGTGTCTTCCAGGGGATCGTAGATCAGGGCGATCTTCTCGCGAGGGGGCAGTTGATCGGTCGGGTCACGGGACTGGACGGCAGTGTGCTGGAGGAGCTGCACTCCCCGATCGACGGCGTCGTACACGAGTTGCTCGTGCGCCGCGTGGTGTTTCAGGGAGACCTTCTCTACAACCTCGTCCAATTCAAGGACTAGTCCATGAATCCGACGACGTCCCCGTTGTCGAAGTTCGCTACGTAGAGGTTGCGGTCGAGATCGAGAGTGATCCCGTTCGGGCATTGTAGAAGCGCGCTTCGGAGCAGGGCCCGGAGGGGGCCCTCTGGGGGTATCCAGGACTGCAGTAGCGCCCGTATCGTGTCCCCGCTCGCCCGGGCAGGAGCCACCCGTTTCACCCCGATGACGGAGGATCCGAGGTGACGTATCAATTCCAGCGCGTGGACTACTTCTATGTCACCGTTCAGGATGAGGCGGGATCGGCGTACCAGCTGCTCTCGGCGCTGGAGCAGAGCGGTGTGAATCTGCTCGCGTTCACCGCGGTTCCGACGGGGCCGCTGCGAGCGCAGCTCACGGTGTTCCCCGAGGACGCCGGTCAGCTACAAGCGATGGCGCCGACCGCGGGACTCGAGCTCGATGGCCCCTATTCCGCCCTCCTGGTACAGGGCGATGACGAACTCGGCGCCCTGGCGAGGGTCCACGAGAAGCTCTTCGACGCGGGCGTGAACGTATACGCGTCGACCGGCCTCGCCGGCGATCGGGGCCGCTACGCCTACGTCATCTACGTGCGTTCCGAGGACATCGATCAGGCGGTGTCTGCCCTCGAGTGAGCCCGTCCGGACGAGCCTCAGCCCCGAGAG
>JAOTZH010000165.1 GCA_029861425.1 Gemmatimonadota bacterium
CCGCACGCGACACCATCTACAGGCCGAGTGGAAGCGGGAGATCTCGTTCTACTCGACTTCGGCGCGATCGCTTCCGGGTATTGCAGCGACATCACGCGGACGTTCGTGGTCGGCCCGCCCCACCCCTGGCAAAAGGACATCCACGCCCGGGTGCTGGAGGCGCAGGCCCTGGCGATTGCGGCGGTCGCCCCCGGGGTCCGCGCGGTGGACGTGGACGCCGCGGCGCGCGACCACTTTGCGTCCCACGATCTCGATCAGTACTTCGGGCACAGCACCGGTCACGGCATCGGCCTGGAGGTACACGAGGGGCCGCGCGTCTCGTCCCGTTCAGAAGACGTGCTGGAGCCCGGGAACGTGGTGACCGTGGAACCGGGGGTGTATCTTCCGGGCCGAGGTGGCGTACGGATCGAGGACGACGTCGCGGTCACCGAGACCGGATCCAGAGTGCTCACCTTGGCTTCCCGCGAACTGATCGAGCTTTAGGATCGGTCGCGCTGACAACACACGCAGGGTGACATGGCAGATACATCGGATTTCAGGAACGGGATGGTCATCGAGCTCGATGGCACCCTCTATTCCATCACCTACTTCCAGCACGTGAAGCCCGGAAAGGGCGGTGCGTTCGTGCGCACCAAGCTGAAGGACGTGATGGCCGGCGGCATCAAGGACAAGACGTTCCGGGCAGGCGAGAAGGTGAAGGAGGTTCGGCTCGAACGCCGACCCATCCAGTACAGTTACACCGACGGAGAGCTCTTCTACTTCATGAACATGGAGACCTTCGAGCTCGTCCCGATCGCCGGCGACCAAATTGGCGAGGATCAGCTGAAGTATCTTCAGGAGAACATGGAGTGTGAGGGTCTTCAGCGTGACGGCCAGGTTCTGATGGTGGAGTTGCCGCAGTTCGTGGAGCTCGAGATCGTCGAAACGGATCCCGGCGTTCGCGGCGACACCGCGCAGGGCGGGACGAAGCCCGCAAAGCTGGGGCCGGGCGCGGTCGTTCAGGTTCCGCTGTTCGTCGAGGTCGGGGAGACGATCCGCGTCGACCGCACCGAGGACAAGTACATCACCCGGGTGTCGTGACCATGAATATCGAGTGGCTCAAAAAGCTGATTCGCCTCGTCGAGGAGTCCGATATCGATTCGCTCGAGGTCGAGCGGCTCACCACACGGGTTCGTATCAGGAAGTCCCCCACCGTCGGAGGCGCAGCGGTGACCCACGTGTCGGCCGCTCCCGTCGCCGCGGCCACATCCGTCCCCGATGGTCCCGCGGCCGACACAAGTGACGTGATGACCTCCTCCCCACCAGACGGTCTGTACGAGGTCCACTCGCCCATGGTGGGGACGTTCTACCGGTCGCCATCGCCGGAGTCGCCGGCGTTCGTGTCGGTCGGTGACACCGTAGAGCCGGGCCAAACCCTGTGCATCCTCGAGGCGATGAAGCTCATGAACGAGCTCCAGTCCGAGATCGCCGGGACGGTGAAGGAGATTTCCGTCGAGAACACGGAGCCGGTCGAGTTCGGGCAGGTGCTGTTCCGGATAGACCCGGCCTAGACGCGCCGACCCACGTGTTCCGCAAGATCCTCATCGCGAATCGGGGCGAAATCGCGCTCCGCATCCTGCGCGCCTGCCGTGCGCTCGATATCCGCACCGTTGCCGTGTACTCGGAGGCGGACCGCGACTCACTCCATGTCAGGTTTTCGGACGAAGACATCTGCATCGGACCGCCCCCGGGGCGCGAAAGCTACCTGAACATACCCAGGATCCTGGCTGCCGCGGAGATCACCGGAGCCGATGCGGTCCATCCGGGATACGGGTTTCTGGCAGAGAACCCGGAGTTCGCGGAGATCTGCGAGCGTGCCGGCCTCGTGTTCATCGGGCCGACGGCGGATCAGATCCGCCGGATGGGCAACAAGGCGGTGGCGCGCCGGACCATGATGGAGGCGGGGGTGCCCGTGGTCCCGGGCTCCGGCGACGTCATCGAGGATCCCGACGAGGCTCTCGCGGAGGCCGAGAAGATCGGGTTCCCGGTCATGATCAAGGCGTCGGCGGGGGGCGGCGGGAAGGGCATGCGTCCGGCCTTCGACGCGGACGAGTTCCTCCGGCAGTTCCCGATCGCGAAGAACGAAGCGCTGACCAACTTCGACAACGGCGACGTCTATCTCGAGAAGCTGATCGAGCGTCCGCGTCACGTCGAGATCCAGATTTTCGGCGATCGACACGGGCGGCTCGTCCATCTGGGGGAACGGGACTGCTCCGCACAGCGTCGTCATCAGAAGCTGATCGAGGAGGCCCCGAGTCCAGCGGTTACGCCGGAGCTTCGGGCGGCCATGGGTGACGCGGCGGTCCGCGGAGCGAAGGCCATCGACTACCAGGGGGCCGGGACCACGGAATTCCTGCTGGGATCCGATGGCGAGTTCTACTTCATGGAGATGAACACCCGCATCCAGGTCGAGCACCCGGTGACGGAGATGGTGACGGACACGGATCTGATCAAGGAGCAAATCCGTGTCGCCGCAGGCGAGAAGCTCGAGTGGGACGAGCCGCTCCCGATGAACGGCCACGCGATCGAGTGCCGGATCAACGCGGAGGACCCCGATCACGGATTCCGGCCTTCGCCCGGCCGGATCACGACGTTCCACGCGCCCGGCGGTCCCGGCGTCAGGGTCGACACCCACGTCTACGATGGCTACGTGGTTCCGCCGTACTACGACTCCATGCTCGCGAAGCTCGTCGTGCACGGTAAGACCCGCGACGAGGCCCGCATGCGGGCGTATCACGCGCTCGAAGAGTTCATTCTCGAGGGGGTCCACACGACGATTCCGTTTCTTCGCAAGGTGATGGTGCACCCGGACTTTGCGGCGGGCGACATCGACACCTCCTTCGTCGAGCGGTTTCTGACCGACGCATGACCCGCCTTGGCCGGGGTCCCGACTGAACATCGACGTCGCGTGGGTACCCGACGAGATCCACCGGATCCGTCCGGTACCTGAACTCGGAGTCGTCATCGATGTCGTGCGAGCCACCACTTGCATCGCGACAGCTGTCGACGCGGGGGCGAGCCGCGTGGTCCCGGTCGAGACGGTCGAGGAGGCGCGCGCGGCAGCTCGGGAGATGGGCGCGCTTCTGTGCGGAGAACGGTCCGGCGTGCCTCCCGTCGGCTTCGACCTCGGCAACAGCCCGGTCGCCTACGATTCCTCGCGTGTCGCCGGGCGTGACCTCGTGTTTACGACGACCAACGGGACCCGTGCGATGCGCGCTGTCCACCGTCTGGGGGTGTCCTGCCAGTGGCTGGCGTGTTTTCGCAATCTCCGAGCGGTCGTGGAGACGCTCCTCGACGCCGTGTCGGACACGGACGACGCTTCGCTTCTGATCGCCTGCGCAGGGCGCCAGGGGCGCGTCAGCATGGACGACGCGTGGTGCGCGGGCCATCTTGTGGACAGGTTGATCACCGCGCGCCCCGCGTCGAGGTTGTCCGACGGCGCACAGGCGGCAAGACGGTTCGGGATCCGCATGGGCCGTCCATCCGCCGAGGGTCTCGCGCAGTGCGGGGCCGGGCAGGCCCTGATCGCCGCGGGTCTGCGAGGGGATCTCGTTGAGTGTGCCCGGGTCGATGACCTGCAAGTCGCGCCCGTCCGGGACGGCGGAGCGTTCGTGAAGGGCGGGGAGGAGGAAGGGATCTGAATGCTCGGTGAACGGCAGCGGCAGGAAGCCCTCGGCGTAGGGTTGATCGTGCTGGGGCTTCTCGTGGGACTGTCTCTCGTGTCGCCGCTCCTGACCGGCGGAGAGGGCAACTGGATCGGTCCTATCGGTTCGCTCCTCCACCGTGGGTTCTCCGCCGTCTTCGGCCCTCTGGCGCCACTCGCCGCGATCCCGGCGTTCGTCTGGGGCGTCCACTTCCTGGGTACCGGCGAGCGCGGACAGGTCCTCCGCTGGTCGTTGCTCCCGGCCGGACTCCTCCTCGTCCTGCCCACGTTCGTGTGGTTGCTGGCAGCCCGCGGCACCGGAACGCCGGAGGGGATCGGGTGGCTCGGCACCTCCTTCGGAAGCCTGCTTTACACCGGGTTCGGCTGGATCGGCGCGTTTCTCATCGCCGTCGCGCTGCTGGCCGTTTCGCTGGTGCTCACCCTCGGGTGGTCTCTCGCATCCGCCGTCGTCGGCGGACGGGATCTCGCGCGAAGGGGAATCACGGCCGGGGCGGGCGGGGCCCGCAACGTCGGGCGCGCGGTCGCGGAGCTGTACCGGTCGCCCGAGCCCGGCATCGAGGAGACGACCTGGCAGACCCTGGCCGAGGAGCACCAAGATCCGGATCTCGAGCCGGTCGAGGACCTCGTCGAGGAGGAGCCCACGGCCGCGAAGCCGAGACGGAACGGAAGCCGGAGGAAGGCGAAGGATGACGAGGCCGGGGAGCCGTCGGACGTCCCGGTCCTCGCCGAGCACGGCGATCTCGATCAGACGCGGTTGCCATCTCTGGATCTGCTCGACGAGCCCGACGGTGCGGGCAGCGGAATCGGGACCCGCGAGCTGGGTCAGCTCGGGGACGTGCTGATCGAGAAGCTCGCGACGTTCCGGATCGCGGGCGAGATCGGCGGCTGGACCACCGGCCCTGCCGTCACGCAGTTCGAGGTCATCCCGGCGCCCGGCGTGAAGGTTGGACAGATCAGCGCGCGAGCCGATGACCTCGCCCTGGCGCTGAAGGCGCCATCAGTCAGGATCGTTGCCCCGATTCCCGGGAAGGGAGCCGTGGGCGTGGAAGTGCCCAACCCACGGGCCGAGATGGTCACGATCCGCGAGGTGCTCGAGGCGCCGGCGTACAGCCGGGCCCGGGCCGCGCTCCCGCTCGGCCTCGGGCGCGACCTTTCCGGGAAGCCGTATTGCGCAGATCTGACTCGCATGCCGCACTTGCTCATCGCGGGTCAGACGGGGTCGGGCAAGTCCGTGTGCATTAACACGATCATCACGAGCCTCGTCTACCGGTATACGCCGCAGGAACTCCGTCTCCTGATGGTAGACCCGAAGATGGTCGAGCTCTCCGTCTACAAGGACCTTCCTCACCTGCGTCACCCTGTCATCACGGACAACGAAGAGGCGGCGTCGGTGCTCAAGTGGGGCCAGTTCGAGATGAAGCGCCGGTTCGGGCTGCTCTCCGCGAACGCCTGCCGCAACCTGAGCGAGTTCAACGCCCGGCTGGCGCAGGGTCGCGACGTGATCAAGCCGCCGCGGGGCCCGGGGGACGACGGCAGCCCCTACGAGGATGGCCCGCTGCCGTATGTGGTGCTTCTGATCGACGAACTGGCCGATCTGATGATGACGGTCCAGGCCGAGGTGGAGACGCCGCTGGCGATGCTGGCCCAGAAGGCTCGCGCGGTGGGCATCCACCTCGTGATCGCCACGCAGCGTCCATCGGTCAACGTTCTGACTGGCCTGATCAAGGCGAACGTCCCAAGTCGGATCGCCTTCCGGGTCGCCTCGAAGATCGACAGTCGCACGATCCTCGATCAGAATGGCGCGGAGAGCCTGCTGGGGACGGGAGACATGCTCTTCCTCCCGCCCGGCAGGTCGGACGCGGTCCGCATCCAGGGGGCATTCATCTCTTCCGAAGAAACCGAACGGATGCTCGACTGGTACCGTGAGCAGGCAGCCGCACGGGCCGCGCAGGAAGAGGCGGAGTCGCAGGAGCCGGATATCCTGGATGTCGTTCGGGAGCTCGAAAGCGAGTCGAAGATCGACGTCGCGGGCGAAGTCCTGGAAGACAGGGACGCTCTGTTCCGGCAGGCGGCGGAGATCGTGATCACAAACTCCGCCGGATCGACGAGCCTGCTCCAGAGGCGGCTCAAGATCGGCTACGGACGTGCCGCGCGGATCATCGATCAACTTCACCATGCCGGGGTAGTCGGACCTGCGGAGGGGTCGAAACCCCGCGAAGTCATGATGTCGCTCACCGACCTGGAAGATGCACTCGACGAAGTCTGACGCCGTTCTGATCACCCTCGCCTGCCTCGGTGCCGGCGCCCTGACCGCCTGCGGACCGTCCCCTGACGACCGCAGGGAGGCTCTGCGGGCGGACGCGGAGCGCGAGTTCGGACGCCCTGCGCCAGGGGCCGCCCCGCCACAGGCCGGCGAGCGACCTCCTGGTGGTACGGAAGCTCCGGAAGGCGCCGGTCCACCTGTGGGACCCGGGGCCGCCGGGTCGACGGACCCCGAGGGAGGCGACCCCGGTGGAACCGACCCCGGTGGAACCGACCCCGCGTCAGTCTCGGCCGGCGATCCGGCGCCCGATTCGTCGGCGGGACCGCCCGCGGGAGCGGAGACGCAGCCGCTCGTGCCTCCGCCGACCGAAGAGCCGGGCGTCACGCCGGCTCCAGCGAATCAGGAGCCGGGCGCGTCCGCGCTACTCGCGGATGCCGATGAAGCCTATTCAGGCCTTTCGTCGCTCCGTGCGGCCTTCGTACAGCGGGTGGAGGTGCCCCTGCTCGATCGGACGACACAGGGTCACGGGGTCTGGCTACAGGCGGGGCGGGATCGTTTCCGGATGGACTTCGCCGAGCCGCCGGATGACCTGTTCGTCGCGGACGGCGAGTTCCTGTGGCTTTATCAGCCGTCGGCGAACCCGGGGCAGGTCCTCCAGTGCGAGCTGGCCGAGGGGCAGCGGGCGGCCGGAGGGGCGGACGTGCTCGCCAGGATCCTCTCCGAGGCGCGCGAGTCCTATGACGCCCGCTACGAAGGGACGGCGATCGTGTCGGGTGCCCGGACTCACGTGATCGAGTTGACGCCGTCCGGCCCATCCGAGTATCGCCAGGTCCGGATATGGATCGCTGACGGCGACAGGCTGGTGCGTCGCTTCCGGATCGTCGAAGAAAACGAGACCATCCGGACCGTCACGCTGGCGGAGCTCGAGCCCAACGTGTCGCTGGACAGGTCCCTGTTCGCCTTTTCGATGCCGGACGGCGCCGATGTCTTCGACTGCTGAGCCCGTGCGGCTCGGCCTCGTCAGCCTCGGGTGCGACAAGAACACGGTCGATTCTGAGCGGATGCTGTCGGCTCTCGTGGGTCAGGGCGCCGAGCGCGTCGCCGATCTGGAGACCGCCGACGTGATCCTGGTCAACACCTGCGGCTTCATCGATGCCGCGAAGGAGGAGTCGATCGAGATGCTGCTCGAGGCGGGGCGGCTCAAGCGGGACGGGCGGTGCAAGTCGGTGGTGGCGGTCGGTTGCATGGTGGAGCGGTACCGGGATGAGCTGAGCCCGGCGCTGCCCGAGGTCGACCTTCTTCTCGGCCTCAGGGATCTCGACCGGCTGGTCCCCGAGCTGATCGAGCGAGGTGTGTTGCCTCGCGAGGCGTCGCCGGGGGGACCTCATCCGGGCGAACGCACGCCGCTAGGCACAGCCCACCTCCGGTACATGAAGGTCAGCGAGGGCTGCAATCACGGATGCGCTTTCTGCGCGATCCCGCTCTGGCGGGGACGGCACCGCTCGTTCGATCTGGACCGCCTGGTGGCCGAGGCTCAGCGGCTCGAGGCCCAGGGCGCCGTCGAGGTGAACCTCGTCGCGCAGGACCTGGCGGACTACGGCAGGGACCTGCCCGACGGGACCGACATCGCGGCCCTCGTCGAGGCGCTTCTCCGCGAGACCTCGATCCCGTGGTTCCGGCTCCTCTACATCTACTCCGCCGGCCTTCGCGAACCGCTCGTGGACCTCATGGCTAACGAATCGCGGCTCCTCTCCTACATAGACATGCCGATCCAGCACGCGTCCGATTCGGTCCTCGAGCGCATGCGGCGGCCGGAGCGGTCGGACACGCTGCGCGAGAAGATCGCGTGGCTGCGCGCGTCCGTACCCGATCTGACGCTTCGGACGACGGTCCTCCTCGGCTTCCCGGGCGAGACGGACTCGGAGTTCCGCGAGCTCGTGGACTTCCTGGATGAGGGCCCCTTCGATCGTCTCGGTGCCTTCGCCTTCAGCCCGCAGGACGGGACCCGCGCGGCGGCGATGGAAGATGCGTTCGTTTCCGAGGACGTGGCTCGCGAGCGTCTGGAGGAGGTCCTCGAGGTGCAGCGAGCCGTTAGCGCCGACCGCCTGGGCGGTGAAGTCGGTGAGCGGCGGATCGCGATCGTCGACTCGAAGGCGGATCCCGGCGATCCGGTCGTCGCCGATGTCCACCCCAAGGGGGTCGACGCGGAGGGGCTGGCGATCGGCAGGGTCGCTTCGCAGGCGGATGATGTCGATGGGGTGACGGTGCTCTCCGGCGCGGGAGAGCTCGCGGCCGGGACACTCGTCGAGGTGACGGTCGAGCAGGCGACGGACTTCGATTTGGGGGCGACGGTGCAACGCGTCGTGCGGGTCTCCGGCGAACCGCCATCCGACGCCCCGAGCGACACGGGATCCGAAGCAGGGTCGGGTCGGGGACGGGGTCTGCCTGTGCTCGGTCTCGAGACGGCCTGGGGCAAGTAGCGGTGACGGATCGGGTAAGACGAGCCCGGGCCGTCATGCCGGGTGGGGTGAGCTCGCCCGTGAGGGCATTCGAGGCCGTCGGTCTCGATCCGATGTTCGTCTCGCGGGGCGAGGGAGCGCGGATAACCGACGCCGACGGCCACTCGTACATCGACTATGTCCTCTCGTGGGGACCGCTCATCCTCGGTCACGCCCACCCCGAGGTCGTCGAGGCCGTGGAGCGGGCGGCGCGGGACGGGACCAGCTTCGGGGTGTCCACCGAGCGGGAGATCGAGCTCGCGGAACGTGTGGTGGAGTGGGTGCCCTCAGTGGAGATGGTTCGGTTCGTGAACAGCGGAACCGAAGCCACGATGTCGGCGATTCGACTCGCCCGCGCCGCGACCGGTCGCGATATGATCGTGAAGTTCGAGGGCTGTTACCATGGACACGCGGACCCGTTTCTCGTTTCGGCGGGATCCGGGGTCGCGACCTTCGGGCTCCCGAACTCGCCCGGCGTGACGGAGGCGGTGTCGCGCGACACGGTCG
>JAOTZH010000166.1 GCA_029861425.1 Gemmatimonadota bacterium
CTTCCCGGAGACCGCATGAAAGCCCTCGCCGTCCGAGTCGTCCTCTCACTCACGCTCGCTCTCGTCGCGTCGTCGTCGACATCGCAGCAGCTGACCGCACAGCAGACGAGCCCCGAGGAGTACGTCCGCCTCATCGATCGGGCGGACTCACTCGGCCGAGCCGCGAACTTCGCCGAAGCCGCCGAGCTATACCGTCAGATCGTCGAGCTGAACCCGTACGACGACCGCCTGTGGCTCGCCTACGCCCGCTACGCGGCGCAGACGGACAAGACGCGGGAAGCTTTCGCCCTCGAGCGGGCGATCGAGCTCGGCTCCGACCAGCGCTCACGGCTCATGGTCCGTCTCGCGGGCGTGTACGCGCAGCTGGAGCGACCCGACCAGGCATTCGAATGGCTCGAGCGCTCGCTGGAGGACCGCTATGAGTCGCGGCCGAACATCCGGAACATGCGGCAGTTCGAGCCTTATCGGGACCACCCGCGATTCAGAGAGCTCGCGGGGCTCGTCGACGAGCAGACCGATCGGGACGAAGGCTGGCGGACAGACCTGCGCTGGCTCGCGACCGAGGTGAAGCGTCTCCACGCCGGTCCGGATCAGCCCGCCCATTCCGACGAGTACGACCGGGCCGTCGCTTCGCTCGAAGCGCGCATCCCGGAGCTGGATGACGAGGCCATGGCGCTCGAGCTCCAGCGGCTGATGGCGATGCTCGGGGACGGGCACAGCGCGCTATGGTCCGTCTCGAACGAGCGAGTCCAGTTTACGTCGCTCCCGATCGATTTCTACTGGTTCTCCGATGGCATGATCGTCACGGCCGGCGACGGCGCGGCGGCGGATCACGTCGGACATCAGCTCGTCTCCATCGGCGGCGTGCCGCTCGAGACCCTCGTCGAGCGCACCGAAGCGTTCATCACACGCGACAACGACATGGGGACGAAAGCGGCGGCCCCGTCGCTGCTCCGACGGATGTCGGTCCTGCGAGCGATCGGCGCGGCGGAGGGCATTGCCGGCGCCGAAGTAGAGCTCCGCGGACCGGACGGAACGACGCACACGCTTCGTCTCTCGGCCGCGGGACCGCGCGGCACCTGGCGCCCCGGTCCGGTCGAGGGCGGGGAAGACACGACGCCGATCTGGCTGCGCGGCGACTCGAGCCTCTGGATGGAGGAGATCGCGCCGCAGGCGATGTACGTGCAGTACGCCGCCGTCCGGAACCCCGAGGGCAGCACGATCGAAGCGTTCGCGGACTCGCTCTACCGCGTGCTCGAGTCTCGCGACACCCGATACGTAATCTTCGACGTGCGGAAGAACGGGGGCGGGAACAACTTCCTCAACTGGCCGCTCGTCAGGACGCTGATCCGGTTCGAGGTAGATCGACCCGACCGTCGGATATTCGTGATCGCCGGACGCCACACGTTTTCGGCGGCTCAGAACTTCTCCAACTGGGTCAACCGGCTCACGGACGCGATCTTCGTGGGCGAGCCCACCGGGTCCGCCGCGAACTTCACGGGCGAGACGACACCGATCCTCCTGCCGTTCAGCGGTCTCCGGGCGAGCGTGTCGTCCCGGTATTGGCAGGACTCGCACGCGACCGACACGAGGTCCTGGATCGCCCCCGGCATCCCGATCGAGCTCGACTCGGATAGCTACTTCAGCGACCGCGACCCGGCGCTCGAGTACATCCTGCGACGTCTCGAACGCGCGCGGATCGCCTCGGACGACTAGCGGCGCCCATTGCCGGAACGGTCGGGTCCTATCCCTTTTGAGCGTCCGCGACACACCGACGCTCGACTGACGGGAGGAGCCCGGCTTTGTCCGAGGACGCGACCGGCCTCGTCTACGGGATCGAGGACCGCCCCGACAGCTGGTGGGAGACCATCCTGTATGGGTGGCAACACACGCTGGTCGACATCTCTCCCTTCGTTCTGCCCCTCGCGGTCGCGGCGGCGGCCGGCATGTCCGCCACGGATACCGCGAGGCTGATCAACTTCGGGCTCTTCGGCATGGGGCTCGCCACGCTGATCCAGACCACCGTCGGCAACCGGCTCCCGATCATTCAGGGGCCGTCGGCGACGTTGACCGGTACGCTTGCCCCGGTGGCCGCCCAGCTCGGGCCGGCCGCGATGTGGGGCGCGGCGTTCGCGGGGGGGGTGATCGAAGGGGTCACGGGAGCGAGCCGGCTGGTTGGCCGCGCGCGACGACTGTTTCCGCCGGCCGTCACAGGCGTCGTGGTCCTCATCATCGGGCTCTCCCTGGGACAACTCGCCGTCCGCCTGGCCGTGGGAGAAGGACGCGCGATCGACCTGGCTCTCGCATCAGGTGTCCTGGCCCTCGTGCTCTTCCTTCAGACTCGCTGCTCGAATCTGCTAGGTGGGCTCGTCGCTCGGGCGGCGATCTTCGTCTCGATCTGGGTGGTCGGTCTGGGGGTAGGCAGCGTCGCCGGCCAGGTGGACTGGACGCTCGTGGCCGGGAGAGCATGGATCGCGTTCCCCGCGCTCTTCCCGTTCGGCGGGCCCGGGTTCGGGTGGGAATTCTCGATCGCCGCCGTGCTCGCCGTGACGGCGGGGTACGTCGGCTCCATGGTGGAGTCGATCGGCGACTACGCCGCGACCTGCGACGTCGCGGACGAACAGCTCACGGTGCGGCACATCGACCGGGGGATCGCGGCCGAGGGGTTCGGAAGCGCGCTCGCTTCCGTGTTCGGCGGACTCCCCTGCACGAGCTATACGCAGAACATCGGGATCATCGCGGCAACCCGGGTCGCGAGCCGGGCGGTGGTCAGGGTGGCGGCCGTGATCCTGCTCCTCTACGGGCTGAGCCCGAAGTTCGGAGCCCTCCTCGTCGCGCTTCCCCGTTCCGTCCTGGGCGGCGTCTTCGTGCTCGTCTGCGGGATGATCGCCATGTCCGGCCTGAGGCTGATCGGCCGGAGCCCTCCCCGACCGGCGATCGGAACGGCGATCGGACTCGCCCTGATCATCGCGCTGGGCCTACCGGTTTACGCGCAGTACGGGCTCGGCCAGACCTGGATCGACGGGCTCCCGGTGGCGATCCGGCTCCTCGTGACGAACTCGGTGGTCCTGGGAGTGCTCCTCGCGGTCGGCCTGCACGCTCTTCTCGTGGGTCACGACGCCACGGTCGCCTCCGCCGACGGGAACGCCGCCGGCCCCCGAGACGCCACCACGTGATTGGACTCGTCGACCCCGCCGCCCGAGATTCCCACAGCGCGCGACGATTCGCGTCTCGAAGCAGATACCCGGAGACGACATGAAGAACATCAGACTCGCGGTGATGGCCGGCGCCCTGGGGTGGGCGACGCTGGTCGTGGTTCCCGCCCCCTCGTTCGCACAGGCCAGCGGCTCGGCCGTTGCTTCCGCGGAGGCGTGGCCCGAAGCCGACCCCGAGGACGTCGCTTCGATCGACGCGATCATCGCGGCCCTGTACGACGTGATCTCGGGGCCGGCCGGTGAGAAGCGCGACTGGGACCGGTTCCGCTCGCTGATGAACCCGCAGGCGCGGCTGATACCCACGGGGAGCGGGCCCAACGGACAGGTAGGACACGTCTTTCTGGGTGTGGACGACTACGTCGCCAGGGCCGGCGCTTCGCTCGAGGCGAACGGTTTCTTCGAGGTCGAAGCGGCCCGGACCACCGAGCAGTGGGGACAGATCGCGCACGCGTTCTCCACCTACGAGTCGCGAAACAACGCGGACGACGCGGAGCCGTTCGATCGGGGCATCAACTCGATCCAGCTTCTGGACGACGGCGAGCGCTGGTGGATCATGAACGTCTTCTGGGCCGCCGAAAGCTCGGGCCTCACCCTCCCGGAGCGATACCTGAAGAGCAGACGTCCGAAACGATAACTACGAAATGCGCCCGCCCGTTCGATGTCGGGCATGAAAGGCGACTGTCAGGGAAGTGTCAGGGATCGCTCGCTACGCCTTGAGTCACCGGTCTCGCTCCGGTTCTCTTGAGAGCCGCGGGTGAGGCCGCCTCGAAGAGGCACTATCCGTCGACCGTCGTCACCGACCAAACGGAGACAGGCACAATGAAGCGTCGTATACCGATTCTCGCGTTCGCCCTCGCGCTCGCCGCCATCGTGGCGGCCAGCCTGCCGTCCTCCGCGTCGGCACAGCTTCCGGAAGAGTTCACCAACCTCCAGGTCCTCCCGGAGGACATCGCCACTCCCGAGCTCATCGGCTACATGCGGGGTTTCGCGATGGGATTGGGGGTCCGCTGCACCCACTGTCACGTCGGTGAAGAAGGTCGGCCGTTCTCCGAGTTCGATTTCGCATCGGACGAGAAGGAGCCCAAGCGAAAAGCCCGCTTCATGCTCGAGATGACGATGGCGCTCAACAGTGACGTGCTGCCCGGGATCAGCGAAGTGGCGACCCGTACCGACCCGGCCGTGCGCGTCCAGTGCGTGACCTGTCACCGCGGCGTGTCCCTCCCGAGACAGATCAACGAGGTGGTCGCGATGGCCGCGGCCGACGGTGGCGGCGATGCGGCCGTCGCAAAATACCGGGAGCTCCGGGAGGTCTATTACGGCAGCGGATCGTATGATTTCGGCGAACAGCCGCTGATCGAGATCGCCAGCGGCCTCGGTCGCGGCGATCCGGACGCCGCGCTGGCCATCTTCGACCTCGCGCTCGAGTACTACCCGGAGTCCGTTCAGGCGCTGGTGGGAACCGCCCAGGTCTACATGGCCCGGGACGACAAGGATGCCGCGCGCGCGGCCCTGCTGAAGGCGCAGGAGCTCGCTCCGGACCAGCCCCAGATTCAACGCATGCTGCAACAGTTGGACGGCGGTTTGAAGTAACAAGGGCGCCCGTCCGACACGGCCCGCGGCTCGGTCGCGGGCCGGAACCACGCGGAATCTGGCGATCGACGAACCCCCAACTCCGCGACCGACCGGTCCTTGGCGCTCCCCGCCCAGCGCGTGGCGGGCGAGCGTCCCAAAGGCGCCACCCCGGGCCGGCAGCATGGCCTGACTCCTGCACTCCTGGAACCGACGACTCGACCGAGGACCGGTGCCCACGGAGCGGCCAGTGCCACAGCCACAACCCATTCTCGATCCGATCGGTCCGATCCTCTTCCAGCGCGAGGTGCATCGCGACCAACGTGGCGCCTTCGTCGAGAGCTACCATGAAGGGCGGTATGAAGAGCTTGGCCTGCGCGTCCGCTTCGTGCAGACGAATTGCTCGACGACTCTCGGGGGCGTCCTTCGAGGGCTGCACTTTCAGCACCCGCACGGCCAGGGGAAGCTCGTATCGGTCACTCGCGGCGAGGTCTTCGACGTAGCGGTGGACATCCGCGTCGGCTCTCCGACGTTCGGCCACTGGTACGGGAAGGAGCTTTCGGCGGAGAACGGATTCCAGCTCTGGATTCCCGAGGGGTTCGGACACGGGTTCATCGCCCTGAGCCCCGAGGCTGACCTCCTCTATCACTGCACCGCGCAGTACGACCCGATCTCCGAGCGGACGCTCAGGTACGATGACCCCGAGCTGGGAATCGAGTGGCCGGGTGACAGGCACATCCTCTCGCCGAAGGACGAGGCCGGCAGGTCGCTGTCGACGCTGGCGGAGAAGAGTCTGCTCCCGCGCTATGAGGGCCCCCGGCAGCCCGAGGATCGCTCGGAACCCGAGCCGGTCACGGGGGCCGCGGCTCCGGTCGTACTCTGATACTTTCCTCTCCGTCCCATGACGGAGAGGAAACATGCGTGGTACCGCCAAAACCCTGACGTTCGCGCTCGCAGCCATCCTGGTCGCGGGCGTTCCCGGTCTCGCGGCCCAGGGACTCGCCTCGTACGAGCCCGTCGCGACCCGAAACCACCCGTTCCCGCTGACGATCGAGAGCATCATGCGGGGACCCGAGCACGTCGGGCAGGCTCCCGCGGGCGTCGCCTGGTCGGACGACGGGGAGTGGGTCTACTTCCGGTGGCTTCCGGGCGGGCACGAGTGGCACGCCGATCGAGAGCTCTATCGAGTCGCCGCGAGCGGCGGCGAGCCGGAGGAGCTCTCCGACGAAGAGGCCGATGCGCTCGGACCGGTCCTCTCCTCCGGTGTGGTGTCTGCCGACGGCCGCTGGCGGGCGGTCTCCTCCGGGGGTGACCTGTACGTCATCGACCGCGCGACGGGTCGATCGCGGCAACTGACCCACACCTCTGATAACGAGGGAGGGCCGACGTTCTCGGCCGACGCGTCCGAGATCTTCTTCCGGAGGGACACCAACCTCTACGCCTTTGACCTCGAGAGCGGTGCGATTCGCCAGCTGACCCACATCGCTTCCGGGCCGGAGCCGCGAGATCCCGCGGAGCCGGAAGGCCACAAGGCGTTTCTCGAACAGCAGCAGACCGAGCTGTTCGAGCACGTCAGGGTGCAGGAGACCCGGCGGGAGCGACGGGAGGCGGATTCGGAGCGCCGAAGTGAAGCGGAGCCGGAACCGCTGCATCTCGCCCAGGGCGAGCGTGCGTTCGGACTGGTCCCCGACCCGACGGCGACCTACGTCGCGGTCTCGGCCTCGAAGCCGGCGGAGGGGGAGCGGACCGACATCCCGCTCTGGATCACCGATTCGGGGTACACCGAGAACACGGAGATGCGCACGAAGGTCGGCGACGAGCAGTCTGCGTCACGACTGGGCATCATCGAGCTCGCGTCCGGGGAGACGACCTGGCTCGACCTGCAGGCCGACGAGCCAGCCGAAGACGCCGAGGGCGCTCAGGGCGAAGAGGGCGACAAAGGCGATGACGCCACCGACCCGCCGTTCGCGAGCTTCGTCGAATGGAACGATGCCGGGACACGCGGGCTCGTCTATACGATCGACGCGGACTTCAAGACCTGGCGACTGTATTCGGTGGACCCCACGACCGGGGAGACCACGCTTCTCGACTCGCTCTATGATGAGGCCTGGGTCGGCGGAGCCTGCTCGTCCCGTTTCGGGGCCGGGTGTCTCGGGTGGATCCCCGACGAGGATCGCATCTGGTACGTGAGCGAGGAGACCGGGTACGCTCACATGTACACGATCGCCCCGGATGGGAGTGGAAAACGGGCGCTGACCAGCGGGAACTGGGAGATTCTGGCTGCCTCGGTCCCGGCTGGTTGGGATCACTTCCTCCTCCGCACGAACGAGCTGTCGCCGCACGACCAGCACCCGTGGACCCTCTCGTTCGACGGCTCGGAGAAGGTGCAGCTTCTCGAGGGGTCCGGGCAGTTCAACGTGACGCCCAGCCCTGACGGATCGCGTTTCGCCGTGATCCACTCCAGGGCGAACCAACCGCCCGAGCTCTACCTCGCCGACGTGGGTGAGGGCGCCGAACTCGAGCGCGTGACCGTGTCACCGACCGACGAGTGGGCGGGGTTCGACTGGAGACAGCCCGAGATCATCCGTTTCGAGGCCCGCGATGGAACGATGGTTCCGGCGCGGATCTACCGGCCGAGCGACTTCGGCGTCGGCTCGAACGGCGCGGGCGTCGTGTTCGTGCATGGTGCGGGGTACCTCCAGAACGTTCACAACTGGTGGTCGAACTACTTCCGCGAATACATGTTCCACCACTTCCTGGCGGCTCAGGGGTATACGGTCCTCGATATCGACTACCGGGGCTCGGCCGGATACGGGCGCGACTGGCGCACGGCGATCTACCGGCACATGGGGGGTTGGGACCTGTCCGACCAGGTCGACGGGGCCGCGTATCTCGTGGCCGAGGAGGGTGTGGACGCCGATCGCCTGGGTATCTACGGCGGGTCGTACGGGGGGTTCATCACGCTCATGGCGCTCTTCACCGAGCCCGAGGTGTTCGAAGCCGGTGCGGCTCTTCGATCCGTAACCGATTGGGCGCACTACAACCACGGCTATACCGCCCGCATTCTCAACCTCCCGCAGGATGACGAGGAGGCATACCGGCAGTCCTCGCCGATCTACTTCGCCGAGGGCCTCGAGGGGCACCTCCTGATGGCGCACGGGATGTACGACACGAACGTCCACTTCTCGGATGTGGTGCGTCTGGCACAGCGACTGATCGAGCTGGGCAAGGAGAACTGGGAGATGGCGGTATACCCCGTCGAGAACCACGGCTTCGCGGAGCCGGCTTCGTGGACGGACGAGTACCGCCGGATCTACGAGCTGTTCGAGAGGGTGATCGGGAGCGGCTCGGCGGCGGCGAGCCAGGGGGCGGGTGGCTGACCGCGCCCGACCTCGCGTGAGGCGTAAGCGAGCCTCTTTGGACGCGCGTCTGTCCGTCGCGTGGCTGCTGGCGGCAGCCGTCGCGTGTGGAGGCGATGGACCGTCCGAGTGGGTGGAAGCGGACGGCTACCGGGTTCGTGAACTGAAGCCGCGTGGGGGCGGAGAGGGCTTCGCTTCGGTCGACCCGGCCACCGCGGGCGTCGGGTTCGTGAACCGGTTCGGGCAGGAAAGCCTGCTCGCGAACGACATCCTCGCGAACGGCTCCGGCGTGGCGTTGGGCGACTTCGATGGTGACGGCTTCACTGACCTTTACCTGACGGGCGTCGAATCCGCGAACGCCCTCTATCGGAACACGGGCGGCTGGCGTTTCGAGGACGTCACGACATGGGCCGGCGTCGGGCTCGAGGGCAGCGTCTCTCGCGGAGCGGCGTGGGCGGATTTCGACGGCGATGGCGACGTCGATCTCTTCGTGACACGCCACTCCGAGCCGAACGTCCTGTTCCGCAACGACGGCGAAGCGGGGTTTTCGGACGTGTCGCGGGACGTCGGCTTCGAGGCGCCACTCGCCAGCCACAGCCTTGCGCTCGCGGACACCGATGGTGACGGCGACCTCGATCTCTATGTCACGAACTACAAGGGCCGGTGGGCCCGCGACGTCTTCCCGCCGGCGGAGCGGGAGCTCGACCGCGTGATCGGCCGCGACGGGGATCGCTTTTTTGTCCGCCCCGAGTTCGAGGACTACTTCCGGGTGATCGAGACGCCCGACGGCCCGCAGCGCTGGGAGTTCGCCGAGCCGGACGA
>JAOTZH010000022.1 GCA_029861425.1 Gemmatimonadota bacterium
CCGCGCACCCACGAAGCGGAGCGGGGTCCGCCACCGGATACGAGGCTCCGCAAGAACACGTACGCCGTACCCGCCGCCATCGGACCCTGGAGCACACCCCGACATCCCAACGCCGCGAGCGACCCGAGGAGCGCGTCGTGCTCGAACCACTCCTCGAGGAGCTCCTGGATCGTCATGGGGAGGAGTCGCGTGAGCTCCAGCGCATCGCCACGACCGATCCGCCCGAGCCTCAACCCGAGTCTTGCCAGCTCGATCAGCTCCGCCCGACCCGCTCCCGGGATGACGGGTGGGGCGGCTTCGTGAAGCACCGCCAGGGTTTTGCCTGCCCGTCCCATCGCCTCGACAAACCCGCCCCAGCGCTCGGCGTCCCGAACGGAGAACGGACGAATGGCCTCCGCGCACAGACCGGGATCACGCCAGAGCTCGAGGTCCGGTCCGTCCGGCTGAAGGGCCCGCACCATGGGATCCATCGGGATGAGGCGGAGGCCGGCTCGTTCGAGGCCGAGATCGGCCGTGACCCGACGATCCAGCCCGTTCGTTTCGTGTGCGCCGACATCGACGTGATGCCCGGGCCATAGCTCCTCGGTCGCCGCACATCCGCCCGTCGATTCCGAGCGCTCGAGCACGAGCGTCCGTAGCCCGCTCTTCGCCAGGTACGTCGCGGTGACCAGTCCGTTGTGGCCGGCCCCCACGACGATCGCGTCGTACGCGCCCGGCGTCATCGCCCGAGGTCCTTGAGGATCTCGAGCGCGGCCAATCGTCCCGATGCTCCGCAGACCCCGCCGCCCGGGTGCGTGCCGGAGCCACATTGGTAATAGCTCTTCACCGGCGTCCGGTAGTTCGACCAGGCCGGCGCCGGCCGGTAGAAGAAGAGCTGATGGAGCGAGAGCTCGCCGTGAAAGATGTTGCCCTCGGTGAGCCCCATCACTTCCTGCATGTCGAGCGGCGTCATGACCTGCCGGTGGAGAATCGCCTCCTTCAGATTGGGGGCGTACTCGGCGAGCGTGTTCACGACGGCGTCCCCGAATGCCTCGCGCTTCGCGTCGTTCCAGCCCCCGTTCAGATCGAAGGGCGCGTACTGTACGAAAATCGACATCACGTGCTTGCCGGGCGGAGCCATGCCCGGATCGATCATCGACGGGATGATGATGTCCATGTACGGCTGTCTCGAGAACTCGCCGTACTTCGCGTCATCGTACGCGCGCTCCAGGTAGTCGATCGACGGACTGATCGAAAACGCGCCACGGTGGTGCGGGCCCCGGCCCGGAAGACAGGTGAAGTCGGGGAGCTCGCTGAGCGAGAGATTCACCTTGCCGGAGGATCCGCGGATCCGGAACCGCCTGATGGCCTCCGCGAAGTCGGTCGGCAGGTCCGACTCTTCGAGCAGACGCGTGAACGTCACCTTCGGGTCGACGCCGGAGACGATCGTCTTCGCGTAGATCTCCTCCCCGCCCTCGAGCGCGACGCCGACCGCTCGCCCGCCCCGGACGATCACTCGATCGACGGAAGCCTCGAGACGGATATCCGCGCCGTGCTCGCGCGCCGCCGAGGCGATGGACTCGCTAACCGCGCCGTTCCCGCCCTTCGCCATGCCCCAGGCCCTGAACACGCCGTCGATCTCGCCCATGTAGTGGTGGAGGAGCACGTACGCCGTGCCGGGAGACCGCGGCCCCAGAAAGGTCCCGATGATCCCGCTCGCGGACATGGTCGCCTTCAGAGGCTCGAACTCGAACCACTCGTCCAGGAAGTCCGCCGAACTCATCGTCATCAGCTTGTAGAGCGCGTTGAACTGCTTCTCGCCGAGATCGCGGGCGTGCTTCCCGAGCCGGAGCATCGCCTTCAGATCGCGCGGGCTCATGGACAGCGGGTCGGGGGGAACCATGGCCAGGATCGGCTTGACCGCCCATGCCAGCTGGAACATCAGGGTCCCGAAATCGTCGTACGCCTCGGCGTCGCGAGGAGAATGCCGATAGAGCTCCCGTCGCGTCCGGTCGTGATCCGCCCAGCGTCCCAGGTAGTCGCCGTCGGGAAGCGGCGTGACCGTGCTCTCGAGCGGGAGGATCTCCAGACCGTGTCGCGGAAGGTCGAGATCGCGAATGATCTCCGGACGAAGCAGGCTGACGACGTAGGACGCCACCGAGTACTTGAAGCCGGGGTTCACTTCCTCTGTGACGGCGGCTCCGCCGACGAGGTGGCGACGCTCGAGGACGAGGCAGCGCAGCCCCGCTCGACCGAGATACGCGGCCGTGATGAGCCCGTTGTGCCCACCGCCAACGATGATCGCGTCGTACCCGCTGTCCCTGCTCACGCGGCACCCCGGGTCGGACTGGCCGGCGTCTCCCGCTTTCGGGGAGGATCGAAGAAGGGCGTCCTGGCCACGGTCGCCGTGGCCCTGCGCCGCCGGTGCTCGACCGTGACCTCGATCTCGAGGTGTGTCCCGAGCGAGGAGTGAGGGACGCGCAGGTGAGCGAGCGCCAGGAAGCGCTTGAGCGCGGGCGACCAGCACCGTGAGGTCGCGTATCCGACCTGTGCCCCATCGCGGTAGAGCGGAACGCTGTCGCGCACCGTGGAACCCGGCACCTGGGGTGGCAGGCCGAACTCCTGATACGCGCTCTCGAGCGACTCCCAGTCCACGACCAGCCCGCAGAACTCCCACTCGGGCCCGCGGGCCTTCTCGGCCACGAGAGCGGCCTGTCCCACGAAGGGGGCCGTATCCAGCTTCACCGTCCACCCGAGGCCGAGCTCGAACGGGGACGACTTCCGGTCTTCGATGACGGCCCGGTGCGCCGGGACGTAGTCGACGTCGATGAGGATCAGCCCCGCCTCGACGCGGACCATGTCGAGCGCGATCAGGCCGGCCGGCGCGACTCCGAAGGTCTCGCCGTGCTCGATGAGCGTGTCCCAGAGAGCGAGGGCGTCTCCGGCTCCCACCCAGATCTCGTACCCAAGATCCCCGGTATATCCGGTTCGCGAGATGCGCACCGGGACGCCGCGGATGGACGTGTCCATCGTGCGGAAGAACCGGAGATCCTCTACGGCGCCCTCCGTGATTCCACGCAGGATCTCGCGGGAGGCCGGCCCCTGCAGCGCGAGCGCTCCGACTTCTTCCGTCTCTTCACGGATGGTCACGTCGAGCCCGGTCGCGTTGTCGTGCATCCAGAGCAAGTTCGGCTCGGCCGAGGTCAGGAGAAAATCGTGCTCGCCGAGACGATGCACGGTTCCATCGTCCCGCACTTTCCCGGCGGGGTCGCACCACGGGGTATAGAGCACCTGCCCCACGTCGCACGTGGACACGTCGCGGGTGATCATCCGATCCATGAGCCGCGCCGAGTCGGGGCCCGTGACGCGGTACTTGAACAGAGGCGACACATCGATGATGCCCGCCGTCCCCCGGATGGCCGCGTACTCGTGTTCGTGGGTCAGCTCGTAGGCCCCCGCCGCGACGCAACCGCCCCAGCGACGCCAATCGCTCGCCTCGCAGAGCGGTGCGGTACGCTCGTGGAACGGAGTGCCGCGCAGCATCAGCCGGCAGACCCCGCCGCGCTGCCGGGCATGGACACGGTGGCCAACGCGGCTAGGGAAGCTTCAGTGCGACGAGCTCACCCGGCACATCGCGACCCGAGACGACGACGACGACGTACTGCTCGCCTTCGTGCATATACGTCATCACGCCGCCGGTCTGATGGGCGGGGAGCTCGATCTCGGCCACGATCGCCCCCGTGTCCTTGTCGTGTGCTCGCAGCACGCCTTGCGGCCGAGCGCCTGCACCGCCCTGGCCGGTGCCTGCGAAGAGAAGGGTCTTCGTGACCAGGAGCCCCGCACGAGTGGACCGACCGGTCCGCGGGACGTCGACCCCTTCGAGCGCCGCATGATTCGCGATGTACTCAGGTGTGTCGTCGTTCGCGATCCACCACAGGTGCTCGCCGGTGTTCATGTCGATCGCCGTGATCTTCCCCCACGGCGGCTTGAACATCGAGAACCCCGGCCGCCCCACCCGGCTCGTGGCTCTCGGCCGCCCGAGGATGTAGCGCATGTCCGAGCGCTCGGGATCGTTGACCATGCCGATGATCGACGCGTACGAGGCCGATGGGAAGAAGAGCCGGCCCGTCTCCGGGTCGACGGCCCCGCCCGGCCAGTTCGCGGCTCCGAGCTCGCCGGGAAACAGGATGGTCCCCTGGTTCCCGTCCTCCTCGATCACCGTCGGCGGCGTGTACAGCGGGCCGGTCGTGAGGTTCGCGATGGCCTCCACGGCCTCCGCCCTCAGCTCCGGGGTGAAGTCGACCAGATCATCCTCGGTTACGCCCTGACGCTCGACCGGCGCGGGGAGCCTGGGGAACGGCTGGGTCGGCGAGGTTCGTTCGCCGGGCACGTCCGTTTGCGGCACCGGGCGCTCCTCGATCGGCCACACCGGCTCTCCGGTGACGCGGTCGAATACGAACGTGAACCCCTGTTTGGTGAGCTGGGCCACCGCGGGGATGTCGCGTCCGTCGACGCGGATGTCGAGAAGAATCGGGGCCTGCGGCGGGTCGTAGTCCCAGATCCCGTGATGGACCATCTGAAAGTGCCAGACCCTCTCGCCGGTTCTGGCGTCGAGACACACGAGACTCTGGGAGAAGAGATTGTCTCCCAGGCGGTGGCCACCGTAGAAGTCGCCTGTCGGCGCCTCGACCGGGAGGTATACGTAGCCGAGGTCGAGGTCCGCGCTCATGGGCGTCCAGACGGCCGTGTTCCCCGTGAACTCCCAGGAGCCGTCTTCCCACGTCTCGTGCCCTGATTCCCCGGGCTGCGGGATCGTGTGGAAACGCCACAGCATCTCCCCCGTCCGGACATCGAACCCGCGGACGTGCCCTGGCGGCATGTTTCGGGATCGTGGCATGGCACCCCGCTCGAGCGCGGCCCCGACGACCAGAACGTCGCCGACGACCATCGCAGGAGAGCTCGACCCGATCTCGGCCGTCTCGGTGTCCACGTCGCGGCCTAGGTTCTCGCGCAGATCCACCACGCCGCCCTCGCCGAACGCGGGGTCGGGAATCCCGGTAGCCGCGTCGAGCGAGATCATATGGTACGCGGGGGTGATCACGACGACTCGTTCGTCGTCTCCGTCCGTCCAGTAGGAGACGCCCCGCCCCGAATTGAGTCTTGGAGAACTCTGTTGACGTTCGCCCTCATCGAAGCGGTACATCCAGAGCGTCTCGCCCGTGCCGGCGTCGATCGCGACGACCGTCCGCCGGTAGCTCGCCGTCGTATAGAGCACCCCATCGACGAAGAGCGGTGTTACACGCATGTAGCTCTCGGGTCGGGGCCCGAAGTTCAGGGAGGTCCAGCGCCATGCAGTCCGGAGGTCACCGGCGTTCGTCGCGTCGATCTGGTCGAGCGAGGAGTACCGCGTGGAGCCGGCGTCGCCGCCGTGGTGATGCCACTCGCCGGTCGTGCCCGCCTGCCCGTGCGCGTCGGCGGAGAGCGCAAGACCAAACGTGACGGCCGCCAGCGCGCCAGCGGACTTGATTCGTTTGCTTCTCACAGTGTCTCCGGATGGTGCGGCTGTCGCGTCCCCCCGCACCGCGAGGGGCCCCGTGGCCCGATAGGGTGCCGCGCGGCACGTCCGCGTGCAACCCGGCCAAAGCACGTGACGAACGGCCGCCCGTCGTGTAGCATGTTCGCCGCTCCAATGCGTTGTCTTTCAGAAGCCGGGTCGTCGGCGACGACCCTGAACGGGTGCTCGGGGAGGCAGGATGCGTCGCACAATCTTCGTTCTTGGTCTCTCGGCCCTCGTCGGTTGCGGCGAGTCCACCACCGGCCCGGGTGCCGCGAACCTGTGCGCAACATCCCAGGGGGTAGAGGTCTGCGCGCCGCGGTCCGAATACCGTCCCAACGAAGTGGTGTCCGTGTCCGTGACGAACGAGACGTCTGCCACCATCTACATCGACACCTGTTCCGTGAAGCCCGTCGGGAAGACCAGCCGCGAAGCGGCGTTCCCGGTCGACTACTCTCCGCAGAACCAATGCGGCAACGATGTAGACGTCGAAGAAATCGTCGCGAACATGATCGAGCTTCCGGCCGGTCAATCGATCCAGGTGACCGGCAACATCTCATCGTTCGCGTTCCAGGGTTTCTACCGGATAAACGTGTGGGTTCTCGACGTGGCGGGTGCTCGCGTGTCCAACCTGCCGGTGTTCTCGGGGACGTTCGAGGTATTCCCGTCCGCCGGAACCTGATCGCTACCGGCTGATCTCGAAGGCCTCGAGCGCCCGCCGCCGCAGGCCTGCCGAGAGCTCATTCCACGAATCGGGACTGCCGTCCAGCTCGGCGACCGAGGTCCCGTGATCGGCCAGGTCCTCCATGTAGATCAGCATCAGCTCGTCCCTCGGCGGCTCGTTCAGCAGCCAGACCAGCCGCACTCGCGCGACGTCCGCCCCCAGCTCGTAGCCGTTTTCGCGGAGCAGGCGAACGACGTGGTCGCCGTCCGAGTTCGCGCGGCCCGGCAGGTCGGAGGAAGGGTAGTAGCGCGTACTCGTATGGAACCCCCGACCTTCTACCTCGGTGACCGGATCGTCCGAGTAGTCGTAGGTGTGCTCGTTGTCCGGCCGATACCCCTCGAACTGGACCCAGAGGAGTCGCTTCACCCGTCGACCATCCGCTTCCAGGAACAGGTGGAGCTCCACGTCGGCGACCCCGTAGAGAGGGAAGAGGACTACGCCCACGTGGGTAAGGGCCGGGTCGACCACGACCGTCGCTTCGGGCAGGGTGAGAGACGCGATCCGATTGCCCGCCACCGTCCTCTGAGACCAGGCGGGGGTGGCGGCTCCGGCGAAGGCGACCAGCGCGAGCGCCACCGCCTGGGCCGCGGTGCGACATCGCTCGCGGTCGATCGTCCACATGCCGCTCTCCACTTTCGAGGTTCGTCAGTATCAGGACGCAGGACGCCACGCGCGAGTTGCAGCAACCTTGTCACGTCCGGGACGGCGCCCCAACATCCGGCGAGACCCAAAGACAGGGAGAAGTCAGATGTTTCGTCGCCCAGCCGTAATCGTCGTCTGCGCCGCCGCCCTCCTCGCCACGCCCGTCCTCGGCCAGGATCGTCGCGACATGACGATCGTCGATCTCATCGAGATGCCCGGCATCGGGGGTCCCGTCATCTCGCCCGACGCGAGCCAGGTGCTCTTCACGCGGACGGACGCCGACTGGGATTCGAACGCGACCCGCACACACATCTGGCGCGTCGGGATGGACGGCGCGGCGGCCGTCCAGATGACGAACGGCGAGAACGGCGAAGGGAACCCGCGCTGGGCGCCGGACGGCTCGCGGATCGCCTTCGTCGCGCGCCGGGGCGATGAAGAGGCATCGCAGATCTACCTGATCTCGAATGCGGGCGGCGAAGCGCGGGCGCTGACAGAGCACCCCACCAGCGTCAACGCGATCGAATGGTCCCCGAACGGCGAGTGGATCTACTTCGTGGCGCAGCGTGAGGAGACGGAGGCGGAAGAGGCCCGCGCTGCCGTGAAGGACAACGTCTTCCGGTACGAGGAGGACCTCAGACGGAGCGACCTGTGGCGTGCCAGCGCCGAGACCGGCGAGGCCGAGATCGTGTCGGACGGGATCCATCATGTTCGCGGATACTCGGTCTCCCGCGACGGGACGAAGCTGCTGGTGCAGATGTCTCCGACCCCGCTCTTCGACGACATGCTCGCCTCTGAGCTGTGGATCGCGGACGGGGACGGGGCCGGCGCGAGGCAGATCACGCACAACCGGGTAGGCGAGGGCAACGCGACGCTGTCTCCCGACAATCGCCACGCGATCTTCGTGGCGAACACGAACGACGAGCTGAGCGACTTCTATTTCAACCAGCGCGTGTTCGTGGTGCCGACGGACGGGGGCGAGCCGGTGTCGATCCTGCCCGGCGGGCACCTGGACGTAAACGGGGCCATGTGGTCCGCGGACGGAAGCGAGGTTTTCGTCCGGGTGAACACGGGGGTAAGACAGCAGATCTTCTCGGCCGAGCTCGGGGATATCGAGGGCGACGGACAACACGACGCCCGGGTGACGCCGGTGACCGAGGGTGACCACAGTGTCGGCGCCTGGGACTACCACCCGGCCACGGAGACTCACGTCTTCTCGATCAACCGGGCGGACAACGCCGGCGACCTGTGGGTGCTCTCCGCGGGGCGGGGTGGGCCTCGACAGGTCACGCATGTCTTCGACTACCTGACGGAGGAGTTCCGGATTCCACGCATCGAGGACATTCGGTGGGAGGGCGAGGATGGCGTCGAAGTGGAGGGCCTCCTCTACTATCCCATCGATTACGTCGAGGGCACCCGGTATCCCCTCGTCGTCCAGACGCACGGCGGCCCGCCGGCATCCGACAAGTTCGGGTTCTCCCGCTCGCACAACTACGAGGCCGTTCTGGCCGCCCGCGGCTTCTTCGTCTTCAAGCCCAACTACCGGGGTTCCACGGGCTACGGGGACGACTTCCTGCGGAACATGGTCGGCCACTATTTCGACCAGGCCCACAAGGACGTGATGGCTGGCGTCGATCATCTGATCGACGCGGGACTCATCGACGGCGCACGCATGGCGAAGATGGGCTGGAGCGCCGGCGGTCACATGACGAACAAGATCATCACCTACACGGACCGCTTCAAAGCGGCCTCATCCGGCGCGGGCGCGATCAACTGGATGTCAATGTACGCGCAGAGTGATGTGCGGATCTACCGAACCCCATGGTTCGGAGGGACCCCCTGGTCGGAGGACGCGCCGATCGAGGCCTACATGGAGGCGTCGCCGCTGTTCGATCTCCACAAGGTCACGACGCCGACCATCGTCCTCGTCGGTGAGAACGACAATCGCGTTCCCATGGCGCAATCCGTCGAGCTCTATCAGGGCCTCAAGTCGAACGGCGTCGAGACCCACCTGTACGTCGCGCCTGAACAGGGTCACGGCTGGCGAGAGCTTCAGCAGCGGCTCTTCAAGGCCAACGTCGAGCTCGACTGGTTCTACAAGTGGGTGCTCGAGGACGAGTACGAGTGGGAGACGTCGCCGGCCCACCCGAAGACGGAGAAGGCGGTGACGACCGCCGGCCAGGACGGCTAGCCGACCGCCTCGCGGGGCTCACGACCGCGTCGAGCGGCGCGGTCGATCGGGCGAGCGAGCAGGGCAAAGAAGCCGGCGCCAACGGCCGCGGACGCGATCGCGACTCCGACTCCGGTGTCACCCCAGAAGCGGCTGGCGAACCCGGCGGCCGCACCAGCCGTCGCGACCCAGGCGAGAAGCGCCGCCCTGGTGAAGGAGGGTCGCCACCACAGGGACCAGGCCACGAGCAGGCCGGCCATTCCCCAGGTCAGGGACATGCTGGCGGCAGTGTACTGACCCGTGGTGGAGGCCGTGAAGAAATCCCTGAAGGCAGTGTAGGCGCCGTAGCCGCCGACCACGAGCAGGAACCCGCTCCAGATTCTCACGGAGCCGGGGGGTCTTCGAATCGATCGCCGGGCTGGAAGCTCCCGGGAGGTCAGCCCTCCCACCCCTCTCGATTCGGAAGCTGCTTCGGATCCCGGTGCGACAGGAGGTTCTCGACGAAGTCCTGTCGCTCACCGAGGAGCTCCAGATGCCCCTCGATCCGCCCGACCGCGTGCTTGATCTGCTCGATTTCGCCTTCGAGCATGGCGGCGTTGCCGCGGCCCAGGCGGGCCTCCTGACGGTCTCGAATCGTCTCCTCCATCACGCGGCCCAGCCGTCGGAGGATGGGGAACGTGACGATGAAGCCTCCGATGATGACGGTCATCACGACGGCGAAGATCATTCCGGCCTCTGCGTACGGATCCATGCTTTCCCCCGGCAAGAGCGTTTGTGGGCTGGACGATAAGGCGCCCACAAGACGGACGGCTGGCAGGGGGCGCGAGTTTCACCCGTGAACTGGCGCGCCCGGCGTGGCCCGGGGTACCCTCCTGCCAGCCGTGGATCGAGGTGCCGCAACGAACCGGGAATCAGGCAGGCAGGGATGCAGAACCGCTGGTCCGACGAAGACGCCGCACGTGCCGTCGAGAGTTACGGCACCGAAGGAATCCAGGAAGATCTCGCGCTCCGAGTGTACACGACCCGGCTGCTGGGATCCGAGCCGCGGCTCGTTCTTCACGGCGGCGGGAACACCTCGGTCAAGTCGAGAGCCGTCGACCTGACCGGAGCGGAGCTCGACGTCCTGTTCGTGAAGGGGAGCGGCTGGGACATGGGGACGATCGAGCCGCCGGGGCTCCCGGCGGTTCAACTCGAGCCGCTCCTGGCCCTGGCCGCCATGGAGAGCCTGACCGACGAAGACATGGTCAACTTCCAGCGGCGGAACCTGCTCGACTCGACGTCGCCGAATCCGTCGGTGGAGACCCTCCTCCACGCATGGGTCCCGCACAAATTCATCGACCATACACACGCCAACGGCGCTCTCGTCCTCACGGACCAGCCCGACGGTGAGGCGGTTTGCCGGGAGCTGTATGGGGAACGCCTGGCGATCGTCCCCTACATCATGCCGGGCTTCGATCTGGCGAAGGCCTGCAAAGCGGTCGCCGACGTCCACCCGGAGGCCGAAGGGCTCGTGCTGCTCAAGCATGGGCTGTTCACCTTCGGTGCGACCGCACGCGAGGCGTACGAGCGCATGATCGATGTCGTGACGCTCGCCGAGGAGCGCATCGAGCGGGGACTCGGCGCGCCGATCGTGTCGGCTGGCTGGCCGGCGATGGCGGCCCCGCCGGAGGCGATCGCGCCGGCGTTGCGCGGCCTCCTCGCGAACGAGACCGATGCGACCGAGGGTAGGTACGAGCGCTTCGTGCTGGACTTCCGGACCCACGACGCGATCCTCGACTACGTCGGCGCGGCCGACATCGGGACCTTCAGCCAGGTCGGCACGGTGACGCCCGACCACGCGATCCGGACGAAGCCGCTTCCCGTGATTTTGCCACACCCGCCGGTGGGCGATCTGGAGGCATGGACGGCCGCCGCGGCCGAGTCGATCGCGGAATACAGAAAGGCCTACGTCGAGTACTTCGAGCGTCACAATCCGCGATATGGCGGGGGAAAACAAATGCTCGACACCAGCCCCCGAGTGATGCTCGTACCCGGAGTCGGGTTGTTCGGGGCCGGCAACTCCGCAGCCGCCGCGAGTGCCGCGGCCGATCTGGCCGAGACCACGGTGGAGGTGATTGCCGCCGCACACCGGATGGGGGGCTTCGAGAGCATCTCCGAAGGCGACCTGTTCGACATCGAGTACTGGTCGCTGGAGCAGGCGAAGCTCGCCGGGCGCAAGGAGGGCGAGCTCGCTCGACACGTGGTCGCGATCACCGGAGGAGCCGGAGCCATAGGCCGTTCTACCGCCGAGGCGTTTCGTGCCCGTGGCGCCGAGGTGGCGTTGCTCGATCTCGGGGGAAAGGCGCTCGATGAGGCGTCGGAGACCATCGGGGCCGCCGCGATCGCGTGCGACGTGACCGACGCACCATCCGTCGAGCTCGCCCTGCGGACCGTCGCCCGGACCTTCGGAGGGCTGGACATCCTCGTCTCGAACGCGGGAGCCGCGTGGCAGGGCGGCATGGCCGACGTGGATGATGAGCTGCTCCGCCGGAGCTTCGAGTTGAACTTCTTCGGACACCAACACGCCGCGAAATCGGCTGTCGGCATCATGCGCGAGCAGGGGACCGGCGGTGCGCTCCTGTTCAACGTGTCCAAGCAGGCGGTGAACCCCGGGCCGAACTTCGGTCCCTACGGCTTGCCGAAGGCCGCCACGCTCGGCCTGGTCAGGCAATACGCGATCGAACACGGTCGCGACGGCATCCGCTCGAACGGGGTGAACGCGGACCGCATCCGGAGCGGTATCCTCACCGACGACATGGTGTCCGAGCGTGCGGATGCCCGTGGAGTCAGCGAGTCCGACTACATGCGCGGCAACCTTCTCGGGCGCGAGGTTCTCGCGTCCGACGTCGCGGAGGCCTTCGTCGCGCTCGCGTTGGCCCGCAAGACGACCGGTGCGATCCTGACCGTCGATGGCGGGAACGTGGCGGCCGCCCTCAGGTAGCCTGCCGCGGGCGTCCGCAGCCCGGGTCAGCTCCCTGTTATCTCCTCTGCGTGGGCTTCGATCTTCAACGACAGATCGCGGACCGCCGACAGAACCTTCGGTTCATCGAGAGTCGTGAGCATGCGGTCGCGCATCACCCAGCGTCCGTCGATCAGCACGGACCGCACGTCGTCCCGGCCGATCGTGTAGACGAGGTGAGCGTACGGATCGTACATCGGGAGCAGGTGAGGCCGATCCAGATCGACGAGGATCACGTCCGCGCGCTTCCCCGGCTCGACTGATCCGATGCGATCGCCGAGTCCGAGGGCCTTCGCTCCGACCGATGTAACCATGCGGACGATCTCGACGGCCGGCGTTAGGGTCGGGTCCTGCCGGGCGCCACGCTGCAGCAGTCCGGCGAACCGCATGGCCGTCCACATGTCCAGGTCGTTCGAGCTCACCGGTCCGTCGGTGCCCACCAGGACGGGGATTCCATCCTCGAGCATCCGGGCGACGGGCGCGATCCCCGATCCGAGCTTGAGATTGGACAGCGGGTTGTGGAGCACGCCGGTCCCGGTCCGGACGAGACGGGCGAAATCGTCGTCGGTGAGGTGCACGCAGTGAGCGAGCACGGTGGGGCCGTCGAGGATCCCGAGCTCATCGAGGTGGGCTACGGGCGTGTGGCCGAACCGGTCGCGCGTCGAGTCGACCTCGGTCGCCGTCTCCGAACAGTGCGTGTGGAAGAGCGCGTCATGTCTGTCTGCCAGCGCCCGGGCGGCGGTCATCATTTCGGGGGATACCGTGAGCGCGTTGTGCGGCTCCACGCAGGCCGTGACAAGGGGCTCCCCGGCGAAGCGCTCGAACCAGGCCTCCCCCACCGCGAGCCGGTCGGGGTTGTCGATGCCGTCCGGTCCCTCGAAGTCGAAGAAGATCGGGCCGGTAACGACCCTGAAGCCCGCGTCCACGCTCGCTTCCGCCGCGGCCTCGGGGAACCAGAACATGTCGAGTCCACAGGTAGTCCCGGACCGGATCATCTCGGCCAGTGCGAGCTGGACGCCGAGCCGGACGTTGTCGTGGGTGACGAAAGCGCGCTCCGACATCCACAGCCGTTCGAGCCAGGGTTCGAGCGGCAGGTCCTCCACCAGGCTTCGAAACAGCGAGTCTCCCATGTGGACATGGCCGTTCACGAGGCCCGGCATGAGCAGTTGCCCGGATGCATCGACGGTTTCCGCAGCATCTACCGCGGAGAGCTCGGAGCGCGAACCGACCGCGGCGATCGCCCCACCCGTAATGGCGATCGCCCCATCCTCGATGATTCGTTCCTCGCGATCCATCGAGACGATTGTCGGACCCAGAATCAGCAGTTCCGCGTCAGCCACTCGTGTTCTCCGGAGTAGTAGGGGCTTCGCCCCCGAGCGCCGCCGCCGAATCGACGGCGATCTCCAGCATATCCGACACCCCCGAGGCCACGACCTGGCGGTGCGGGTCATAGTCGGACATGTCGGCGCTCCGGGTGTCCACCAGGTTTCCGTCGACGGTCAGTATCCCGCCGGCTCGCACGCTGTTCATGCTCGCGATCACGAACAGGGCGGACATCTCCATTTCGACGGCCATCGCACCATGGTCGGTGTAGGACTGCCAGCGGGGCGGGAATGCCCCAGGGTAGAAGATGGCCTCCGTGACGACGAGTCCCTCCCGACAGGATCGACCGCGCGCTTCGGCCGACCGGACCAGCGATCGCGTCACATCGCGATCCGCGACGGCGGGGTAGGCGGCTCCGATCAACTGGTCGCTCGCGCCGTCCTCACGAACCGCCGCCGTGGCGATCAGGACCTCTCCGTCCTGGATGCCGAAGGAGATCGCCCCGCACGTGCCGGCCCGGATCAGGGTGCCGACTCCCGCCTTGATCAGCTCGGCGAAGCACACGAGCGCCCCCGAGGCTCCGACCCCGTGAGAAGCCACGCAGATGCGCACGCCGTCGCGCGAGCCGACGAGCGTCAGGTATTCCCGGTTGGAGGCGAGCTCTACCGTTTCGTCGAGAAGGGTAGCGGTCTCGCGGGCCCGTTCGGGATCTCCCACGACGATCGCGACATCAGGGACGTCCGCGGGGCGCACGCCCAAAATTGGAAGAGCTTGGTCCTCGGGTGGCACGGCCGGCTCCGCGCAAGGGTTCGCTCAGCGCGAGCCACCGGCGCGTGTGCAGATCGCCGGTTCGGGCTCGCGAGCCGGCGCCAATCTATCAGCCCCCGATGGGCATCGGGCAGTCCGTCAGCTCGTAGTGAGTGCGTGCGACGGCGAACTGACGGAGTGCCGCCCGGTAGGTCCGGGCGGTCGTGGCCTCGACACGGTCCGCGATGTCGGCGTGTCGTCTCTCGAGCCGTTGGCTCCCCTCGAGGACCCCACGGTACGCGAGATTCAACGGATTACACGTGGTGAGTTCCTCGTCGAACTCTTTTCGAAGCTCCTCGTATCGGTCGACTTCCACCCGGAAGATCGTCAGGGCGTTGTCGAACGCCGACACAGCCGGATCCTGGACCTGGAAGGAGTCCAGCGTGGGAGCCGCGACGATGTCCGGGGGCAGAGGAGACGGGATCGGCGCCGAGTCGTTGGCGTCGGCCCCGGCTGTCGGGGACTCGGCCTCCCCGTCCGCCAAGACATTCCGCGGGTCGAGTGCGCCGATGGCATCCCCTGCGGCCTCCTCGGGTGGGGTGGCACCGTCGCTCGTCGAGGTGGATACGTCTTCCTCGTTGGAAACCCCCTCGCCGCGCCCCTCGATCACCGGCTCGTCGCTGGCGGGCTCGACCGTCTCGGTGCCCGAATCGACCGGCTCCCCGGGCTGCCCGAACAGATCGTTCGGCGAGAGCGAGAGCCCGGCGACCGCCGACTCGCCGTTCGACTCCGCCCCGTCGGCCGGAGCTCCGACCATCCGGGTGCCGACCCACCCTGCTCCCGCCAGCACCACCACGCCAGCGGCTGCGGCGACCATCTTCATGGCGGGGAGACGGCTCCGCCTCCGCGCCCCTCCCACGAGCGGTTTGGCCGCGGAGACCCCGGAACTGATCGGGATGACGCCACCCGTCTCCTCCGTCCGCTTTCCCTCGCCCCCCGTCGGAGCGGCCTCCCGGGTGTCGATCACGGTCAACGACGGCCGGGTGTCCTCAGGGTCCACGTCCGATGCGACGCCGTCATCAGCGGCCGGTGCCGGAGCGGGGGCGTCGGACCTGGCCTCCGGCCTCTCGTGCGCCGGCGCACCCAGCTCGCTGATCGTGCCCGGCCCGAGCGATCGGCCGACCGCCATCAACGACCGCTGGATCTGGACCTTCTCCCACTCGGCGTCGACTTCGTCCGTCGACGCCGGCTCTGCGGTTTCGGGTGTCTCCCGTCCCCGGTCCGGTGGCAGCTCGAGCAACGGAAGTCCGTCGATCGCCGGGCTCATCCGCTCGGGCGGCAACGGAGTCGATTCCACCTCGTCCAGGATGTCGGGAGCCGTCTGATCTCGATCCCTCGCGATGCTTGGCACTGGAGGCTCCGCAAGATCCCGAATGGTGGCGACGGTCACGGGAGCCTCCGTCTCTCCCGGCCGCACGACGCGGGTCTCGCTCTGATAGTTGGCCCACGTGAGAAGAGTCCGGCGCGCCGTCGAGCCCGGACGCGGGTCCTCCGCCGCGAGCTCGTAGAAGGGGGTGTACACCGAGCGGCTGAGCCCTTCAGGGTCCGTCCTCTGGAAGACGCCTCCCGCCAGACGATCGCTGGCCCCGGCCAGGATCAAGGCGAACGCCCATGGCTCGGGGAACTCTCGCTCGTGGAACGTCGCCTCATCCGGGGCGAGGTAGAGCCCCGCTTGATGGTGCGTGCGATACCACCCGATGATCGACGCATCGCCGACCGACGTCCGGGTGCGGGACACGGCCTCCACGAGGTCGTCCACGGCGGCGTCTTCGGCCACGGGGCTCCTGGAGGCGACTACCCGATCGAGGCGAGCCCAGCGGCGCGCGCACGTCGGATCCTCGAAGACCGTGCCCACGATCGCCCCGAACACGGGCGAAGCCGGGGCAGAGGCAAGCTGCGCATGAATCTCGCCCAGTACCTGCTGGGTGAAGACGAGATCCACGATGGTGGTCGGCGCCGTCCCGCCCGAGAAGCGTCGCGGCACCCACTGGATGCAGTCGACGTACGGAGGAGCGGACTGCGAGATCCCCCTCTGATCGGCCCTGTTCTCTGATTCGGACACGCAATGCGCAACTTTTTCCGGAGTCTCTGAATTTCGTGAAGAGACCGCCAGGCCGTGCCCTCCCGGGTCGAACGACCGAACCCCTGTCATCAGCGGGAGTTACGGTGCCGACGATCGGAGTGGCCTGCACACGCCCTCTCCTGTCCGAAGAGGGAAGGGGGCAAGACTGGTGCTCAGGAAGGAGGGAGAGCTCCCGCGGACGGATCCTGCGGCGCCATCCCGGGGGGAAACTCACAGTCCGACACGGCGAAGCGTCCGCGGGCGGCCACGAACTCGGCGTCGAGGCCGGCGAACCGGTCGCCCAGCTCGGGGGCCGTGGCGACGTAGGACCCGAGCGTTGAATGCGCAGCGGCCAGCGTCTCGAGGCTCGAACCGAGCCCGGCACAGTCCGTCTGGCCCAGCCTGAAGGCGACCATCCCCTGGCGAAACGTCTGCAGCGCCGTGAGGAACTGATCCGCGAGGGTGATGAACTCGGGCGTCGGTGGCGCCACGGTGGGCGGGGCGGCCACCGGCCGGTCGGGCGCGCGAGCCACGTCGCCGCCAGTGAAGAACACCGTTCGCACGACCAATACGGCCAGGATGAGCCCCGCGGCGACCAGGGCGCGCCGGATCTGCGTCTTCGTCGGTCGCCATCCCGTGTCTTCCGCGAGTATAACGACAGGAATGGCTGCTTCCGGATCGGTGTCCGGAGCGTAGGAGGGTGTCACGTAGGTAGGGCCCCGTGCGCCGGCCGGTCTGGGGCCGGTGGGTGCCGTGGACGCCGGTGCAGATTCCGCCGTCTGCCGGGTGGCGCTCGCCCTGGCCTCTTCGACCGCCTCCTCGCCCTCGCCAGCTTCCTCCGTCGGCTCGGCCGCGGGCTCCCGGGTCCCCTCGGCCGCGGACACGTCGGTCGCGGCGTCTTCCTCTGCTACGCTTTCGGGCTCCGGATCGACCTTCGCTTCCTCCTCACCCGAGGCGCGGGCGGCGAGCGTGTCGCCGATCAGCCCGAGAAGCCAATCCATCGACCCGGAGCCGTCCACTTCGGAGGGCTCCGGCTCGAAGGTCGGGACAAGCTCGAAACGTGATTGTGACCTCTCCGGCGGCGTCGCGACGGCATCTCCGGATCCCCCGTCGTCAGCCTGAGCCGTGGCCTCCGCCTCGTCGTCCCGACTCACGGGGCCTTCGTCGGCCTCGGTCTCGAACGGATGCGGCCCCCAGACCGCCTCCTTGAAGTCGGAGCTGTACCAGGCCCCGCCCTCCGCACCTTCCTCCGTCGGCTCGGCGGTTGCCGGCTCCTCGGGAGGTGCCTCGTCGCTCGCCTGCCGGGATGCAGGTGGCTTCTTCTTGCGCGCGGCGGTCTTCTTCTTCCTTCGCTTCCTCGCAGACTCCTCGTCGTCGAGCGAGAACTCAGACTCGAAAACGACCGGGTCCTTTTGCAGACGCACGGCGTCGGCGAAGTCGTCCGCGGCTAGCGGGGCGTCGTCTGGCCGGCCGGGTCCGGCACGCTTCTCGGAAGTCTCCGGACGCCAGGAACGTCCTCCCAGGGAGCCCTTTCGTTTCGGCTGCGCACCTGGAGCGACGGATCCGCCCTGGGTTGGCAGGTCGACGCCTTCTCCGTGGGCTTTCGCCTTCCACTTCTTCTGTCTGGTCGACGCCCCGGGCCAATTCGCCTTGATCACGCTGACCGCTTCACCCGCCCTGTAGTTCTGCCAGTCCACGACCGACGGTCGAAGCCCTTTTAGGAGCTTTGCGTCCAGCTCGACGATCTCGTGGAACGGCGCCAGCCCCTTTCGAAACAGCCGGGCGCGGCGGCTCCGCTGGATAAACCCTCCGATGATGCCGCGCGACGAGGAGGCGATGACCAGCGCGCAGTGCCATGGCTCGGGGAAGAACTCTTCCTGCAGGTGGAGATCCCACTCCGAGAGCCGGAGTCCGAGCACACCGTGGCGGTGATACCAGCCCAGCACCTCTCCACGACGATGCCGCGCCTCCCGGGTCGCGGCCACCCACGCGTGGCGGAACCGGTCGAACTCGTTTGCGGGCGGGAGGTCCTGTGTCTCCCGCCTTACCGAGTCGATCACGATGTACGGCGCCTCGGCCCAGGGGCAGTAGGCGACCTGGCCGATCAGGAATCCGAAGGGCTCGCCGCTCGTGGCCGTTATCAGGTGCTGTCGTACCTCCGACAACACCGACTGGGAGACGAATAGCTCGTAGTTCTTGTCGACGGCGCGGGCGTCTTCCTGACCAGCGGGCGCCCAGGCGATCGACCGCGAGTAGGGCTTCGGTCGCTTGCGGAACGGGAGCTTGTCCGGCCACTCACGTGGCAGGGTCGGCTCGGGTGTCTCCAACATGTGAGCTTCGGCGCCGTCGGGACGACGACTGAAAAGTGCCGCGACGACGTCGCTGGCTCTCTTGAAGCTGGCTTCCACCGATCCACTCCGCGAACGGACGCTGGGGGGGAGTCGTTCGTCGCCCGTCATCGGCAGAATATCCCGACGCGGACCGGGGACCCGCAAGTTTTTCGGGGGACGCGACGCTGGTGCCCTGTCCGTTGGGCGCGCATTATCGCGGCCCCGGAGCGACGACGGTCGCGCCGGTCGCAGTCCGGCCCCGTAGCTCAGGTGGATAGAGCGCGGGATTCCTAATCCCGAGGCCGCAGGTTCGAGTCCTGCCGGGGTCATTCCTACGACACATGGGGTCGACTCGCATCAGCGAGGAAGCAGGATGTCGGATCCGGTCCCCCCACCCGTCGCCTCGAGGGCGCGATCATTCGTGGGCGAAGCGTCGGAATGCGAGGGTCGCACTGAGGCCGATGACTCCGAAGGCGGCGACGGCGGCAAACACATGCTGGTGTCCGAGGATGCCCGGTGATCGGTCGAGCAACACTCCCATCAACGGGCCCATGAAGACGTCCGGAGTAAAGCCTATGACCGAGACGAGGCCGATCGCGCTACCCGTCATGGCCAGAGGCACGGCCCCCTCCGCGAGCAGTGCGAAGTAGATGCCGCGGAGGGCGTAGATGCCCACGCTCGTCGTGATGATCGTGGCGATGAACATCCACGGGACGGTAGGTACGGCGCCCAGCGCGATAACGAGACTCCCGCCGGTCAAGGCAGCGAATCCCCACAGGATCACGCGAGAAGAACTCGATCGATCCGCGAGATAGCCGGCAGCGACGGCGGTGACCGCGCGAGTCCAGAACGATAGGGTGCCGATCCCCGCAGCCTGGACGTCGTTGAAGCCGAGCACGTCGTGCGCGAGAAGCGAAAAATCGTCTGTCGCCTTATAGCCCACGTACGCGCACACGATGATGATTGCATGGAGCCAGACGACCGGCATCCGCGCCGCCTGCCGCACCCCGTCGAGAGAAAGGCCGCGTTCGGCCGCCCCGTCCGGATTGGGGTCGTTGTCCGGCACGACGGCCCAGACGACCAGGGCGATGAGAAGTGTCACTCCGGTGAAGAACCAGATCACCATGCGGAAGGAGGCCGCACGCTGGTCCGGGGAAGCCAGTTCAACCTCTCCGGGGAGTGCCGCAGCGAACAGGAGCACGGACACGGACGCGATGACGGCGGCGAGCAGACCGCGCCCACCGTCGAGAAGACCGTACGCAAGCCCCTGTCGAGATGCGCCGCCCCATTCCCTCGTTGCACGCAGCATCGCCGCCCAAAAGAGGAGAATCGTCGTCAGGCCCCAGGCGCCCCACAGCCAGTTCATCACGCGCGGCGTTGGGATTCCCGCGAGTAGCAGCCCACCCAGGCCCGTCCCGACGAGCGCTAGCGCCATCAACCGCCGGGCGGAATAGCGATCTGCCAGCGGGCCGCCTGCGAAGTAGGCGACCATTGCGACGACACCGTAGACCGAAAAGGCCGTGCCGAGCTGCAGGTTGGTGATTCCAAAGACATCGAGGAGCGTGGGCCGAAACACTCGGGCGAGCACGAAGGGAAGCAGGAACACGGCCTCGCCCGCGAGAATGAGGGCCGCGAGAACCAGCCCACGACGGGGTCCGGACAGATCGGTGAGGGATCGACTCATCGGGTTGCCGGCCTCCAGTCCGGGGGGTCGGCAGCCGTGGCGCACGAGAAGACTCCGAGGTCAGCCTGCTCGCTCGGTCCGTGTACGAACTGAACCAGAGGCTCCATGTCTTCCACCCTTCAATGCCGATGCGCCCGGATCGTTGCCGCGATGTGGCTCGTCGGAGCGGCGGGTGCGGACGGGGCCCGCGCGCAGTCCTCCGCCAGCGAGGTCGATCGAGCGCTGGCGGACTGGGTTGAAGCCCACCGGGGCGACGCCGTGACGCTATTGGAGGATCTCACCAACATCAACAGCGATACGCTGAACGGAACGGGGGTGAAGGCAGTGGCCGATGTCCTCGCTCCTCGATTCGCCGCCCTGGGTTTCGAAGTGCGCTGGATCGACGGCTCGGCATTCGGGCGCGGCGTTCTCCGAGCGGTGACCGAGTCGCGCACCAATGCCCCCCCGCCCGGCGTCTTGCGACGCGGTGCTCGAGCGTTCTACCTGCATCAACTGCAAGAAACACCGTCTCGAACCAGGAGCCAGCGTTGATCTCGTCTCACGTCCCGGATGTCTCGCGTCGCGAGTTCGTGCGTGCCGGGCTGGCCGCTCTCGCGGCCACCGCGACAGTGGGGTGCGGCGGCGTGACCCAACCCGCGGCCCAGCAGGGCCCGGGCAGCGCGAGGCTCTCGGCTCGCCCCGGGACACCGACGGGGTCACCCACCCTCGGTGAGTCGCCTCTGGGTCTCGGCGCGCCGCGGGACGGGTGGCTGTATGTCCCGTCGACGTACGATACACAGACGCCCACACCGTTGCTCGTCCTGCTTCACGGGGCGACCGGTGCGGCCGACAACTGGCTCAACTATCAGGCTCGTGGCGAAGCGAGCGGCGTCATCATTCTCGCGATCGACTCGAGGGATCGAACGTGGGACATCATCCAGACGCGGTTCAGCCACGACATCGCGTTCATGGACAGCGCGCTCGGGCAGACCTTCGGGCTATGCAATATCGACCCGACGCGCCTCGCGTTGGGCGGGTTTTCCGACGGGGCGTCCTACGCCCTCTCCGTCGGCCTCTCCAACGGCGACCTGTTCTCACACGTCGTGGCCTTCTCCCCCGGTTTCGTCATCACCCCTACCCGGGCCGGCCTTCCCCGCGTGTACATCTCACACGGGGATGCCGACACGATTCTCCCCGTGAACCTCAGCCGGGATGACATCGTGCCGGATTTGAGGGCCGACGGGTATGACGTCACGTTCGACAACTTCGACGGGCCGCACACGGTGCCGCCCGAGGTCGCCGACCGCGCGTTCGAGTGGCTGCTCGGTATGGGAGCGTAATTCAGCGAACCTCGCGGGCTTGCCATGAAGGCGCCCCCATGCGTGCGAGCAGATCGCGTCTTTCGGCCCGGGGTGGAACCGCGTATCACGTGTGACGTATTGTCCGGGGTGATCGAACGGATCACGGGACGCCACACGAGATCTGAATGGCCATGGCTCGACCGAACCAACGAATCTTCGGTGCCTCGGCGATGGGGCTCGCCCTCCTCTGCATGGGCACCCTGACGTCCTGCGAGCGCATCGAGGCCGTGATCGAGGACGTCAGACCTGCGCCCGCCACGCCGCACGAGGCGTATCTGGTCTCGCTCGAGGAGGCGGGTCTCGGTGGGACGGCCCTCGCCGCGCGCTGGCACGAGGCGGCGGTCGGCGCCCTGTCATCTCCGGTAGAGCTCGAGCCGCCGTTCGAGGAGGTCGCCTTCTACCCGGCCGAGGAGCCGACCGCGGCGGCCTACCTCATCTCGATCGACCAAGGACAGTCGATCCAGGTTTCCTACTCGACGGAGCCGTTCGGAGCGTCCGGCGTCTTCGTCGACGTGTTCCGTCTCAGCGCGGACGGATCGACCGATCACGTCGCCTACACGCACGAGGGCGATCGGGCGCTCGAGTTCGAGCCATCGAGCGAGGGGGACTTTCTCATCCGGGTGCAGGCGGAGCTGCTCCAGGACGTTCGGGTGACGCTCAGGATCGTGAAGGCGGCCGTCCTGGCCTTCCCGGTGCTGGATCACGACACCGGCGACATCCAGAGCTTCTTCGGAGCTTCGCGCGACGCGGGACGACGCTCCCACCACGGCGTGGATATCTTCGCGCCTCGCGGGACGCCGGTTCTCGCGGTCTCGGAGGGGGTCGTATCGCGAGTCGGCGATCAGCGTCTCGGTGGGAAGGTGGTGTGGGTTCGTGACAACGCACGCGGCACTTCGCAGTACTACGCGCACCTCGACGAGCAGCTCGTCGAGCGAGGACGACGAGTCCAGGCCGGCGACACGCTCGGGCTCGTCGGCAACACCGGGAACGCGAGAACGACTCCACCGCACCTCCACTTCGGGCTCTACAGACGTGGCGAGGGGCCCCTCGACCCGTTCGGATTCCTCGACGAGCCGCCCGACACGCCGCCGCCTCTCCGCGCTGACCCCTCCCTGATCGGCGAGTGGGTCCGGACCCGTGCGGACGCCCGGGTCGCCTTCGACGGGCAACGCACGACCGACGGCGATGAGGAGCTGGCCCGCTACAGTGTCTTGAGGCTCCTGGGCGCCGCGGGGCGCGATCTCCGCGTTCGCCTCCCCGACGGACGGGTCGGACTCGTTCGCACTGGAGTCGAGCTGCTCGACACGCCGATCGACGAGACTGTCGTGGCGGCTGGAGAGGCGATTCTATCCTCGCCGGAGCGCGGCGCCCCTCGACGCACGACCGCAGAATCCAGGTCCACCGTCGCCGTCGTGGGCCGCTTCTCGGACTTCCTGCTAGTGAGCCCGGCGAACGGCCCGCGAGCCTGGGTCGAAGTGCCGCGCTAGACGCTCCCCGGGTCACCTCTGGCCGCCCCGTCGCGAGGGGTCCCGATCGGGGCATAGCCTTTGCGACCCAACCCACGTCGTACAGCGACGCTACGTACCCGATCGGCAGTCATTTCGGGGGTCCCGTGTTGGCACGTTGGTCTGGGAGGACAACCCGCCACCGGTGACCTGTAGCGCACGCGCGACACACGCGGGATGGGAGGCCCGGGGAGGCCGTCCGCGCGGACAACCCACAGGAACGGCGGCGTCTGACCGGATGACGGAGACAGGGATGCGAGGAGCGCGGTCGTTCGCGCAGCTGCGGGAGGGCGACCGCGTCGCCGTGCTGGGGGGTGGTCCGGCGGGACTGACCGCCGCCTACGTGCTCGCCGGCGAGGGGGTCGAAGTGACGGTCTTCGAGGCCACCGACATGGTCGGCGGCATCTCGCAGACCGCCACATACGATGGCTTCAGATTCGACATCGGCGGTCATCGTTTCTTCACGAAGATCGCGCCGGTCCAGGAGATGTGGGACGAGGTACTGGCGGACGAGTTCCTCACGGTCCCGCGGCTCTCTCGCATCTACTACGACGGGAAGTTCTTCGACTACCCGCTCAAGCCGATGAACGCGCTGTTCGGTCTGGGGATCTTCCGAGCGATCTCGATCTTCTTCAGCTACCTGAAGGCGCACCTTCGACCGAGCCCGGTCGAGGAGAACTTCGAGCAGTGGGTCACCAACCGGTTCGGCAAGAAGCTCTACGAGACGTTCTTCAAGACGTATACGGAGAAGGTCTGGGGGATCCCCTGCACCGAGATTCGCGCCGAATGGGCCGCCCAGCGCATCAAGGGGCTCTCGCTCGCGAAGGCCGTGCTCTCGGCCGCCTCGCTCAACAAGCGCTCGACCAAGATCAAGACCCTGATCAACGAGTTCAGGTATCCCCGCCTTGGTCCGGGCCAGATGTGGGAGCTGACCGCGAAGGCGATCGAGGACAAGGGAGGCCGGGTGCTGATGCGGCACCGTGTGGAGGGCGTCGAGGTCGCGGGCGACCGGGCGACCGCGGTCGTCGCCACCTCTCCGGACGGCGAGGTGCGAATCGAGGCCGACCACGTCATCTCGTCGCTCGATCTTCGGGGTCTGGTCCGGTGTATCCGACCGACCCCACCGGCGCCGGTCGCCGCCGCAGCCGAAGGACTTCGGTACCGGGACTTCCTCGTCGTGGCCCTGATCGTGGACGAGAAGGACCTGTTCCCCGACAACTGGATCTACATCCACTCGTCGGGCGTTCAGGTCGGGCGCATCCAGAACTTCGGCAACTGGAGCCCACACCTGCTTGGAGACCCGTCGAAGTCCTGCCTGGGACTCGAGTACTTCTGTTTCGAGGGCGATGGACTCTGGGAGACGGCCGATGCGGAACTGATCGAGCTCGCGAAGAAGGAGATCGGAGAGCTCGGTCTCGCGGATCCGTCGCTCGTGACCGACGGCGCCGTGGTTCGGATGCCGAAAGCGTATCCGATCTACGACGGAGAGTACCGCGATCATCTGGACGTCATCCGCGACCACATCGATCCGATTCCAAACCTGCACCCCGTGGGCCGGAACGGGATGCACAAGTACAACAACCAGGACCATTCGATGCTCACGTCGATGATGACCGTCTGGAACATGCTGGGCGCACAGCATGACATCTGGTCGGTGAACACCGACTACGAGTACCACGAGGAGCAGCGTCTCGAACGGCCGGCGACCCCGTTTCCCGGCGTCGCCCCGGCCGTCGCCGCGAGCCAGGGACGGTGAACATGCTCCCGGCGCGGCAACAGGTGCCCCTTTGAGAGTCGGGGTGGACGCCTGCTGCTGGGCGAACGGCCGCGGGTACGGACGCTTCACCCGTGAGCTCCTGCGCTCGATGGTGGACCAGGCGCAGGACGTGGAGTTCCTCTTCCTCGCCGATCAAGCGGCATATGAGAGCTTCGATCTCGACGGCCCCAACGTCTCGATCGAGAAGGTCTCCATGAGCGAGTCTCCCGTGGAGGCGGCGTCGGCCACGAATAGTCGGCGCCTGTGGGACATGCTGAAGCTGACGCGGGCGGTGAAGCGTCAAAACCCCGACGTGTTCTTCTCGCCATCGGTATACAGCTACTTCCCGCTTCCGATGAGGCAGAAGGCCGTGGTGGCGATCCACGACGTGATCGCCGACCGATATCCTCATCTGACGCTCCCGACGACCCGGTCACGGCTCTTCTGGAAGATGAAGGTCGGTCTGGCCCTTCAGCAGGCGAAGCTGATTCTCACCGTCTCCGACTATTCTGCACGGGCGATCCACGAGTTCCTCGGGGTGCCCGAGACGAAGATTCGGGTCGCGGGCGAAGCCCCCGCCGCCGTCTATCAGCCCAGCATGAATGGCGACATCCACGGGGCGGCCGGGCGGCTCGGTCTGCCGGGCGGTGCCCGCTGGTTCGTGTACGTCGGCGGCTTCAACCCTCACAAGCGAGTGACGTCGCTCGTTTGGGCGCACGCGCGTGTCGTGCGAGAGGAACGGGAAAACGCACCGTACCTCCTGCTCGTTGGTGATCCCGGATCCGACTCGTTCCTGAAGAACATCCAGCGGATCAAGGACGCGATTCAGGAGGCCGGGACCGAGCAGAAGGTCATGTGGACCGGCTTCGTGCCGGACGACGAGCTGCGGCACCTCCATTCGGGGGCCCTCGCCCTCGTGCTGCCCTCGGAGGCCGAGGGATTCGGGCTGCCCGCGGTAGAGGCGGCGGCGTGCGGCGCACCGGTGATCGCGACCACGCAAAGCCCGCTGCCGGAGCTTCTCGCGGGAGGGGGGATCTTCGTGGCGCCCGGTGATCAGGACACGCTCGAGGGCGCCCTGCGCTTGCTCTCGAACGACCCGGTCCTCCAGAAGAAGATGGGGGAAAGGGCCCTCCAGGGTGCCCGCGCGCTGAGCTGGGAGACCGGTGCCCGCGCGGCGCTCGCCGCCATCCGGGAGGCGGGAGCGTGATGGCACGACCGCTCCGCGTCGCGATGCTCACGACATTCTATCCGCCGCACAACTTCGGCGGGGACGGAATCGCGATCCAGCGCCTGTCGCGGGCGCTCGTGCGGCGTGGCCACGAGGTGACCGTCGTCCACGACGTAGACGCGTACAACACGCTAAACCGGGGTCCGGACCCTGCACCTGTCGAGGAACCCGCTGGGCTCACCGTCGTCGGGCTGAAGAGCGGCTCCGGCCCCCTGTCACCGCTCCTAAATCAGCAGCTCGGCCGCCCGGTTCTCACGGGCGGCCGAATTCGGGATCTGCTGGCAGACGGGCAGTTCGATATCGTTCACTACAACAACATCTCCTTGATCGGCGGCCCCGGGCTGCTTGCGATCGGGGACGGGGTCAAGGTCTACGAAGCCCACGAGCACTGGCTGGTCTGCCCGTCTCATGTGCTGTGGCGGCACAATCGCGAGCTCTGCACCGGACGGCAGTGCCTTCGGTGTGTGCTGTCCTACCGGCGGCCGCCACAGGCGTGGCGTTACGCGGGCAGCCTCGAGCGACGGCTGTCCGAAATCGACGTCTTCATCGCGAAGAGCGAATTCAGTCGCCGGAAGCACGCGGAGTTCGGCTTCAAGCGAGACATGGAGGTCCTGCCGTATTTCCTGCCGGACGTCACGGTCGAGCAGGATCGTCGATCCATGGTCGCCGGCGGGTCGCCCCACGGCCGTCCCTACTTCCTGTTCGTTGGCCGCCTGGAGGCGATCAAGGGCCTGGATGACGTGATCCCGGCGTTTCGCGAGTACGGGGATGCCGACCTGCTGATCGCGGGTGATGGGAACCACAGGGCGGCCCTGGAGGCCCTGGCCGAGGGCAATCCCCGCGTCCAGTTCCTGGGCAGACTCGCTCCGGAGGAGCTCGACGGATACTACCGCTCGGCCGATGCGCTGATCGTTCCGTCGCTGTGCTACGAGACGTTCGGCATCATCCTGATCGAGGCGTTCCGTCAGGGTACGCCCGTCATCGCACGTCGTCTGGGACCGTTCCCCGAGATCGTCGAGACGTCCGGTGGGGGCGAGCTGTTCTCCGATACCGAAGAACTGATCCACGCCATGCAGAGGATGCGTGCGGACCCGGAGCACCGGGCGACGTGCGCCGAGCGCGCCCGTCGGAGCTTCCGGAGTCGGTGGTCGGAAAGCGCGGTGGTTCCCGCGTATCTGGATCTGGTCGGCCGGGCGGCCGAGCGCGCTGGACGGCACGAGATCGCGCGCGCGATCTCCGAAGCCGCTTGACGGAGCGAAGGAGAACGGCGTGAAAGTCTTCATCACGGGCGGAGCAGGCTTCATCGGTTCCCACCTCGCCGAGCGGTTGCTGGCTGGAGGGCACCAGGTGCTCGTCCTGGACAACCTGTCCACGGGCGCGATGGCCAATATCGACCCGTACCTGGATAATCCGAGCTTCGACTATCGAATCGGGACCGTGAGGGACGGACCGCTGGTCCGCGAACTGGTCGATCGCTGCGACATCACAGTGCATCTCGCCGCGGCCGTCGGCGTTCGACTGATCGTCGAGCAGCCCGTGCACACGATCGAGACGAATGTCCACGGCACCGAGGTCGTGCTCGATTCCGTGTCACGGAAGAGGAAGCCGATCGTCCTCGCGTCGACGTCCGAGGTCTATGGAAAGAGCGACAAGATCCCGTTCGCCGAAGCGGACGACCTGGTCATGGGGGCGACGACCCACGCTCGTTGGGCCTATGCCTGCTCCAAGGCCCTCGACGAGTGGCTCGGCCTCGCCTACCACCGCGACAAAGGCGTCCCCGTCACGGTGGTCCGACTCTTCAACACAGTAGGGCCGAGACAGACGGGACAGTACGGCATGGTGCTCCCCACCTTCGCGGCCCAGGCGGTCGCGGGAGAGCCCATCACTGTATTCGGGACCGGAGAGCAGGCGCGCTGCTTCTGTCACGTCGACGACGCGGTCCGGTCGATCGAAGGGCTGATGCTCGACGAATCCGCCGCGGGGCAGGTATTCAACGTGGGGTCGGATCGCGAGGTGACGATCAACCGACTCGCCGAGATGGTCCGCGAGGAGGCGGGGAGCGACTCGGAGATCCTTCACATCCCCTACGACGAGGCCTACGCGGAGGGGTTCGAGGACATGCAGCGTCGTGTACCGGATGTGACGAAGCTCGAGCGCACGCTCGGGTACCGGCCCGAGACGTCGCTCGAGCAGATCGTCTCCGATGTGGTGGCCGAGCAGCGCGCCGCCCTGCAGTCGGCGTGAGGGGGAGCTAGACGAGTGAGAGCGATCCTGACCTATCACTCGATCGACCCCAGCGGGTCGGTGATCTCGGTCGACGAGTCGACGTTCCGGCGTCACGCGGAGTGGCTCGCCGCGTCACTGACGCGAGTCGTGGGGATCGCGGAGCTTCTCGAGCTTCCCCCCGAAGAAGACGGCGTGTCTCTGGTGTTCGACGATGCGTTCGAGAACCTCGCGTCTGTCGGCTGGCCGATCCTGCGCGACCTGGGGCTTCCGGCGACCGTGTTCGTGGTCACGGGTCACGTGGGCGGCTCGAACGCCTGGGGTGGGCGCGACGATCCGACCATCCCGACCCTCCCGCTAATGAGCTGGGATTCGATCGGCCGGCTCGCCGAGGAAGGACTCGAGATCGGATCGCACACCCGGCTCCACCCGCACCTCGACGAGGTCGACGACGCACGGCTCGAGGACGAGGTCGCGGGGGCCGCCGCCGACATCGAGAAACAGCTTGGCAGCCGTGCCGCCGGGTTCGCCTATCCCTACGGCGACCTCGACGATCGCGCGGTCGCCGCCGCCGGCTCCGTGCACGAATGGGCCTGCACGGCCGATCTCGATACGCTGGGCGCGGGTGCCATGCCACTCCGACTCCCTCGACTCGACGCCTTCTACTATCGCCGCCCGGGCCAGCTGGAGGCGTGGGGGACCACGACCTTCCGGGCCCGCTTGAGCGTGCGGCGAGCCGCCCGGGACGCCCGCCGCTGGGCCGTGGGGAGGGGGCTCGCGTGACCGAGCGCGGATCCGTGGGGAAGGACCGAATGGTCATCCGGAAGGGCGATGACGAAGCCGTGCGGCTATCGGTCGTCATGCCGGCTCACCGCGCGACCGCCTTTCTGCCAACGGCGATCCGCGCCCTCGAAGCCAGCGACGTCGATCGGTCGGACTGGGAGTTGATCGTCTCGGTCGACGGCGATTCCATGGGACACGACGACGATCGCACCGCCGAGATCGCGCTCGAGCACGCGGACGTCGTCGTCCGCTTTCCCGGTCGGCCCCGCGGTCCGGCATACGCCCGCAATCGGGCCGCCGAGGTGGCCCGAGGCGAGATCCTCGTCTTCGTCGACTCCGACGTGTGCGTCCACCCCGACGCACTCCGCCGCATCCTCGACACATTCGCCGAGCGCGGTGACATCGCGGCGGTGTTCGGTTCCTACGACGACTGCCCCGCGGCCCGTGGCATCGTCTCCCAGTACCGCAACCTCCTGCACCACTTCGTCCATCAGCAGGGGGGCGGTGAAGCCGAGACCTTCTGGGCCGGCTGCGGAGCGATTCGCGCGGACGTCTTCCACGAGGTCGGCATGTACGACGAGTGGCACTTCGCCCGGCCGCAGATCGAGGACATCGAGCTGGGTCGCAGGCTTCGCCGCAGCGGACACAAGATCCTGCTCGATCCCGCGATCCAGGCGTGTCACCTAAAGCGCTGGACGCTCTCGGACGTGCTGCGAACGGATCTCAAGCACCGGGGGGTGCCCTGGACGCGTCTGATCCTGCACGAGGGGCCGAACGCGGGGGGCAGCGCTCTCAACGTTCGTCCGATCAACCGGCTCTGCGTCGTGCTGACCTGGCTCGCTTTCGGGATTCTCCCGGCCGCGGCGGTATTCCGATCCTGGTGGCCGGTTGCGGTCTCCATCTGGGCCGCCTCGGTCGTCGTTCTGCTCAACGCTTCTCTGTTCGCCTGTCTCTTCCGGGCCGGAGGGCTGAGGGTGGCGTTGGGGGCTATCCCTCTTCACCTGCTGTTCTATTTTTCAAACGGGTTGTCCGCGTTGAGCGGTGCGGTCGCGTATTCCGTGGTGGGGGCGCCGTTGCCGCCCGCCGACGTCGCGGCCTTCGAGGAAGTGGGCGTCGAGACCTGGCCGCCGCTGCCGTCCCGCCCCAAGGAGAGCGTCTGGTATGAGCACGGTGCCTGAACTGCACGAGCCGCGGGAGCGCCCGAGCGACGAGGCCGCCGTCGAGGCGATGCTCGCGTTTCTTCCGATCCACAAGCGAGCGCTGGGCGTTGCGGTCGGTCTCGTGGGCGGGACGCTTCTGTTTGCGGCGACCGTCTTCGCGCTCGTCGTGCTGGGCGGTGACCCCACGGGTCTGCGTCTGGTGGGCGAGTATTTCTACGGGTACGAGGTCTCGTGGCCTGGTGCCTTCATCGGCTTTTTCTGGGCCTTCGTCGCCTCGTTCGTCTTCGCCTGGTTCGCGGCCTTCGTGCACAACTTCGCCGTCGCCACGTCCATATTCATCGCGAGGACGCGCGAGGAGCTGCGCCAGACCCGCGACTTCCTCGACCATATCTGAGTCGTCGATCACCGACAGGAGCGACCCATAGTGACCGAGCCGACGAACGACACCGAAGCCATACAGGCCGCCATCCGCCGTCTGAACGAGCGTGCCTGGGGCATCAGCACGGGGCTCGTGCTCGGGCTCGGGCTGCTGGTCGCGACCCTCTTCCTCGTCATCAAGGGCGGCGCCAACGTGGGCCAGCACCTCAACCTGCTGGGCAACTACCTTCCCGGCTATCGGGTCACGTTTCTGGGCGCGTTCATCGGCTTCGTGTACGCCTTCGTGCTGGGATACGGCGCCGGGCGTGTCGTGGGCACCGTCTACAATCGGATGGTGCGGTAGGGTCGTCCGTGACAGCGGAATGCGATCGTTTCGGACGCTACCTGAGCGGCGTCCAGCCGGGCGACTATGTTCGCGGACGATACGTCGACGCTCTCGAGCGCTTCCCCGAGCGGTTCTCGCCGGCGGATCGTCTGGATCGTCTCCTGTTCTCGATGAGCTCCTGGCCAATGCCGCTGCGCGCAGTCGACATGACGGCGCGCGTGCTCTCGCCGGCGTCCGCGGTACGGAAACGGCTCGTCCTCATGACCGCGCTGCTCGAAAACGCGCCTGACACGTTCGAGCTATACGAGCGACCGAGCGCAGGCGGGGCCGCGTTCTTCTTCGGGCTCGCGACGCGAGGCGTTGTCAGCATTTCGGCGCTGCTGCTGGGGCTCGTGGTTTCCGGCCTCGCGTACCCGCTCGGTGTGGGACGCGACTGATCATGAAATCGGTCACGGTAGTGGGGTCGGGACCCAGCGGAGTGCACTTCGCCCTCGGGCTGCTGAAGAGGGGACTCGCCGTACACCTCATCGATGCGGGCCTCGAAGGCGCTCGGGCGGTCGCGCGGGACGCGACGGCGAGCGGGCTCAAGAGCGTCCTCGAGGACCCGATCGATTATTTCCTCGGCCGAGACCTCTACGGGCTGGCGCTTCCGGGCGCGGACGGAGAGCTCTACGGGTTCCCGCCCCAGAAGCAGTTCGTGTTCGAACGCCCCGAGGGCCTCGAGGAGACGTCCCGAGGGTTCGAGCCGCTGAGCTCCTGGGCAGCCGGCGGCCTGGCGCGCGCGTGGACCGCCGGGGTCTATCCGTTTACGGAGGAAGAGCTCGCCGAGTTCACCTTCGGGTTTCAGGATCTGCTTCCGCACTACGAGGAGGTCGCCGATCGGATCGGGGTGATCGGTGAACACGACGACCTCTCGAGCTTCATGCCGTGGCATGCGGGCATCGACGCGCCGCTTCGGCTCGACGCCACCTCCGCATCGCTCCTCGGGAGATACGCGAAGGCACGGACGCGTCTGCGGACGAAGCTCGGCTGCCACGTCGGACGGTCGCGGCTCGCCGTGCTGTCGCGCGATCGGCTCGATCGGCAGGGCTGCGGCTACCTTAACCGGTGCCTCTGGGGCTGTCCGGTCGGCGCCCTCTACACCCCCGACATGACGCTCGAACAATGCAGACGATACGACGGATTCACGTACGAGCCGGGCCTTCTCGCCGAAGCGTTCGATCTCGACGAAAACCGCCGGGCGACCCGACTGCGGGTGAGACGCCTCGACGGTGGTGGGGAGGAGCACCGCCCGGTCGAGGAGCTGGCTCTGGCCACCGGAACGCTGTCGACCGCTCGCCTCTTCCTGACCTCATGGCTCGAGGCGACGGGTGAGCGTCCGGCGCTCGAGGGTCTGATGGACAATCGTCAGGTTCTGGTTCCGTTCGTGCACCTGCCGCGGGTCGGGCGCCGGTTCGAGGATTCCGCCTATCAGTATCATCAGCTGTCGATGGGCCTCCCCGGCGACGCGCCCGAGGAGTACGTCCACGGGCAGATCACCACGCTCACGAGTGCTCAGGCGCACCCGATCATGGAGACGATGCCCTTCGACCTCCGAACTGCCGGCTACGTCTTCCGGAACGCGCGCGCGGCGCTGGGTCTCGTGAACCTGAATTTCCACGATCGGCGGCGTGAGACGTGCAAGGTATCGATCGACC